>CAMLSW010000041.1 GCA_946484195.1 uncultured Clostridia bacterium
TTCATACTATATGTAGTGATTAAAAATTTTTGCGCATAAATATTAAAAACATTTGTCTATTTTTAAACAATGTGATATAATCTTAAATATGAATAAGATGAATTATTATCAGCAAAGAGATATGCAAAATAGAATGAAGATGTCTAAGTATACCGAAAGACTCCCCGACTATTGTCTTGACTTTTTTATTGGTATAGAAAATAACACATCTTCTCTTACAAGGCTGAACTATTCTATGGATATATATATCTTTTTTGACTATCTTGCTAGGTATGTTTTTCATAAAAAAGAGACAGATATAAGTTTGTCAGATTTGGACTCCTTAAAATCTAGAACGATTGAACAATTTTTATCCTACTTATCTTATTATGAGATTGATGGTAAGCAATATAAAAACGATGAAAAAGGCAAGGCAAGAAAGCTTGCGTCAATAAGGAGTTTTTTTAAGTATCTTTTTAATCACGATATGATAAATTCCAATGTGGCAAGCAAAATAGAAACGCCGAAATTGCATAATAAAGAAATTGTTAGACTTGAAAAAGATGAAGTGCAAAGACTAATGCAGACGATTGAAAATCCTAGTGAATTTACAAAACGCCAACAAGAATATAACAAAAGAACGTTTGAGCGTGATAATGCTATAATCACTTTATTTTTAGGTACTGGAATACGTATATCTGAATTGGTTGGACTAAATGTTGAAAGTTTTGATTTTAGACAAAATGCTTTTTTGGTCACAAGAAAAGGCGGGAATCAAACAACTTTATATTTTTCCAAAGAAGTTGCTCTAGCTTTAAAAACGTGGCTAGAAAAAAGATCTACACTCGGCTTGCCTGACGACGAAAATGCAATGTTTATCTCTTTGCAAAATAGAAGAATTTCAGTAAGAGCTGTAGAAAACCTAGTAAAGAAGTTTGCGCAAATTGCCTCCCCTCTTAAAAAAATATCTCCACACAAACTAAGAAGTACTTTTGGTACAAATCTATATAAGCAAACACGGGATATTTATATTGTTGCAGACGTTCTTGGACATAAAGATGTAAACACAACTCGTAAACACTATGCAGCGATAAGTGAGGACATGAGAAGAAGCGTTGCTGATAAAATAAAAATAAATGAAGAATTTGATGAATAATTTTCATTTTTCTGCACAACATAATAGTGTGAAGGAAATATGCTTCACATTAGATAGAAAGAAGCTGTTAGATATTATCTTGAGCTTCTTTTTATTTTTGTATTAAATTGAGATTATTTATTTTCAAGGACTAACGTTTAGTTTTTGCTTTTTATAGAATTGTAAAAAAATTGTAGCATTATTAGATAAACTTTTATTTAAAAAACTCCTATATATTTACAAGTTGATTTACTTGGATTATATAGGAGTTTTATAATGGTTATTAAAATGTTTGTTATGCTGCCTAAATGTGGAACATAAAATTTAGCAAAGAGATGCTTAGCTAAGTTGTTCTAACATCCAAGTTGCTCTAACATCCAATCACTGTATACCGCATATCCCTTAGTCGGGTCGGACAGAAAAACGTGAGTTACCGCACCGACGAGTTTATTATTTTGTATAATTGGAGAGCCACTCATACCTTGAACAATTCCACCTGTAAGAGATAAAAGTCTATCGTCAACCACCCTAAACACGATACTTTTGTCGCTAGATTTGGCTTGATAGCTTGCTTTAATTATTTCTATATCATATTCTTCTTGAATACCGCTTATATTAGACACCAATTTTGCCTTGCCGGGTTTTACACTTAATCTACCCCCTATTTCTACGCTTTTATTGGCATCTATCAAACCGTCATTGTCTGATAGTTCTCCAAAAATGCCGTAGGCTGTATTCTTTGTAATTGACCCTTTTGCATTTTTGTGAACAAATACTCCTCGTAGCTCCCCGGGATTATTTTTTTGCCCTTTTTGCACGCCTATAAGGTTGCAATCATAGATATTGCCATAGGTTATAGGTAAAATTGTGTTACTGTTACTATTTGTTACTGGATGTCCAAGTGCGCCATATTGTCCATTTTTCTTCACAAAAGTCAAGGTTCCAATACCAGATATCTCATTTCTTGCCCATACCCCAAGCTTATACTTATTGCTTTTGTCTTTTAGCAGGCCGACATTTAATGTTTTTATTTTGTTGTCTCTAATGATTTCGACATTCGCAGAGTCTTGAGAATTTTCATTTAAAGCCTTTTCAATATCATCTACATTTGAGATTATTGTATCATTTACCTTTTTAATAATGTCTCCATTCTGAAGACTTTTATTTTTTATGATTTGGTTGTTATTAGTGTTTATGATAATATCGCTGACTACAACCGCTCCGTCGGTATTGACAGATAACCCTAAAGGTGCTCCACCTAAATATACTTCCTCTTCTGGAATTATCTTTACTCCAACCTTTCGAATAGGAATAAAGCCAAAAAGTTTGAATAAAACCGTTCCATTTTGCTCTGACTTGTTACTGGTTTCTATATCATTGGTTTTTAAAGATAATGAGATGAAGTTTCCAAATTGTTTTTCTTCACTAGCTCTTTCTATCTCGCTGTAATCAGTATAGAAATCTTGATTAAGGTTATATATTTTAAAAAAGTTTATATTTGATATTATAAGCAAACTCAATGCAAACAAAAGCAATACAAAAAATTTACGACTGCCGACTTTTCGCCTCTTATTTTTTTGCATTTTTCCTCCTTTGAAAAAATAGACTAATTTAAAATTAGTCTATTCATTTATGGAGTTTTTATACTATACCCCTAGCTTTTTGCCTCATCTCTTTTGCGTGTTCTATAGCAATCTCGCTTATGCTATTTCCGCCAATCATTCTAGCTAAATCGTAAATTATATCCTTGCCTTCAAGTTGTTTGATTGAAGTAGTAGTTGTGTCCGCAGTTTCTTCCTTGCTGACATAATAAAAATTATCACCAAAACTTGCAACCTGAGGCAAGTGGGTTATACAAAGCACTTGAGCGTATTTTGTTATGTTGTATAACTTTTGTCCAACAATATTTCCAGTTTCTCCACTTATACCTGCATCAATCTCGTCAAATATGAGTGTTTGAGGAGTGCTGGCTTCGGCAAATATACTTTTAACTGCAAGCATAAATCTACTTAATTCACCGCCTGACGCCGTTTTTGAAAGTGATTTTAATTCTTGCCCTTTGTTTGCGGAGAATATAAATTCAACACTATCTTGCCCGTCTGCCGTGATATCGTTAAGTTTATCAAATTTTACTTCAAAAGAAGCCGACTTCATACCTAGCTCACGTAATTCTTTTGTTATTCTGCCTGTAATCTCATCTGCAATTTTATTGCGCTCTATAGTTAAGTCGTTAGCTAGTTTTTTCATTTCGTTATAGGTTTGATCTTTCTCTTTTTCAAGTTTCTCTATAATCATAGCACTATTTTCAAGCTCATCATACTTGTTTTTTGCATCCTCTAAGTATTTTAAAACGTTTTCGATGGTTCCGCCATACTTTTTCATTAGAGATTTTAGTAAATCGTGCCTACGGTCTAATCTTTCAAACTCATTTTCGTCAAAATCGGCTTCAGATTTTAAGCTTGATAGTGTTTCACAAATATCTTCTATTTCATAACGCGCACTGTCAAGCCTCTCTTTGCATTCCTCAATAGTGTTAATGTCGGTTATTGATGACAATAATCCTGAGGTCTGTTGAAGATTGTTGATACAAGCGTCACTATTTTCTGAAAGTAATTCTTCGCATAACGTGATTGTCTGATAAATTTTTTCTGCATTATTTAAGAATTTAAGCCTTTCTGCAATATCTTCATCTTCGCCAGCAATAAGGCGAGCATCTTCAATTTCTTTTATTTGGTAATCTAGAAGTGATTTTGTTCTTTCACGCTCAAAGTCACTTCCGCCTAATTCTTTAATTTTTCTTTCGATGTCTTTAAATTTTGTGTAACTATCTTTTAAACAATCCTTTAGATTTTTTATTTTATCTCCGCCATACTTATCAAGCATTATAATATGATTTTTATTTTTTAGTAGGTCGATGCTTTCGTGTTGTGAATAGCTACTAACGAGTATTTCGCCAACCTCTTTTAATATCCCTTGCGTTGTCGGCATTCCATTAATTCTAATTGTTGATTTCCCATCTTGCGAGTATGTGCGTGAAAGCACAATCTCGTCTTCTTCAATTCCTAAATCTTTTAGTAAGGAAAGTGCGCTGTCTTTTATACCTGCGAAAAGCGCATCAACACGCATTGTGCTTTCGCCGGTTCGTAGCAAACTTTTGTCAATCTTAGAACCTAATACAAAGTTAAGCGCGTCAAATATGATGCTTTTACCTGCGCCAGTTTCGCCTAATAAGACATTAAAACCTTTGTCAAAATCTATACTTAAAGATGAGATTAATGCAACATTTTTTATTGTCAATGATTGTAGCATATAATTATCCTTTTAATTTAACATATCGTTTAGCGTTACGACCGCTTGATTTGCTAAGGTTGTTGTAGGGAAGATAAGCATTACTGTATCATCTCCGTTTACGGCGCCCATAAGCTCGTTTATGTTGAGTTTGTCAACAAAGCTCGATAGACCAGACCCTAAACCTTTCATAGTTTTTATTACAACAAGGTTCATTGCAACCTTAACTGATATCACTGATTCTTTAAAGATTGTTATGTATTTATTGGATATGACTTGTTCGTCTGAGCCTACGAAACAATATTTATATTTGCCTGTGCTAGACAAAATTTTAGTAAGCCCAAGCTCTTTTATATCTCTTGAGATAGTAGCTTGAGTTATATCAAAATTTGCATTTCGTAGTTCTCTTGCGAGCTCATCTTGCGTCTCAATTTCCTTCGTGGATATTAACTCCAAGATTTTGGACTGTCTAGCGCTTCTTGCCATACTTTTCTCCTTGATGTCTATAGCCCTTTATTTAAAAGGGCTATAGCGATTATGAATATTTATGAATTTATAGATATTCGTCTATTTTTGATTATTATACATCATTTTTTATAATTATGCAAGTGATTTTTGTATATTTATGCATTCATTTTTGATATATATTGTATAATATGCATTTTTATAAAAGTCGTTTTAATAAATATTCTCGCCTATGCATAAGCGGTTTAAGAAAAGCCTAAGATTAGTTAAAGTCTTCACCCTCCTCAAATATAGGTGATTACAAAAAGGTGTTTTAACTAAAGATTATTTCGTTATTCTAAATGTTGACAATAAAAAAGAAGGATACTCTCCTTCTTTGATTTTATGTTTTCAGTTCTTGATTACTTTCTTAGTTTTATTTTAATATAATTACATTTATATCTTAAGCTATGCTTTTTAGTTAACTTTCTAATAAATCCTATTTTATATTAAAAACATTAATAAATAAAAATTGTGTAAGTCTTTGCTTTGATAAAATTTTAGTTGTCTTTGCGGATAGTTATAACCTCTTCCTTATTTATACACTCCTCCACTAGTGAGTCAATGTTTAGATAACTTTCTTCTTGCTCTGCTTGCTTTATTGTTGGCTTTATAACTGGGTTCTTTGGCAGGAATACCGTGCAACAATCTTCATAAGGCAGTATCGAGGTATCGTAGGTGCCAATATCTTTAGAAATCGCAATTATATCTTCTTTATCCATAGCGATGCACGGTCTAAAAACTGGCAATTCCTTTACCACATTGCCTGTCACCGTCATACTTTGCATTGTTTGACTTGCAACTTGCCCAAGGCTCTCTCCTGTTACAATTGCTCCTAGGTTATTTGCTTTGCAAAGCCTTTCTGCCACCCTCATCATTATTCTTCTCATTATGGTTATCATAAATTCACTTTTGCATCTTTTGTGTATCTCTTCTTGAACACGAGTAAAAGATACAATGTGCAGTTTTATTTCGCCTACGTATTCACACAAGAGCTTGGCAAGTTCTATGACTTTGTCTTTTGCCTGCTCTGAAGTATAGGGATAACTATGAAAATGCAAAGCCTCTAATGTCATTCCTCGTTTTGCCATTAGATAGCCTGCAACTGGGCTATCTATACCGCCTGAGAGTAGTAACAACCCTTTTCCAGAGGTCCCAAGTGGAAGCCCACCTTGGCATTTGATTATCTCATCAAAAATATATGCTTTATGATTAAGTCTAATGTCGACATAGATTTCTCTTTGCGGATTATATAGGTCTACTGCGCTTTCATTGTTATTATCTAATACCACCCCGCCAAGTTCTCTTGCAAGTTCCATTGACGAGAGAGGAAAGGTTTTGTCAGCGCGTTTAACAAACACCTTAAAGCTTTGTTTTCCTATTTTTATATTGCTAACAACCTGCTTTATTGTCTCTAACTGTGCATCAACCTCTTCTGCGATGCTTAAACTGTACAGACCAAACACCTTTTTCAATTTGCTTACGATTTCATCTTGGCGTTTTTCGTCGTAGTCAGATATAACATATCTACCAAAGGTCTTTGAAAAGAAAAAAGTTTCACCAGTAAGCGAATTTTTTATATTTTGAATTAAAGTATTTTCAAAGATGTTTCTATTGTGACCTTTTAGATAGAGCTCACCAAATCTTAGTAAAATTACTTTCATTTTACATTCTCCCAAATTCTATTGTATATTTCAACTATTTTTTTGCCTGCAAATTTTACCTCATCTATAGTTAAATCTGCTATAAAAGATATTCTTATATGCGACTTGATTTCGTTTAGATTGTAACCAATACTATTTAAAACTCTATTTCCTGCCTTTTTAGTTGAGCAGGCGCTACCAATGCCAACTAGAATATCCTCATCCTGCAGTGCTCTCATAATGGTCTCGCCATTCACGCCTTTTAGGTTGAGACCTACTATATATGGGCTGTCGCCTTCTATTGTGTCTATTTTATCTTCTTTTCTTATTTCCGCTAAGAAAGCTTCTTTTAGTCTCTCAACTTTAGAGTAATTTTCTTTTGTGTTATAGTGCTCAATCGCGTAACCCATTGCCATAATTGCCGGTACATTTTCTGTGCCAGAGCGATAACCACCCTCTTGCCCGCCACCAAACACGGTGTTTTTTAGTGAAGATATGTTTTTGACAAAGAGAGCGCCAACTCCTTTAGGTCCACAGAATTTATGACCAGATATAGTGTATAAATCAATATTATAATCGGCTATATTGTATTCTAGTTTACAAAAAGCTTGTACTCCATCTATGTGAAGAAGAGCTTTTGGGCATTTCTTTTGTCTAATCTTATCAATAAGGTGTAAATCATTGATGGCACCAGTTTCATTGCTTACGTGCATTGTAGATATAAGTCTTGTTTTTTCATTTAAAACACTTTCCAATTGCTCATAGTCAATTTGTCCATCTTTTCTTAAACCAATAAAATGTACGATAAAACCTTGACTTTCAAGTTCTTTCGCAACATTATATACACTTGGATGCTCACCTTCCGAGAATACATACTCCCACTTGCCATTTCTTTTACTGCCAAATATGGCTAGGTTATTACTTTCTGTTGCTCCACTCGTAAAGATGACATCGCCTTTTGCGCCTAGTTTGTTTAAAATTATATTTCGTACCCTTTCAAGGTCCTTTGCAATATTGATTGCCTTGTTATATCCGGCAGAAGGGTTAAAAAAAGATTGGCAGGCATATTTTGCGTATACGTCTACCGCTCCTTCTAACATCTTTGTTGTTGCAGCGTTATCAAGATAAATCATCTAAGAACCGCTCCAAATCTAAAGTTAAGTGATTTCAATATCTTTTGCATAACCTTATTAACTTCTTCGTCTGTCAATGTTTTTTCTGTATCCGATAGTTTTACGTTGAAAGCAACACTCTTTTTCTTGTCTGATTGCATCTCTTTGCTTCTATAGATGTCAAACAATTTTGCTTTATAGTATAGCTTGCCACAAGATGATTTAATAGCGTCAAGCATTTCTTGCACTGTAATTTTCTCATCCACGATAACAGCGATATCACGTTCTACTATTGGATATTTTGAGATGTTCTTGGTTGTAATTTTCTTGGCTGGAAGAGATGCTAAATAATCATCATCTATCTCTGCGTACACTATTGTGCTTGTCACTCCGTAATTCTTAGCAACAATCGGGTGAATTTGTCCAAATGATGCAATGACCTTATCATCAACTAATATATCGGCTGAGATTCCTGGGTGAAGATATGGCTGGGATGACCTTACAAGGCTATATTTGATTGAAGTGTTATTTAAAATAGCCTCAACTACACCCTTCATATAGAAAAAGTTTTCATTGTTTTTCGTGCTGTCATCACAAATTGCAATTGCAAGCATATTTTTCTCAGTTGGAAGGTTTTTGAGAGGAAGCTCATCAGTAAGATATACCCTACCACATTCGAATATCTTCAAGTTTTTATTACCAACACTCTGATTATATGCGATGTTGGCAAGAAGTGAGTGCGCCATACAAGTTCTCATACAAGATATATCTTCACTAATAGGATTTGCTATTCTTATAAGATTTTTTCTTTTGTCAGTTATAAGTAGTTTATTTGCAATGTCGCTTGGCACTAGAGTGTACGATATATTCTCGTAAAAACCATTGTTTACAAGCAGACTTCGCAGTTTACGCTCTAAAGCAAGTCTTGGATGATGGTGTCCCTCTGTTACTGCTGAGTTCTTGAACAATTCGTAGTCAACATTATCATAGACATCATAACCATAAAGTCTTATAATTTCCTCGGCAATATCATAATCATTTTCAAGGTCTTCTCTATAAGGTGGTATTACGCAAGTCATTCTGTCACCAGCAAGAGTTGATTTGATACCTAGATTGTTGAGTATTCTAAGCATATCTTTAGTTGGAATTTCTACGCCTAAGATGTCATTAATTAATTTAACAGATACAATAATAGTACGCTCTTCATTCTTTTCGGATGCAATATCAATTATACCGCGAACAACTTTGCCACACTTGATTTTTGATACAAGGTGAAGGGCTCTTTCTATACCCATTTTTGCACTTGCAACATTTACGCCCTTGCTGTAACGCGCAGATGAGTCAGTTCTAACGCCTATCTTTCTACTTGTAAGCCTTATAGATTTTAAATCAAATACAGCGCTTTCAAGTACGCAGGTTTTAGTATTGTCATTGATACAAGAATTGGTACCACCTATAACTCCTGCTATAACCATAGGCTTTTTGCTGTCGGCAATTACCATAACGCTTTCATCAAGTTCGTAGGTGTTATGATTAAGCGCATCTATTTGCTCGCCGACTCTCGCTTGCCTTACATTGATTTGTTGTCCTTCAATCTCCTCTTGGTCAAAAGCGTGAAGTGGCTGACCCATTTCGATAAGCACATAGTTTGTTATATCGACCATTGTGTTTATAGGCTTAATTCCAACTGCATTGAGTCTAGCTCTCATCCATAGTGGCGACCTTTCAATCTTTACGTTTGTTACAGCACTTGCCATATAGCGTTTACAATTTGGAGTATTGACGCTTACATTTACATAATTTCTTACAGTATCCTTTGCGTAGACGTCTATATCATAGCTAAGGTTAATCTTGCGCATCTCAATGCCGTAAAGAGCAGAAACCTCTCTAGCTATGCCGATTACGCTCATACAGTCGGCTCTGTTCGGTGTGATATTTATATCAAAAATCACATCATCAAGCATTAAGGCTTTATCAATAGGCTGACCTATTTTCATATCTGCAGGCAATATAAGGATCCCATTTACCCCTGCACCTTCAAAATAGTTCTCATCTATACCAAGTTCTTCGCCAGAGCAGAACATACCGCAAGAGTCAACGCCTCTGAGTTTTGATTTTTGTATTTTCACGCCGTTTACAAGGTCGGCTCCTGGTAAACTTACAGGAATAGTTGCCCCTTCAAATACGTTTGTTGCTGCTGTGATTATTTGAGTGATTTCCTTGCCAATATCAACCTGGCAAACCACCAGTTTATCTGCTTGTGGATGTTTTTCTATCTTTAGGATTTTACCTACAACAACATCGTGCAAGTGTTTATTTTGATAAACTATCTCTTCAACTTCCATACCAGCTGATGTCAACTTGTCTGCAACTTCTTCAGGCGATGCTGTTATATTTACAAAGTCCTTTAGCCAATTATAAGTTACCTTCATCTTACTCTCCTTTCATTTGTTCTAAAAATCTTATATCGTTTCTGTATAGGCTTCTAATATTGCTGATGCTGTCTAAAATCATAGCAGTTCTATCAAGTCCAAATCCAAACGCAAAGCCTCTATACTTTTTGCTATCTATGCCAGACATCTCAAGTACTTTTGGGTTAACAACTCCCGCTCCTAAAAGTTCTAGCATACCGGTGCCTTTGCATATACTACAACCTGTTCCGTGGCAGTTTGGACAAGAAACATCAACTTCAATACTTGGCTCTGTAAATGGGAAGAAAGAAGGTCTAAATCTTATTTTTGTATCCTCTCCGTATAGCCTTTTCATAAGGATTGTTAACATAGATTTTAAGTCAGCCATAGAAATGTTTTCATCTACTACAAGCCCTTCAAGCTGGTGGAATATAGGGCTATGAGTAGCGTCGCTATCATTTCTATAAGTTTTACCAGGACAAACGATTTTGAATGGCGGTTTGCGCTTTTCCATCTCTCTAGCTTGTACCGCTGAGGTTTGCGACCTTAATAATATTTCATCGGTTATAAAGAATGTGTCTTGCATATCTCTAGATGGATGGTTTTTAGGTATGTTCATAGCCTCAAAGTTGTAATAATCACTCTCAATTTCAGGACCTTCAACAACAGAAAAGCCCATATCTACACAGATATCTGTAAGTCTGTCAATGACATCAGCTACAGGATGATATGCCCCAATTTCAACTTTGATAGACGGCTCGGTGATATCTATTTGCTCTTCTTGAAGTTTACGGGCAAGTTCAGCGTTCTCAAATTCAGCCTCTTTAGTTTTTAAAAGCTCCTCAAGTTCACTGCGAACAGTGTTTATCTGTGAGCCCACTTTTGGTCTATCCTCAGGTGCAACCTCTCTCATATTCTTTGATAGAGCTGTTACAAGCCCTGACTTGCCAAATGCCTTAACACGCACATCGTTAAGTTCTTTTAGATTTGTTGAATTTTTAATATCGGTAGATAACTCCTCTCTAATTTGCTTTAGTTGTTCTTCAATCATACTTTGTTCTCCTTAAAAATAAGAGCCTTCTTCAGTCTATTAGGACGAAAGAAGGCTCTTCGTGGTACCACCTAACTTTGATTTAAATTTCTTTACAAAATAATCAATAAGTAAAGTTTTAAATCCTTAATTATCTTTAACGCAGATATACGACATAAACTACACATTTACAAAGGCATTTAACCTTAGTAAACTTCATAAATGTTGCTAGAAAGTGAATTCGCAACCCCTATTATACCCAATCTTTCAGCTATAGATAGGCTCTCTGTAATAAATCAAGGTTGTTACTACTCTTTCATCATAGCATTTTTACATTGACTATTATATTATAATCGTTTTTTTATGTCAAGTTTTTTAAATAGATTATTTTGTTTAATTAAAATCTTTGCAAAATACCGATTATTTGGTATAATAATCATATGAGTAACGACAAAAATAGATTTCAAAAGTATGTTATTAACAAGGATTATAGAAGTGTTTACCATTTTTTAAAGGATAATGGTTTTTCAGAAAACTATATTACAAACCTAAGAAAAAAGATGGGCAATATTGTACTAAATGGGCATAGTGTGACTATAAGAACTGGTTTAAAGCAAAACGACATTCTTGAAATAAATTCAAATCCAAACACTAGTACTAGTATTATGCAATGCATAATACCTCTAGATATAGTGTATGAGGATGATTATTATTTATTAGTCAACAAGCCTTCAGGTCTTGCCTGTATGCCTAGCCGGTCTCACTACTATGAAAACCTTGCAGGCGCAATATGCTACTATATGCAACAAAAAATGCCGAGTTTTACCCTTAGAATTATCAATAGATTAGATAAGGACACTTCAGGAATTATAATAGTTGCTAAAGATAGCATTGCTCAAAAGGAAATTAAAGATATTGATAAAACATATTATGCCTTGTGTGAAGGAAAGATTGATAAGGAGATTATGATAGAAGCCAAAATCCAAACAATTACAGAAAATGGAATCAATCAACACAAACGAATAGTGTCTCCTGAGGGCAAACCCGCCAAAACCTACGTGGAGCCCATAAAATTTAATGATAAATATAGTTTAATTAAATTAAAATTAGAATATGGAAGAACCCATCAAATTAGAGTCCACCTTTCAAGTGTCGGACATCCACTAGTTGGAGATTGCATATATGGTAACAAAAGCGAGTTTATTGACCATACTGTCCTTTTATGTAGCGAAATAAGTTTTTATCACCCTTTTCTTAATAAGACATTGACCTTTAAAGTTCCTTTTCCTAAAGATTTTGAAGAACTTGCAAACAAATTGTTATAAGATTTTTAAGATATGAGGCTTTAGCGCAGTTTTCCAAGTAACTGTAATATTTTTAAACTGCTATAATACTTTGACTCAAGCTCTTGAGAATAAAATCACATACTTTTTACTCATATTTTGTATAGCATAGTTATCGTATGTTTGTCATTTTTCGCCCCATATATTTTTAAAGAGTAGTTTATAAGTAAAAAATATAGTTTTACCTTTCTTGCCAGCGAGAATAAAGTTATACAAAAATAAAAATAATAAAACTTTTTTAATAAAACGCTTGACATTTTATGTGAGTATTTATATAATAATAGAGTACACTATGATGCGGGCGTGGCGGAATGGCAGACGCGCTTGTTTAAGGGGCAAGTCCGAAAGGGTGTGGGTTCGACTCCCACCGCCCGCACCAGAAAGTAAATATAAAAGAGAAACTAGTTG
>CAMLSW010000042.1 GCA_946484195.1 uncultured Clostridia bacterium
AACTCGTCTTCGCTCAATATCCTTATATTAAGCTCTCTTGCTTTATCGAGTTTACTTCCGGCGTTTTCTCCCGCAAGCACATAATCGGTCTTTTTTGAAACTGAAGAACTAGTCTTCCCGCCTAGGCTTTCTATTAAGTTTTCAACTTCTGCCCTTGGTCTTGACAAAGTACCTGTCAAAACAAAGGTTTTGCCCTCAAAATTTTTGTTCTTTAAAGAATTTTCAACCTCTTTTATCTTTACTCCACTTTCGAAGAGGCTTTTTATCTCATCTAAATTGTCCTTATCTCTAAAAAAGTTGTAGATATTATCTGCAATGACCTCTCCGATATCTTCAATTGCGATGATATCTTCTTTTTCGGCACTAATTAGATTATCTAGATTCTTAAAATTATTTGCAAGGTCTTTTGCCGTTTTAACTCCAACCTCGCCTATTCCTAAAGCAAACAAAAATCTATAAAAGTCAATATTTTTACTATTTTCTATTGAATTTATTATGTTTTTTGTCTTTTTTTCTTTAAAATTATCAAGTTTTAATAAATCTTCTTCTTTTAATTTAAAAATATCGCTCATCTTTCTAAGGTTAAGTTTGTCGTAGATTTGCCCAACTGTCTTTTCTGAAAGTCCCTCAATATTGAAGGCTTCTCTACTTGCGAAATGGCTAAGTCTATCTACAACCTGTTCTCTGCAACCAAGGTGATTGGTACAAAATAGTAGCGGACCTTTTTTAACGAGCGTACTGCCACAGCTAGGGCAAAGGCTAGGCTCAACTATTTCTTTAGAGTCCTCTAATTTCTCGGCAATACCCATAATTTCTGGTATAACTTCATTGCTTCGCCTTACAAAAACGCGCGAATTGGAAAGAACACCTTTTCGTTTGATATCATCAATATTGTTAAGTGTTGCACGTCTTATTGTTGCACCTGCAAGTTCAACTGGCTCAAGTTCGGCAATAGGTGTAACCCTTCCACTTCGTCCCACCTGCCAAGTAACTGATTTTAAAAGCGTTGTTGCCTCTTGCGCCTCAAACTTATATGCCATAGCCCATTTAGGAAACTTTGCGGTAAAGCCAATTTTTTCTCTTGGCTTGACCTCATTGATTTTTATAACCATTCCGTCAATCATAATGTCAAGTTTGCTTTTGGCAACATCAACTTCATTTATGCAATGTATTATCTCTTGCACATTTTTGCATATTTTAAAATAATTTCCTGTTTGAAAACCATTTTCTATTAAAAATTCGTGCATTTGCTGTTGCGTGTTAAATTCTTTGCCTTCACATAGCAAGATTGAATAGCAAAAAAAGTCAAGTTTACGTTTGGCTGTTTCTCTTGCGTCAAGATTTCTTATAGCTCCTGCAACGGCGTTACGCGGATTTTTAAGTTTTTCGGCTGCAGTCTTATTGTACTCGGCAAAACTTTTGTTCGTCATCATTCCTTCGCCTTGAACGATGAGCCTACCTTTATATTTTATTGAAAGCGGAACAGTTCGTATTGTTTTTACCTGATTTGAAACATCCTCACCTATTGTACCATTACCTCTAGTCGTCGCGCTGACAAAAAGCCCGTCTTGATATTCAATGACAAGATTAAGCCCGTCAAACTTATACTCAACCGCAAAATCTGTACCACCGCTCTCCTTCTCCATATCATTGACCCAGTCCTCTAGCGCAGAAAAGTCGCGAACCTTGTTAAGCGAATACAAGTTCACGGCGTGTCTTTTCTTTGTGAAACCCTCAAGGACAGTATCACCGACACGTTGCGTTGGCGAATTAGGCAAGATTACCCCTGTCTCTTTTTCAAGGTCAACAAGACTATAATATAATTTATCATACTCACTATCAGATATGGTTGGATTATCTAAAACATAATAGTTGTAGTTATGCTTTTCAATCTCGCCAATGAGTTTCTTCATCTCTTCAATTTTTTGATTATTTTCAATCATATTCCACCTTTTTGGACTATTTTTTGTTATTTTTAATCAATTTTTGATTTCTTTTCAATATATTTATTATATCTAATAATATTTTATCTATTATTTTTATCAATTTAAAATTGTAAGTGGTGCGAGCTCCAACATCAAACTTTTTTTGCCAAAACTTTCAAAGATTATATCTCCAACAAGTCCGTCACTTGATATGGCAACTATCTCGCCCACTCCAAACTTAGGGTGTTCTACTTTCTGTCCAACACTGTAAATTGATACGTCCTTTTTAGGTTTCTCCTCTTGTTTTCGCAAGATTGTAGACTTATCAAAATATGATTTTACACTGTTGTTTGTATCATTATAAGTTGAATGAGAGTGTTGTCCGAAAGAATAATCTCCGCCACCTGAATAATTTGTCTTTGAATAGCCACCATAATTTCTTGAATAATCACCATATGTTCGGTCTTGCGCCATACTTCTATTTGCCTTTTCAAGTGATAATAGTCCAAGCTCTCGGCAAAATCTGCTAGGTGTCTGATACTGGCTTTCTCTATAAAGATATCTCTTTGACGCATAGGACAAATAAAGCCGCTCCTCGGCACGCGTCAAGGCAACGTACATAAGCCTGCGCTCTTCTTCAAGTTCATAATTGCTATTAAGCGCTCTCGTGATTGGGAAAATACCCTCTTCAAGTCCAACTACAAACACCACTTTAAACTCAAGACCCTTGACTGCGTGAACGGTTGCAATAGTTACCGCGCCAGAATTTCCAATCTCATCTGTGTCAGAACTTAAGGTAATACTCTCCAAAAACTCCGACAAGCTAGCCTCTGGATTAAGTGCTTCAAATTCTTTTACAGAAGATACAAACTGCTCAACGTTCATAAGCCTATTTAAATCTTCTTCGTCTTTGATATTATAAGCCTCTCTTATCTTAAATGCACTAATTACCCCTTCAACAAACTTTGAAAGCGGTCTTGTAGGCGTTTTAACTGCATTATTGTAGCCTTCAATAAAGGATGCAAACTTTTTATAAAGTGCTGGCGAGACTTTTAACTTATCTGAAAGTGTATTCTCAAGAAGTGAACCGCTATAGTCTACCTCTTGAAGCTTAGATAGTGTTCCGTCACCTATTCCACGCTTAGGAAAGTTAATAATCCTTGCAAACGATACATCATCTTTAGGATTTGTAAAAAGTCTTAAATAGCCTATTACATTTTTAATTTCCACCCTTTCGTAGAACTTAAAGCCACCAAATATACGGTGCGGAATATTATATGTTAAAAAAGCTTCCTCAAAACTGCGCGAAAGAGCATTGACACGCATAAGCACTGCAATGTCGTTATAATCATAGCCTTCACTTTTTAGGCTTGTTATGGTTTTGGCAACATAAAGTGCCTCATCACGCTCGTCATAAGCATTATAGAGGGTTGGCTTTTGTCCGCCTTCCTTGCTTGTCCACATATTCTTGTTAAGCCTTGCCTTGTTGTTTCTTATCACATTGTTGGCAATCTTGATAATTTCGCTTGTAGAGCGGTAGTTGCGCTCAAGTTTAAACACCTTAACACTAGGAAAATCTTTTTTAAGATTGAATATATTTTGAAAGTTCGCTCCTCGCCAAGAATAGATACATTGGTCCTCATCACCCACCACGAACAAATTGCCGTGAATCGATGTAAGCATCTTCACAAGATTATATTGCACTGTGTTTGTATCTTGAAACTCGTCAACCAAAACATATTCAAACCTATTTGCATAATAGTTAAGTATTTGAGGAAAAGTCTTGAAAAGCTCCACAGTTTTACATAATAAATCATCAAAATCAAGCGCGTTATTCTTTTTTAGCTTGTTTTGATATGCCATAATAAGCTGACCTAGTCTATTCATATCAAACTCGTCTTCGTGAGTTGATAGATAGTCTTCAAGGCTTTGACTGCCATTTTTCCAGTTTGATAAATGCTTGGCAAGAGCCTTTTTAATCTTGTCATCAGATATACCATTTTCAGTTAGCACTTCTTTGATAAGCTTGTCACTATCACTTTCGCTATAGATAGAAAAATCTTTAGTAAAAGGATAGAGCGCATCAATATCACGCCTCAAAATTTTGGCACACATTGAGTGGAAAGTTGATATCCAAACTCTATCAGCGCCGTAAACCATAGAGGATATTCTAGCCTTCATCTCGCCTGCCGCCTTGTTTGTAAAGGTTATGGCAAGAATATTGTAAGGGTCCACCCCACACTCTTTTATTAGGTATGCAACCCTATGCGTTAAAAGTCTAGTTTTGCCAGAGCCTGCTCCGGCAGTTACTAAAACCGCACCTTTGATTTCTTTAAGCGGTGCAAGCTGTTCTTCATTAAGTGAATTTATATCGTAGTCCATATAGATATTATAGCAGTTTTAGCGTCCAACACAAAACTAAATTGTAAATAAAAAAAGTTCCCTAAGAAAATCTTAGAGAACTTTTAACATTAAACCTATCGCATATTTGCAATCCTACTTTCTAGTGTATTCATAATAGTCTTGACCATTTACATTTGTAGTTGTGCTTGGTATATTAAATGTTGTTGTATCGTTTAAGTAATAGTTAGTTGCCCCGCCTTCAATTATGCTTGCAAGCACATACACCGTGTCTGTGTTGTTAAATAAGAATGTGCTGCCACTACTATTAGAATCTGCACTAGTATAACCGTTAATACTATCACAATAAACTGTCTTTAAATTTGTGCAACCTCTAAATGCACTATCTCTTATACTTGTTACACTTGATGGAATTGTTATAGTTGTTAAACTAATACAATCCTCAAAGGCATAACTTCCTATACTTGTCACGCTTGATGGAATTGTTATACTCGTTAAATTACTGCAACTGCTAAAAGCATCCCAACCTATTGTACGAACACTATCTGGAATTTCATATGTGTTATTTTCTTTCCCAGCTGGGTAAATAATAATTTCTCTTATATTTTTGTCAAACAAAACGCCGTCTATACTCGTATAATTAGGATTATCTGCCCCTACATTTATTTCAGTTAAACTAGTGCAATATTGAAATGCGCTTGTGCCAACCTCTTCCAAACTTGACGGCAAACTGATAATGATTAATTTACTGCACCCTCGGAAAATGCTTGTTCCTAACTCCATTATTCCTTCATTTAAAATAACAGATGTTAATTGTTCGCAATTATAGAAAGCTGAATGGTCTATAGATTTAACACTTGACGGTATTTCAATTGCTGTAATACCTGTATTTTGGAAAGCTCCTCCAGCCCCTATAGTGTTTTCTTTGTTGACAATTAACTCCAAACCTTCATTCAATGTAACATCAGTTAACTTTGTACACCCTTCAAAAGCAGATGTCCCAATAGTTTTAATACTTGAAGGAATTTCTATTGAGGTTAAAGTTTCTCTAACGTTATAGAATACCCCCTTACGATATTCCGTACCGCCTGCAATAGTATCAACAGTATAACTATTACCATTATACATAATTGTTGAAGGCAATATTACATCGGTAGAAACACTTGTAAGTTCTGATTCAACATCAACTATATCTGCAGTCATAGTAGTGTTATGTAATCTATATACAATATTATCAATTGATGTTTCAGTAGGCCTTATATAAATATTATATCCTTCATCATCAGCAGAACCTATAGACTTATCATATCCATTTAAAAAGGTATTGCTACCATCATCTATACTTGATAGAACTCTTACTTTTTGCATATGTCACAAGCATACCAGCATCATAAATACCAGTACCAGTGACATCTTTATATATATCTCCACTTTCTATTGTTACTATTTTTAAATTAGTGCAATCTTCAAATGCTGATGTATTAATTGCTTCTACACTAGAAGAAATAATAATACTACTCAAATTACTGCAACCTTCAAATGCACTCGCACCTATAAACGTCACAGTTGACAAAATATTTATACTTGTAAAATCAAAGTTATTAAACACATTTTCCCCTAATATCTCCGTACCTTCTGGTATTTCCTCTACACTTTTTGAGGCTGAAATAAGCTTATTTCTTTCATTCGTGTTTGGTGAATCTGATTTGCCAATAATTACATTTAACCCTCTGTCTTCATAATATGGATTGTTAACATCAACAGTTATTTCTTGGAGCTCCTCACATCCTAACACTAAGTTTTCTCTTATATCATTTACACTTGCTGGTATATTGAGTGTTGTAATTTTTGTTCCACCAAAAGCAGCGCTTCCAGCCACAATAGAGCGTTCAATTATCTCTAATCCTTCATTCAAAATAATATTCGTTACATTACTGCAATTATAAAATGCTAATCCACCAACAACCTTTAAACTACTTGGGAATATTAACTCTGTTAAAGATGAGCATTCTTGAAAAGCTTGTTGCCCAATTACTCTTACATTTCCTCCCCAGTTAATTTCAGACAAGTTTGAACAAATCATAAATACAGCTTGCCCAATACTTATTATTTTATCTGAAATCGTTAAACTTTTTAACATATCTTCAGATCCAAGAGGTAATCCTCCATCAATCTTATAAACAATAAATGTTTTCCCATCTTTTGTCATCGTTTCTGGAATAACTAAATCGACAACACCTTCATCTAAACTAGTAATGACAGCCACGCCTGCCTCATTATAAGTTCGATATACAAATGGCGAGGTTGTGCTTTCATCTTTTACACTACTTGAAATTGTTTTGTTAAATAGTGCGGTTATGTTTGAAAAGTCTTCTCCTGCTGTGAAGGTAAACTCCTCGTCCTCTGATACTACGATGCCGTTTTCGTCTTGCCAGCCTATAAAGCTAGAGTCTGCATTTGGGTCTGCGGTTACTGTTACTTCTTCTCCAAGAGAGATTTCACCATCACCATCTGCGTCATCAATGGTGATTGATCCCGTTTCATTCCCTGTTTCATTATTGTCGTCAATAACAACAGCTGGAGCATTTTCATCACGTAAGTTTACGCGGTAGTTATATGTAGCGCTAGCGCTATTATTTGGGTCATCTACCTCTAATTTTAATGTAAAAGTTGCTTTGCTTGTGTTTGCTGAGCCTTCGCCTGTTGATGCTGGGATGGTATAAAGAGAACCACTTGTATAACTTTCACTTGCTCCGCCTACTGTCTTTGTCATAGACCTTATCACATTATTTGAACTTGTTGTGAGGTCATCTACTGACACTATCAGCTCTCTTGTTGCAAGGTTCTCTACTGTTACCTCTATCTCTATTGCTTGTGCATCCTCTGTAAAGTTTAAATCATTATTCCAAGATGCAAGTTGCTCCTCTGTAGGCTCACTATTTGCTGAATAGTTAAGCTCCTGCGGAGTAACTGGGCTTTCTTCCGCGCCTGTGATTTGCCCTGTAATTTTGCAGTAGACATTAGTTGCCTCAAAGCTTACTGTACCGCCAAGGTTGACTGATGCACGTTCAACTGAGAACACTCCGAATATCATCAGTCCAATTACTAGCACCACTGCAGAGATACAAGAAATCAATTTCACTTTCAATGACATAATTTCCTCCTTTGAATTTCCTTAGGTCTAATTAGTTTGTGCAAATTATCTTATATTTATCTTTATTTTACAACATAATTTTATTTTTCAAACTAAAAATGACAATATTTTAATAAATCAATCAAAAACTTTATTAAAAAATATGGGCAAAACGCCCATATTTTAATATCTTGTTTAATACCCTTGTTCAACGAATTGTATCGTCTCATCTAAGAGTGAGTCTTTTAGATATTCATACATATCCGATGAAGTCACATCTGAATTTGAAACATTCACCCAATATGATTGATAATATACGAACAAATCATTAGGAGTAGGAACATCGTTAAAACTTTCACCAGGTGCTTCAAAATAAATATCATATATTTCTAAAGTGCAATTTCCATTTGAATTTTCACTAAATATGTTATTCATAAATGCCGTATCGCCATATGCAATAAATGCACTATAACCTATAAATTCAAATTTATCTGTAATTTCGAAGCCATCCCCATTATTAAATCGCAAATTAGGATTACTCCAAGCAAAAGCATAATTTCCTATTCTTTTTAATTCATTTGTACCAGGGAATGATATGTCTAAAAGATTGCTACAAGACGCAAATGCATAGTCGCCAATAGAGATGAGGTTGCTATCAATGATTATAGTTTCAACTCTGTCATTACCTGCAAAAGCATAATCGCCAACTCTCTCTATATCAGTAGGCAAGTCATCCATAGTCTCATAGAAACCTTTTATTAAAACGCGTGTCTCAGTATTAAAGACATATCCATTTTCGCCGTCAATATTTGGTCCGTAAACTACTAAATTATCTAGCCAAAAATATGCAAGTGAACCTTCAACCAATTCGCCGTCAAAATTTATAGTTAGTGGCTCAGTCCTTGTACATTCAGCAAAAGCAAAAGGCATAACATCGCCTGCAATATGAATTTCAGGACCGCTCGCATCTGTAATATGCAATGAATAAGGCATTATCACAGCGAATTCATAGTTGTCTGTAAAATCCTTTGCTCCCCAGTACAAACCACCAATATCTGCGTCAATAATACAATTTGAATCAATTTCATATCGCGGTCCGTTATTCCCCTCTATTATTTCAAGATTTGGGCAATCAAGGAATATTGCTTCTCCTAATTCTTCCATATTTTCAAAATCAATATAAACTGAAGTTAAGAAATTGTGTCCTCTAAAAGCAAGGTCTCCTATACTTCTAATTGTTGATGGCAAAGTAATAGAAGAAATATTTGATAAAGGATGATTTATATCATAAAATGCACTCTCTCCTATAACATTAACTTCAAACTGATAATTTGATTCATCGCCAAGATAATATTCCCCATTTTCTTCATACACATATGCTGGAATATCAATTTCATAATCGTCCCCTAAATATTTGGTAATTGTCAAACCACCATATTCGTTATCCTCAAATTCATATTCCAAAGGTGTAGCCCCAGGATCTGGGCCCGGGTCAGGGTCCGGATCTGGGCCTGGGTCTGGGTCTGGATCTGGGCCCGGGTCAGGGTCTGGATCTGGGCCTGGGTCAGGATCTGGGCCCGGGTCAGGGTCAGGATCTGGGTCTGGATCGGGATCTGGATCTGGATCTGGAGTTGGAGTTGGAGTTTCTTCAGCTATAACGATTGTAATACCACTTAAATCAATCTCTGCTGCCTGCGTTGCAGATACGTTAATCACAAGTTGTCCGCTAATTGGCGTGGTGTCTGTAATCTCAGCCCCGCTAGACACTGTGCCAGCCGCTATGTTTCCGCTAAATGAAACGCTCACCCCATCTAAAACAAGGTCTGAACTTAAACTCACTTCGTCAACTGAATAAGTGGAGTCTGTCGTATTAATTATATCAAAATATAGCGTAAAATTACCACTTTGGCTTGTCAAACCGCTCAAATTTATATTTAGGTCATTAATAAAACCTGGAATGAAGTTTGGAAGCTGTTGTTCTTCTTCGCTGTCATATTTAATTCTAACATCTTTGACATACAAGCTATCACTACTTATCACAAAGTCGACTTGTCCATATAAATTTATATTGTGACTGCTTGATACGGCAAAAACGCCGACAATAAGCATCATTATTGTCAAGCATAGTATTGGAAAAAACAGCAATATTTTGTTTTTAAATGTCATTTTTTCTCCTCTGTTTAATTTATTATATCATAAAATTTAAAATTTAAAAAAATTTTTGAATAAATTTGACAAAATTTTCAAAATTTGTACACAAGCCCTTGTGCTGAAGTGTAACCCACAATATTTGCACATATGTGCAAAAAAATGCCAATAAAAAACAGCCCTTCACTTTAGTTATGAGCTGTTTTTATGAATATGTCCTATAGGAGTATGCAGATTACCCCGCCTTTGCCCTCGTTTACTATTCTTGCAAGGGTCTTTCGCATCTTCTTTTGCGCCTCGATTGGCATAGTGACTATCTTTGAATTGATATTGTCGCCAACCAAAGTATAAAGGCTCTTTCCTAAGATGTTTGTATCCCAGATTGCTTGTGGGTCATTCTCAAATTGGTCAACTAAACTCTTGGCAAGGTCTTGGCTTTGGTCCTCTGTTCCAACAAGCGGAGTAACTTCAGTTTCAACGTCCACCCTCATTATATGAAGGCTTGGCGCTGACGCCTTGATTTTAACGCCAAAGCGATTGCCTTGCTTGATGATTTCTGGCTCTCCAAGTTCAAGGTCCTCGCGTCTTGGCTCTACAATGCCGTAACCCGTCTGCTTAACCTCTTCAAGCGCACCCTTAATCTTGTCGTACTCAACCTTTGCGATGGCAAGCTCTTTGATATAGCTTACAAGAGCAAAATCGTCTTTGATTTCATAGCCACACTCATCAGAAAGCACACTGTAAAATAGCCCATCTTTAGGAATGACATTGAATTTTACAATGCCACCTCCTGCATCTATAGTGGAAACTGTAATTGGGTCAAAACAATTGCTCTCGGCAAATGCTATTTGACTCTTCTCTGCGTCACTAAGTTTAAGCATATTTGAGCCAAGTTTTCTCATCTCGCTTGCAATCTCTGAGATAATTTCACTGTTGTAGTCAAGCGCTCTAAGCCATTGTGGCATTTGAACTTGAATGGATTTAACAGGAAATTCCATCAAAATATGCTCAACAACTTTGTCAATATCTTCATCCTTAAGCTCTAATGCGTTTAAAGAAATCACAGGCACCTGATACTTCTCTTGAAGGGACGCATTAAGCTTTTTAGCCTCAGAATTGTTTGGATTTTTGCAGTTAAGCACTATGACAAACGGCTTGTCACAAGCTTTAAGTTCACCTATGACGCGCTCTTCAGCCTCAACGTAGCTCGCTCTTGGCAAATCAGTGATACTGCCATCAGTCGTTACACAAATGCCGATTGTAGAATGCTCCTTAATCACCTTAGTGGTACCAAGCTCTGCTGCCTCTTCAAAAGGCAGTTCTTTCTTTGACCAAGGCGTCTTTACAAGCCTAGGCTTATCATCTTCGGTATGTCCCATAACCCCGCCTACAAGATAGCCAACACAGTCAATCATTCTAACCTTCATCTCGGCGTTTGCAACTTTAATTTTTACCGCTTCGTTAGGCACAAAATGTGGTTGAGTTGTCATAATAGTCTTGCCATCTGCAGACTGAGGGAGCTCATCAATAGTACGCTCTTTGGCATTCTTCTCGGCGATATTAGGAATTACAAGCTTTTGCATAAAATTGGTAATAAAAGTGGACTTGCCAACTCTTACAGGACCAACCACACCAATATATATATCGCCATTAGTACGAGATTTAATATCTTCATAAATTTGGAATTTTTCCATAATTTTAGCCTCCCTATGCACAAGATAATGTATGAGAAAACTTAGCAAAATAGAACAAAGAATACCTTTTACCCCTGTTTTTACCCCAAATAACACGAAAATATATTAAAAACAACCAACTAGCGTAAAGTCTGACGCAAAAAACTGTTTTTATTATAAAAATGTCAAAAATAAAATTTATAAAAAACTAAGGCTTAATTGAAGTGCACCCCAAAAGTTGGACAAAAATTTTATATTGAATAAATAAAAGCGAAGCAAAACTTAATGTTTAACTTCACCTTTATTTTCACTCAATAATTGTTATACATTGCGTTTCCAGTAGTAATTATAGTATTGACCTGTAAGATTGCTTGCATTGGTGCTTGCGTTTGTTACGACAACAGGTGTTCCGCTTGTTGCAGTTGAAGAAGTTGTCACATACCACCCAGTTGAACCTACAGGGAAAACAACTGACTTTAAAGTACTGCAACCCTCGAATGCATAACTTTCTATGCTTGTTAAACTTGTACAGCCGCTTAAATCCACACTTGTAAGTCCATCACAACCATTGAATGCATACCACCCTATACTTGTTAAACTTGTACATTCTCCTAAGTTTAACTCTCCTGTAAGTCCATCGCAACCAGAGAATGCAAACCATCCTATGCTTGTTAAATTTGTACATCCGCTTAAATCTACACTTGTAAGTCCACGGCAAGCTTGGAATGCAGAAATTCCTATACTTGTTAAACTTGTACATTCTCCTAAGTTTAACTCTCCTGTAAGTCCACGGCAAGCATCGAATGCAAACCGTCCTATGCTTGTTAAACTTGATGGCAAGGTTATACTTGTAAGTCCACTGCAAAGATAGAATGCATAATCTCCTATTATTTTAATGTCACTTGGTATAGTTGAATTATTAAAGCCTGTTATTAAGGTTTTAGTTGAATTTTCTATTAAACAATTTCCTGCTATATAATATTCACTATTAACTTCTTCTACTACTATGCCTTCTAGATTGCTACAATCAGTAAATGGATTTATTCCTATTTCAGTTACACTTGCTGGAATTGTTACTGTACCTGTAAGTCCACTGCAATCATCGAATGCCCTATCCCCTATACTTGTTAAACCTGTACATCCGCTTAAATCTGCACTTGTAAGTCCAGTGCAATAACGGAATGCAGAATCTCCTATACTTGTTAAACTTGTACATCCTCCTAAGTTTAACTCTCCTGTAAGTCCATCACAACCATAGAATGCAGAATCTCCTATACTTGTTAAACTTGTACAATTACTTAAATCCAACTCTCCTGTAAGTCCACTGCAACGAAAGAATGCATAACTACCTATACTTGTTAAACTTGTACATTCTCCTAAGTTTAACTCTCCTGTAAGTCCATCACAACCATAGAATGCATAATCTCCTATACTTGTTAAACTTGATGGTAATGTTATACTTGTAAGTCCTTCGCAATAATAGAATGCATAATCTCCTATACTTGTTAAACTTGTACATCCTCCTAAGTTTAACTCTCCTGTAAGTCCA
>CAMLSW010000043.1 GCA_946484195.1 uncultured Clostridia bacterium
AAATTAAAACTTAACTTGTTTAAGTTTTAACATCACATAGTTTATATTTTATGTTGACCTATTTAAACTAAATAATTTCTAGTTAATAAATAATTCTTTTGCTATTTTTTAATTTATATGTTATAATAAATCAAGTATTTATTTGAATTAGAGGTATTTATGAAAAAAATTATAACAAGTTGTTTGTGCACTTCTTTTTTATTTATTTTATCATTAACTTTATTTGCATGCAACAAGGAAGAATATTTTAAAATATATTTTGTTGTAGATGACTATATTTATAATACAATAGATTATGATGAAACAAATGATTTTAATTTCCCAACTGCTCCAAATAAAAATGGATATACTTTCGAAGGCTGGGAATATAATGATGTTATAATAAATTCTGATTTTTTAGAAAACATCCAAATTAATGAAGATATATATATCTACGCTTCCTGGTCTATAATTGAGTACAATATTGATTACAACTTAAATGGCGGTGAAAGTGTTTCAAATCCATCCACCTATACAATAGAAGATGAAAATCTCCCACTACTTTCTCCTAGCAAATATGGGTATAATTTTGTAGGTTGGCAAACAAATGATGGAAATATAATAGACACAATCGATACCAAACAATGCAAGGACATAACCTTGACCGCCAAATGGGAACTGATTACACATAATGTACACTATAACCTCGACGGCGGGACGAATAATTCAAACAATCCAACATCATTTTCTCAATTAGAAGAAATTCCGCTACTTGCACCTGAAAAGAGAGGATATTCATTTGACGGCTGGTATACTGACAATAATTTTACTACAAAAATAGAAAAGATATCTCTTTATACCGAAAATGACATAAATTTATATGCAAAATTCAATATTAACAATTATTCTATACAATTTAAATCAAACGGTGGCAATGAAATCTCAACAATTAATTTGCCATACAACACACAAGTTACTCTACCGGCTCCAAATATGTTGGGTTACGATTTTGAGGGCTGGTATGAAGATGATCAAACATTTTCTGTTCCTTACACATTTGACCATATTATAGATAGAAATGTAATTTTATATGCAAAGTGGGGCTTGCATACTTATTCGATAAATTATTTTCTTGATGGTGGAGAAAACTTAAACAACCCCGAGAATTTTACTGTTCTTAGTGATGATATCTCTTTGACCGCGCCGATAAAAGCAGGTTACAAATTTGACGGCTGGTATTTAGATCAAGATTTTAATACTCCAATTACTAAACTTTCAATGCCGATATATAACGATGTAAATTTGTATGCAAAGTGGACTGCTATTTTTAATGTCGAAGGCAATACGATACAAGCGCTCACTGAATATGGACAAACATTATCTCACATTGATGTACCAAGCAAAATAAATAATATAGAGATAACAAAAATATCCGATTATGCTTTCCAAGGTAATACTATACTAGAAAGCATAAACTTTCCTGAAACTTTAACATCAATAGGAGGCTACGCATTTGTAAGTTGTATCACGCTCCAAAACATCGTAATACCGTCATCTTTAAATATCCTTGGACAATATGCTTTTGCAAACTGTTCGTCACTTAAAACTATCACTGTTTCATCTTATATTGACGCAGCAGGAGATGCAGCCTACTTTGAAAACGCCGGAAGTAACGATGGGCTTATATTATATGTAAAAAATACAGAAAAATTGTCTCCTTATTTGTTAAGCAATAATTCACAGCTTGTAGAAGTCAACTTTCTAGATAACAAAATCAAAACAATTGATGCGCATTGTTTTTCAGGATGCAGTAAACTTGAACGCGTGATTGGTGGCAGTTCAATAGAATCAATAAAAGAATCTGCGTTTGCAGGTTGCAAAAACTTAAAAGAGTTGCCTATCTATGAAGGGCTCTCTACAATAAAAAATTATGCATTTGTAGGTTGTGAAAGCATAGAAGTTATAAATTTGCCGTCTACTTTAAATTACATTGAATATGGTGCATTTAGAAACTGTTATTCTATAAAAACTATAAACTACAAAACAAGTGAACTAATTGACTTGGAAAGTTGGGATGCGATATTTTTATCGGATAAACCATTCTCAAATCAAATAACAGTAAATATAGATGAGAATGTTACTGCGATTGCTGATTATGTCTTTAATGACCTGCCAGCTAGTCAATTGAATTATTGCGCAAAAAATTTAATTTCATATGGAGAAAATTCATTTGATGATTTTGGCTCGAGTGAGGGATTAAATGTAATAATCAATGATAGTGTCCTTACATTGCCAAACAGTTTTCTATGCAAAAATGATAAAATTAAAGAAGTAACTATAGGCAAAAATGTTTCTTCTATTGGCGGTGGAGCGTTTTGCGATTGCTTAAATATCTCAAAAATAACATATAACGCAATCGATTGCCAAAACAACAATTTATTTGCGATAGGCTCGATATATTCTGCCAACAATGATGTTGAAGTTGTTATTGGCGACGAAGTAAAGTCCTTGACAAATATAAGATTCGGAATGTTGGGAAGGCATATTATAAGTTTAACTCTTGGAAAAAGTCTAAATGTAATAGGCGATTGGGTACTTGAAAACTGTGTATTTGATACCCTTTATATCCCAGCAAATGTCACATTTATAAGCGAAAATGCTTTCTATGGCGGAACTTTTGATGTAAATTCTATAATAGTTGATGAAAACAATAAAATTTACACAAGTAAAGATTTTTCTGGGAATAACATCAATGCTATAGTCAACAAAAGTAACAAACAAATGATACTCTTTACTCAAAATCTTGTAATACCAAGAGATGGTAGCGTACTTTCCACTAATAATATGTCCTTTGTGCATTTCGATAGTGATAAATATGTTATTATTCCTAAAACAATTGTGTTTGTAGAAACTTTTGTTGTAAGTTCTAGCGAAAAGGTCCCGGTATTTTTAGAATTTGAAGAGCTACCATGGTGGGCTAAAAATATATATAACGCTGAAATTTATATCTATAGCGAAACATTATTATCAAATAATGAACAAAAATATTGGCACTATGATGAAAATAACTTACCTATAATCAACACATAAAATTATAAAAATATTTGACTTTTATTTGTTTTTGTTATAAAGTAGTATTGTTAAAAAGAAGTTTACTATGAATCCACAAATTTTTGTGTGGGAACACCTTACCTGTGTTTAAAATATCTTATTGGCTCAAGTTCTTCGACAAACTCAAATTTACCATTCATTGCAGAAAGAATTTCTTCTCTTGTGTGCGAAATAAAATTTCTTGCATAAACTTCACCATTATATGTCACAGAATGGACACTGTCTTTCCCAAAACCATACACTAGAAACAAATATCCGCCACTTTTCAACACTTCACCCATTTTCTCAAAACACAGCGAAAGTTGTTCAGCTTCAAGATGAACAATCCCTGCATTAGACCTTAAAAACGACATTAACGAAGTGTTGGATGAGCCTGATGAAGAGCCTGAAAATAAACTTAAACGAAGAAATAAAGACTTTGAAATGTAAAGAAAAAGGAAGCGATTTGCTTCCTTTTTTAGCACTAAAATCCTGTGCCTATGTGCCAGTTTTATACTAGTTTATGTTAGTCAATGTTAGTATTTTGCATTTTTTGAGAAAAATGAGTTTATGTAAAAAAATACTCCTAAAATCCTGTGCCTATTTTTAGAAAAATTTAAAAAAATAGGCACAGACATAATAATTTCATTTTGCTTCAACCATGCAAAAACCCCGATAAAATCGGGGTTTTAGACTGGTAGGATTGAGTGGACTCGAACCACCGACCCCCACCTTATCAGGGTAAAAATCGGGCAAAATCGGGTGATGATACGACCACTTAAACTTTCGTCAAAATAAGCAATTCAGCACACTTGGAATATATTTGCAACAAAATGAGTGTAAATTACTGTTGCAAATTGTTGCAAATATGGCATTTTTGCGTAAAAAATGTGCTTTTTTACTATCTAAAACTACCTAAAACGAACAAAGTTTGAAGAGAGGTAAATGATTTATTTTTTGATTAAGCCTTCGTAAGTGGATTTGATGATATTGCAAAGCTTTTCGCTATCGTCAACATCTTCTACCATATACATTTGTTTTGCGCCATTGTATGGGATTTCTAATGGCATATCAAAGTCTATGTTGTTTGCATTTGGTTTAACAAGAAGCCTGTCATCGTAAAGCCCACCTACCAAAGTCCCTTTGTAATAAAGCAAATATTCGCCCATCATGGGCTTGCAGGTGATTGGTGATAAATCTGCTAATTGTTCAAGAATAAAATCTTTAAATTCTTTTGAAGTTGCCATTTTTTCTCCTGTATGTTTTTGTTTAATTTCTTAACCAGTATAACACAAAAGTGTAAAATTTAGTATGTTTTTTAGCAATTTTATAAAAATTATGGTTCAACTGTAAAAATTTTAGTTCTTTTTCAAAAAAGAGAGATAAAAATATCTCTCTTTTTAGTCATCGTTTATAGTTTTCTTTTGCCAAGTTTTCTGTCCACATTTTGGGCATTTCATATATCTTGTTCTGCCGTAGTGCATTGAAAATAAAACAGATTTATATGTTGGAACATATTTATGCTTACAATTCGTGCATTCATAAAATCCTGCTGTTTGCTCTATGCGAATTCCAAAAATCATGCCAACAATAAAATTGATTAAACCAAAAACGATAAGCAGCACTCTCCAAGCCCAAAACATTTTAACAAATGAAGCGACAAAAATACAAATAATAAAGCATAATGACGTCATGTATCCCAAAACCCATTCAATAGTCAAAAGGTGTTTGTTTGCTTTTTGCACTTTGTCCTTTAACTCAATCAAATTGCTCTCTGCTTTTTCTTTGTATTCTTCATTTGTCAAGAGTTTTCCCGAGAGAAGTTCGTTTGCGGTTATATCAAGCTCTTTGCAAAGCGGCAACATAAGAGTTGTATCAGGGAATCCATTTCCACATTCCCATTTTGAAATTGTTTTTTCGCTAACATTTAATTTTTGAGATAGTTCTAATTGCGTCAAACCCTTAACTTTTCGTCTTTCTTTAATAAATTTGCCTATGATTTGTAAATCCATAATTTACCTCCTTGATAAACATATTATATCACGAAGATTTTATTATTTTGTCCCACTATCCGTAGAGTTTGGGGCTTTTTTGTATTCTTTTTGGTGTAGTTTGCGCTTTTTTAAATGTGAAATTAAAATATAAAGCCCTAATAGCAATAAACTCGTGCCTACAACAACTGTGAAAAGTGCCCAAGTTGGCATTGTAGTATCAAACAAAACAAGTTTACCGTCAAAAGAAAGGCGGATTTGCTCGGCAATTTCGGCAGGCACATGTTCTGCTGTTTGCAGGTGATTGATAACTCCGTTCATATAATACTGCCTAAACAAAACCGTTCCAAAAGTGCTTGGGAGAAAACTTAAAAATGTTTTTATTCCCACGCCGAATTGAGAAATTGGCATATACGCACCGCTTATAAATCCATACATGGAAGAAACAAGTGATGAAACGGCGGAGTGTGCGCCTTGTGAAGAAACAAGCATTCCAACAATAGACGCTAGCAAACTGCCAAATAAACACATACAAATTGTCGAAACGAAAAGCATAAAGACATCAAAAAATGTCAGGAAAAAGCCAACGCAAGCAAGATATATAAAACTTATAATAAGCACAATTACACATATTAAAAAGGTCGTTAAAAAGTTAGAGATAAAATATGAAATGAGAAGTGTTGATTTTTTTACAGGCGTAATATTCAAATCGTTTATAGATTTATTTATTTTGTCTAACACCATAATATTTGAACAAAAGGCGACTGTCACGCACGAAACAGCAACTATTGATGAAAATAGCCAACCGCCGCAAAAGGCTTCAATAGTTTGTTTGCTAATTTCAACACCTTCTGGCAAAAGATTTGTTATAGTGCTTGCATACACTCCTTTCAAAAAAGTTAAAAACAGCACAACCAAAATTATTGGAGTGAGCAGCGAAACAAAGAATGTCATTTTATCTTTAAAATAAAGCTTAATGTTTCTGCCAACAAGAGCAGAGAGTTTTTTAAATTCACTTAACATACGCTACCTCTTTCAAATCTTTGCCGGTTATATTCAAAAAGACATTATCCATTTTGCCTTTAAGCACTTCAAAATCAAAAATCAAATTTTGGTATTTGACAATGAAATTTTTTGCTTGTTCGATGTCGGCTACTTCGATTTCAACAGTCTTTTCATTTTGCGTAAATTTTACTTTGTCTTTTGCAAGAATTTCAGGCAAAGAGTTTTCATATTTATAAATTCTTAAAAAGTCATTTGCATATTTGTTTTTCAAATTGTTTGGGGTGTCGTTTGCGACAATCTTTCCGCTATCAATAATCACAATCGTGTCCGCTTCATTTGCTTCTTCCATATAGTGAGTGGTCAAAATAATCGTAAGTTCTTTTGTCTTTCTCAATGATGATAAAAGCTCCCATACCAAAATTCTTGTCTTTGGATCAAGCCCTGTTGTTGGCTCGTCTAATATCAAGATTTGCGGATTGTGAATAAGGGCTCGTGCAAGGTCTATTCTTCTTTTTTGTCCACCACTTAATTTGTAAAGTGGGCGGTTAAGTATATCCTTAAATTCTAATTTGTCGGACAAAAATTCCAAGTTATCTTTAAATTTTTCATTGTTTATATCATAGAGTTTGGCTTTTATTTTTAAGTTTTCCAAAACTGTCAATTTGTTGTCAAGCACTGAATTTTGAAAAACAACGCCAAGTGTTGGCTTAATTTTGTCAATTTCTTTGTCTAAATCATAGCCACACGCATAAATCTTGCCACTGTCTTTGTCAAGTTGTCCGCAAAGAATGTTTATTGTTGTGGATTTTCCTGCGCCATTAAGCCCTAAAAACGCAAAAAGTTCTCCCTTTTTAACTGAAAAAGAGATGTCATCAACCGCTTTAACTTCTTTAAAATATTTTTTTAAGTGCTGAATTTCAATTATGTTATTTGTTGTCATTTCCGCCTTCTTTCAACTTAAAAATTTCTTCTGCAAATTTCAAATAGTCATCATACTTTGCAATAGCAATACCTTTGCTTAAATCTCCAAGCAAAATAAGGGTGTCGCCTTCTTTAAAGCCAAAAACATCTCTCGCTTGTTTTGGCAACACAATTTGTCCTTTGCTTGTGATTTTTGTTGTCCAAATAAATTTATCTTGTTGTTCGTCTTTCATAATTACTCCTTTACTACATTTCTTACTTATTATACAAAATAAAAATTATTATGTCAAGGATTTTTCATTAGATAAAGAAAACTTTTCTGTCCAAAAATTTGGACTTCTACAATAATCGACAAAGAATGTTGTCACAAATGCAAGATTTTTAATTGTTTTTGTGTTAAAATGGATTTGTGGTTTGGATAAAATACAGAGATAGAATACATGGGCAAATCGTTGATGTTGAGGTCGGCGAAGCAGTTGCACGCTATCTTTGGGCGGCCGACAGAAAATGGCGAAGGCTTATGCTTAAAGCCAGATTTTATGAACGCAGTTTTAATAACAGTATTTTTGAAGATGATGATGAGATAACTTTTGAAGAAACAATCGCAGATCCAAATGTAGATGTTGAAAAAGAGGTCGAAGATAAAATTTTCGCCGAAGTTATTTGGGCAGTGGCGAAAAACCTAACTCCACTTCAACAAGAAATTATGAGAGAACGATACATACTCGATATGCGAATGAGTGATATTGCCAAAAAGCACAACATGACAAGAAGTGCGCTAACGCAATTTATGGCCACAGCACACAAACACTTTGCTTTCTATCTTACGCATGACAAAGAATTTATTAAAACATATTGGTTTGAAACTCATTATAAAGAAATTTCGCAGGACATTATTGACACCGCAAAAGATGAATTGACAAATAATAAATTTACTTTGAACATTGAAACTTTGGACAATATTGAAAAGTTTGCAAAAGAGATGACACAATATATAAAGATTGGCGACAAACTAAACGCCGGACTTACTCCAAAGCAAAAAGAATTGTGGCAAAAGATGTCAAAAGTGGTCTGCGGAACGATAAAAGAGTTAAAAAACAACCTAAAAAACAAAAATTTGGAACAAAAATAATTTACTGCCTAAATTTTTTAATAAAATTTGTCCTTACAATATTATAGGGAGCAAAACAGAACAAGAACGATTTTTCCTGCGGTCGTTCTTTTTTTGTTGCGCCTATTTTTTATAGAAAATTTATAGACAAAAAATTCAACGAAAGGAGGGCTTATGAAATCGACCAAATTGAAAAGTGAAATTATGTTGCGCATAAGAGATAAGCGGCTTTTGGACAAACTGCAAGAAATGTATGATGGCACAAAGTATGAAAGTGTAAACGAATTTTTGAATGCAGTTTTAAAAACAGCGGCTTTCAAAGACACAAAAGAAGATGAGATTATTTCTTTGTTAGAAAATGTAGATGACAAGACAAATGCGATTTTTGAGGGCTTGCAGCATGGAAACTTTAAAAGATAACATTGTTTTATTATGCAAGTTTTATCAACCCAAAGAAAAGTATGTTGGCAAGAAAAGAGATTTGTCAAAGCAGAGAGATTTTGTCAGTTGCAATTCATATTACAATTATGTCAGTTATGTTGACACCGGTGCGACCAACAAATTGCCAAAGGACTATGAAATGTATGTCGGGAATAAAGAAAAATCTTGTGGTGCGTTTAGCAAAAATGGCCTATTGACAGATAAAGAGAAAAGAGAGTTGCGAGAAATGTTGCGGACAACGCAAAGCAATATCTGGGATATGGTAATTTCGTTTAGAACGGAGTTTGGCGAAATGTATTGTCGAGATTATGACCAAGCGTATGAGTTTTGCAAAAGCGAATTGCCAAAGTTTTTTAAGCGTGCAGGACTTGACCTTGAAAATGTTGTTTGGTATGCAGGTTTGCACGAAAACACAGAAAACAAACACATTCACATTTCTTTTTTTGAGAAAGAGCCAACACATTATGCAAATGGCGGCAAGTTGACCTATCATAGTGGAACGATAAACAAAAAAGTTTTGCTTGAAAGCAAATTTTTCTTTGAAAGAAAATTGACAAATGCGAGTGCTGAAATTGTGAAAGCGAGAAAAGATTTGTATGAGAAATATAACCTAAATTTTTCCAATTTTGATTTGTGTAAGAAAGGCAAAAAGTTGTTGTTAGAACTTTACAAAGAGTTGCCAAAATCTGGAAGGCTTGGCTATGACAGTGAAAATATGCTGCCGCTGAAAAAGAAAATAGAGGACACGACAGAGTGGTTTTTGGTCCACAACGAGCAGACTTGGAAATCGTATTTGAACTACAACGAAAAACTTGCCGAAATGCAAACTTGGAAAAGACAAAGGTATGCGAATGACGGAATTCACTACAAAGAAGATATGTTTAGAAGGCTTGGAAATAAGACTATTCAAACTGCTTTGGAACTTGGAAAACAACATGACGAAATTGAGAAAATGAAAACCTATGGAAGAAAGCAAAAAGCATATAAAAAGCAAATGCGAAAGTTTGAATGGGATAAGCTTTTGAATATGCTTGAATATTATTCTTTTGTCGAACAACAAGAAATGGAAGCCTTTACGCGTTGGCATGAGAAGATTGAACATTATGCCAAACAGCAAGCTTATTTGAGCGGTTATGACGAAGAAATGTAGTGCGTCAGAAAACAAAGGAATATTAAATTTTAAGAAACAGGATAAGCGGAAGAAACATTGTGCAGTGGAAAATTGCCATAAAAAGCCCTAAAAATAGGACTTTTTTTGATGTTGCAACCCACTGCGTCAATGTTATCTTCCTTACTTTTCGACAAGTGGGCAAACCCACTTTCGATTTAGTTGATTTATAGCAGGAACACAAACAAAAATTTATAACTTACGGAGGCTATATGACAAATAATTCAATAAACATAAACAATTTAATACAAAGCGAAGTTGATAGAATTTCGCAAAAATATAACAAAGATTTTTTAGACTGCGATGACCTTATTAAAATCACAGGACTTGGCCGCGACAATGTGAGAAGTTTGCTTCGCAGCAAAGATTTTCCAACAACAAAAGTTGGCAAAAGACAAGTTGTCAGCGTGCTGAATTTCGTCACTTGGTTGACAACAAAAAACAACAATGGCGAGGTGCAAAATGGCTAAAAAGAAAGTGCAAACAAAAACTCGCAGAGCAAACAATGAAGGCTCTATCTACCAACGAAAAGACGGACTTTGGGTTGGCATGATTTCGCTTGGCTATGACGATGACGGCAAACAAAAACGAAAAGCAGTTTACGGAAAAAGCAAAGTTGAGGTCAGCAAAAAGTTGGCGGAACTTACAAACAGAATTACAAGTGACAACTATGATTATGTCGCAAACAACAACTTGGAAACGCTTATGAAAGATTGGCTTATGGTGTTCAAAAAAGCACAAGTGACGCCACGAACTTTTGAGAACAATATTGCCAAATTCAAAAATTATATCGTGCCAAAAATTGGCGGCATGAAGATTGATGAGATAACAACAATCACGATCCAAAAAATGTTGAACGAAATGCAAGACCAAGAGTTGAGTTGGGACTATGTGAAGAAAACAAAAAATTTGCTTGGACAATTTTTCGACTATGCGGTGGACAGAAAATTTGTGATTGAAAATCCAATGCGAAAAGTGAAATTGAAAAGCCAAGAACACAAAGTGCACAAAAAGAACGAATACAAAGCAATCCCGGTTGAAGTGCGTGATGAGTTTGTCGAAAAAGTAAAATCACACAAACTATTAAAGCCACTTTGTTATACTTTGATGTTTGCAGGGTTGCGTGTTGGCGAAGCTCTTGCTTTGGAGTGGAAAGATGTTGATTTTGCAAACAAAACAATTAAAGTTGAACGAGCCATGACAAATGTGCCGAAATTTGACAATGACGGAGATGTGGTTTCTCGCAAAATTGTTGTTGGCGACACAAAGACAGTTTGCTCACAAAGAGTTGTGCCAATGCCAGACATTTTGGTTGCAGCGCTGAAAGAGTATAAAAAAATACGCGAAAGCAAAGATAGTTCTTTTGTCGGAAATGAAAGTTTTATTTTTGGAAACGAACAAGGCGAACTTCGTAGTTATGGCGGAACAAAAACAATCTTTGAAAGATTTTTGAAATCCAATGACCTTGACAAATATGACATTCATTTTCATACTTTAAGGCACACCTATTCAAACACACTTTTTGAAGCCGAACAAAATCCAAAGGTTATCCAACAACTTTTAGGCCATAAAGATGTTAAGACAACAATCACAACTTACAACTCTGTTGACAAGAGTTATTTTGACAAAGCAAAAAGTGTTTTCAATGAACAATACCAAGTTGAAGAAGAACAATATAGTGTTGCAAATGCCAATGATGAAGAACTTGACAAAGAACTTGAAAGAATTTTAAAAGAAAAGGAACGCAGAAGAAAAAGACAAAAAGATTTTGAAATGTAGTTTACTGTTGCAAATTGTTGCAAATGTATCAGTTTTAGGCAGTTTTTGAAAGATTTAGACCGCAAGTGAAAATTTGACACTTGCGGTCTATTTTTTTGCCAAAATTCAGTTAAAAAATATTTGCAACAAATTTTAGGTGTATTTGCAACAGTAAAATTGCCAAAATTTTTGATAAAAAAGCATGAAAAAAGCCCGAATTTACGGGCTTTTAGGTGGTTGGCTTGAGTGGACTCGAACCACCGACCCCCACCTTATCAGGGTGGTGCTCTAACCGACTGAGCTACAAGCCATCGTATTAAATTGGTATGTTTTAGTGACTTTGACATCTGTCATTTTTCGGTTAAATTTTCCTTATCAGGGTGGTGCTCTAACCGACTGAGCTACAATCCTATATGTTTGTTTTA
>CAMLSW010000044.1 GCA_946484195.1 uncultured Clostridia bacterium
GGACCCTCGCAACCAGCTTGGAAGGCTAGTGTTCTACCACTGAACTACACCTGCAGATGTTGACTATAAAAGCATAGCATAATAGCAAATAAAAGTCAAGAATTTTATACAAAATAATAAAAATTTTTACTGCAAAGTGGAGCTAAGCCATTAAGAACAATAGCCTTATAAAAAAATTCTCCTATCTCCCCTATAATTTCAGGTTATATATTTTTCAGGTAATCTAATGATTACTTTTTATAACAATATTTTGTGTTTTGTTTATAATTAGAAGTTTATCTATAAAAAAATTACTAAAAATTCGCTAAAAATCTATTTTTATGATGATTTTACATAAAAACCAAACAATTTTAAAGACGTCTTTAAAGATTTATTTAAAGATATCTTGTCCTATTTTAATTTTTTGTTTAAAAATTTGCCATCCTCATTTCTTAATATTATTTCAAACCCATTGTCTTTGTATGCAAGTGCAAATGAATTATCACATTTTTTTATATATGCTATTGCAAGTGAGGCAAATTTGCGAGCATACTCAAGTTCAATAAGTGTTGGTTTGCTACCGCGTTGAAGATACCCAACAGTAACACTCTTCACTTCAATATCAGGTTCTAGCTTGTTTAAATTTCTAATGATTGTATTAGGCTTGATTATATTTTCTTTAAGGACGATAACGCAAGATTGCCATTTTGAATGCTTTTCCTTTAGAATTTTAGCCATTTCTTTGTAATTAATATCTTTTTTATCGGTTATCAGATAATCGCATTGATAGCTATGATTGACGCTCTTAGCAATTCTCGGACAATATCTGCCCATCACCTCAAAAATACAACTTCGATTTAGTGCCTCCATTGATGGCATAACGTTTTTAATAGTATTTATGCAGGCCTGCACTGCCGTATGGTAACCTAGGCTATAATCACTGCACATCACGTCATTATCAATGGTTGCTGGTATAAACACCGTTCTGACGCCGTTCTGGGCAAGTTCACAGCATCCCTTATATGAACCATTGCCACCAAGCACAATTACAACGTCATATTCTCTGGCGTTTTCAAGCGCTTTAGAAAACCCTTCTGGTGATTTAAATTCAGGGCATCTTGACGACTTTATTACGCTTCCCGCCTTTCTTGCCTGCTTTAAAACGTCAAACTCAGACATTGGAAGAATATCTCCATTGATGAGTCCTCTAAAGCCAGCGCGACAGGCAAACAAGTTCTTTTTATACTTTTTGTACAAAGTCGCAAGCGCCATATTCATTCCTGGCGCATCGCCACCACTTGTTAAAACTAAAACCCTCATATTTTCTCCTACTTTATTATAACATTTTCTTCGCCAAGAAGCCCTATAAGTTCATTTTTTAAATAGTTGTTTATCTCAACCTTAGTGTTAAATGAAAATGCCTTGTTTGATGCCGAACACTTTATAATCACCTGTGTTTGCCCTGGGTAACTTGCAGTTATTTTTTTGACATTGTTATAGACCTCTTCATTTTGAGTGTTAAATCTAAGGTAAAGTTTTTGATTTTCACGTTTTGGCTCCTCTTCCTCCTTTTTCTCCCAAGGAATAATAGCCTCTGCAATGACAACTGGTGACTTGCCATCTCTTATTGAAAGTTTGCCTCTAATGGTTACAAGGTTGTCCTCCATAAGCAAATCACGATACTTCATATACCCTTTATTGAATATCATAACATCAAAGGTTCCGTTGATATCCTCTATCGTAAGAATTGCCATATTGCCAGATTTTGTGTTCATCTTTTTGACGCCTACGATTATACCACCACAAGCGACTTGCTGACCGTCCTTAACCTGACTCTCCTTCTCTTCCTCTTCAAAGTCTCCAGCATATCCGCCCTCTTCATAGTCATCATTCTGCATTTCTGATGTGTCAACCTTCATATCTGCAATCATATCTGAAGTAAAATTAAAACTGTCGTACTTCTTTAAGTAGTCGTCAAGCGGATGCCCTGACAGGTAAATTCCGACGTACGCCTTTTCAAATTTTAAGAGCGCGTCTTTGTTATACTCCCTAATATTAGGCAAGGTTATATTGTTAACCTTTTGAGTAACTTCCTCGAAGGTATCAAACATAGAAAATTGCCCTTGCGCTTTTGACTTTCTATCGTTTGCTACCATCTCTAAATATGTAGGATATACATCCATAAGCTGAGAGCGGTAAATACCAAAACTAGTAAAAGCACCACTTAAAATTAAACTTTCAAGCGATTTTTTATTGAGGGTGCTTGAGTTTACCCTTCTTACAAAGTCTTCAAAACTCTTAAATGGACCATTAGCAGAGCGCTCTTCAACTATCTTATCTATAAGCCCAGTACCTACATTTCTTAGCGCACCAAGTCCAAAACGAATATTTCCATCTTCAACCTTAAATAGAGTGACCGATTTGTTAATATCAGGCGGAAGAATTATGAAACCTTCTTTTCTTGCGTAGTTTGTGTATTTTTTTACTGCATCAATATTGGTTATTCGATTATTTAGCACGGCTGTCAAATATTCAACCTCATAATGAGCCTTTAAGTACCCTGTCTGATAGGAAACATAAGCATAGGCAGCGGCGTGAGATTTATTGAAGGCGTAGCCTGCAAATTTTGCCATTTGGTCGAAAACTTTTTCAGCCACTTTTTCGTCGTGCCCAAGAGCTAATGCACCTGGAATATCTTTCTTTTGCCCAAGAGGGTCTTTCCAGCCATAAATAAACTTTTTCTTTTCTGGTGGAAGCTTTTCTGGTTTCTTCTTAGACATAATTCTTCGCACATTGTCAGCACCACCAAGGCTAAAGCCTGCCATAACCTGGAATATCTTCATAACCTGCTCTTGATAAATAATACAGCCATAGGTCGTACTTAAAATAGGTATAAGGCAAGGGTCTTCATACTCAATCTTGTCAGGCTCACGCTTGCCTTTAATAAACTTTGGAATGAAGTCCATAGGTCCCGGACGGTATAGTGAAATACCTGCTATGATGTCTTCTAGTGAGGTTGGCTGAAGGTCCATCATAAACTTCTTCATACCACCGCTTTCTAGCTGGAAAACCGCCTCAGTATTGCCTGAGCTTATAAGTTCAAACACGGCAGGGTCATCATAGCTCATCTTGGTAAAGTCTATCTCTACCCCGTGATTTTCTTTTATGTATTTGATTGCCTCGTGAATATCTGTTAGCGTTCTAAGCCCCAAAAAGTCGAATTTTAATAGGCCTAAATGCTCAAGCTCGTTCATATCAAACTGAGTAATCTCGTCGTCGCCACTTTTCGCCATTGGTACGTGGTCAAAAACAGGGTCTGGAGCAATTAGTACGCCCGCTGCGTGCATTGAAACATTTCTCGGCACGCCCTCAAGCTTAACAGCCATATCAATGACACGCTTAACTTCAATGTCCTCGTCGTACATTGCCCTAAGCTCTGGTATCATATAGGTTTTATCTTCGTCCTTACTTGTAAGTCCAAAATAATACTTTAGTACTGGCGGTTTTTTGACAGGTTTATTAGGTATCTCCTTTGTTATCTTATCCACTTCTGAATAAGGATAGCGTAGAACCCTTGCAACGTCTTTGATGGCGTTTTTTGCCTGCATATTACCAAATGTTACGATGTTTGACACGTGGTCTGAGCCGTATCTGCGTTTTGCATACTCGATAACTTCTCTACGTCTATCCATACAAAAGTCAACGTCGAAGTCGGGCATTGACACACGCTCTGGGTTAATAAACCTATCAAAGAATAAGTCATACTTCATTGGGTCGACTTGGGTAATGCCTGAGCAGTAAGCAACTAAACTACCTGCGCCTGAGCCTCTTCCTGGCCCAACTGGTATGTCATTCTGCCTTGCAAAATTTATGTAGTCCCAAACTATAAGGAAGTACTCAACATAGCCAAGCTTATGAATGGTGTCAAGCTCCATTTGAAGCCTGTCCTTATACTCCTGCGGTATAACTTTATAGTTCCGCTCAAGCCCCTCCCAAGCAAGCCTTGACAAAAACTCAAAGGAGCTTTCTCCTGTGTCTGGGATGTATTTTGGAATAAAGTTTTCTGTGGCGCCAAGCTGGTCCTCTTTAGGAACGTTTGCATTGCCACCTTCTGCTATCTCTCTAAGCGACTTAGTTTTGATAAAAACATTGCATTTGTCTGCAATCTCTAGCGTTCTGTCAAGCGCCTCCTCATAGCCCGGGAGCGCCTCTTGCATCTCTTCATAAGTCTTAAGATAAAACTCTTGCGTTTCAAACTTCATTCTGTCAGGGTCATCATAGGTCTTACCAAGCTGAACGCACATAAGCACATCTTGAAGCTCATAGTCCTCTTTATATAAATAGTGTACATCATTGGTTGCAACTAAAGGTATATCAAGCCTTTTGCTCATTTCGGTCAGTTTCAAAAGCACTTCTTTTTCTTCTGGTATGTTGTGATTTTGTATCTCAAGATAAAAGTCGTCGCCAAACACCCGCTTATACCAGAGTGCGTGCTTATCAGCCTCGTCATACTGCCTTTTTAAAATACATTGTGGAATATGTCCAGCAAGGCAGGCAGATAGACAGATTATACCTTCGCTGTACTTTTCTAAAAGTTCGTAGTCTATTCTTGGCTTGTAATACATACCCTCTAAAAAGGCGAAGGATGAAAGTTTTAAAAGGTTTTGATAGCCCGTGTTATTCTTGGCAAGAAGAATTAAATGCCCAATATCCTCTCTGTTTGCCCTTGAATGCCTGTCGTGACAGATATAAAACTCCTCTCCTATTATCGGTTTAATACCATTGGAAACGCAAGCTTCAAAGAATTTTATTACACCATACATATTGCCGTGGTCTGTGATTGCTACAGACTTCCATCCTCGCTCTTTAATGATGTCGACAAGTTTATCTATTCTAGCAAGTCCGTCAAGCAAGCTAAATTCAGTGTGCAAGTGTAGGTGTACAAATTCTTTCATTCTTTTCTCCTTTTAGTAAAACTGATTAAAATTGTAAATTTTTGCTATTTTTTTACATTTTTTGGCGTTTTTATTAAATTTTAGCCACCTTTTAATATGTCGGCAATCTTTAATATTCTTCTAAATCTATGGTTTAGTCCGCTTTTGGTAAGTTTGATTGTTGAAAGTTTTAAAAGTTCATCCATACTCTCCTGCGGGTTTGCAAGCCTAAGCACCGCCACCTCTTGCAAGTCCTCAGGAAGGCTATCAAGACCAATCTTCTTATTGATATAGTTGATGGCTTGTATCTGTTTCAAACTTGCCTCTATCGTTTTGTTGATGTTGGCATTGATACAATTGACTTGCCTATTAACAGTATTGCGTAAATCTCTCTTTGCCATCTCGTCAGACAGGTCAAGCACACTTTGCTCGGCACCTACAAGAGCTAGCAAATCTTTAATAGCCTCGCTATCCTTAAGATAAAGCACAAATATTTTTTTGCGCGATGAAAGTTTGGAGGTAATTTCAAAGTGCATTAAAATTTTCTGCAGTCCCTCCAAAAACTCTCTTTTATGCGAGGCAAACTCAACGTGATAACCAGTTGTTGGCGACTGAGAGCCAAGCTCAGATAGTCTTATACTTGATGTTGCACATCCGATATACGTCCCTTTTACAAAAGCCTTCTTGGTCTCATCGTCTGCTATGAGGTTTTCATCTATATTTGATAGGAATATAAGCTCCTCGCTAGGCGGTATAATTGAACAATCCTTTAATATGTCAAGCGAGATGTCTACAGGAAATTTAATTCGGTAGTAAGTCGTCTTATTTATTATATAGTCATCTGAAATCTCAAGGCTAAGCTCTCTTCCATACAACCTTGAAATAAGTTTGTTAAGGTAAGGAAATATCTCCTTAAAGTCAGTGACCACATCAACCCTTATCCCTTCACTGTTTTTAGTGATTGTTCCGCTTGCGTGCAAAAGTCCAGACAAAAAAGCTTGAGCACAATCTGCGTCCTCAATATCTTTTTCGATTATCTGCAATTTACTATCTTTTGCGAAACTCATACTCTACCTTTTTGGTGCAAATTTTGGTAATTTATCTATATTTACCACTTGAGACAGTGGTATGCCCAGTCTAAAAATTATGTTTAGCGCATTATTGCACTCACCAACGCGTTCAGGGCTATGCGCGTCAGAATTGACTATAAACTTAACGCCTTCGCTTGCCATAATTTCAAGCTCTTGGTCGGTAAAATTTATTCGCTTGCCGTTAAGTTCGACAAGGGTGCCTTTCTCCTTCGCCATACGTGCAACAGCAAGTGTGTCGGTAGGAAAGCCATAATTTAAGTGCGTTATAATATCAATAGGATATTTGTCAAGTGCCTTCAAAAATGCTGTGGTATTTCTATTTAGTCTCTCCTTGCTTGGTGCATATGGCGAGCCTAGGTTGTTTGCAAGTAAGAGGTCAAAATAATCACGCTTATTTGTCATTTTCACAAGTTTATGATAGCCCATTAAAAGAATGTCTAAAAATTCAAAGTCTTGTTCAACCACATCGACATCGCCGTCAGATGAAATTAGATTTGCCTCAACGCCTAGTAAGATGTCTACGCCTGTAACCTCTTTGGCGTTTAATATATCTTCTTTCACTGAAGGAATATCCTTGCGTCTAACCCCATAGCACATATGATTAAAGCCGTGGTCTGTGATTGCAATCTGCTTAAGCCCCTTATTTAAGGCAACAGACGCATTCTCAAGCACACTGCCCTTGCCGTGATTGTGACGAGAATATTTTGTATGTGTATGATAGTCTCCAAAAAGAACCATTCTTCCCCCTAAACAAAAAATATAATCAATAGTATAAGTTTATTAAGTTAGCCTTAATAAAAACCTATACTAAAGATTATATAACATTTTATCAAAAAGTCAAATCAAAATCTTGAAAAAGGACGAATTGTTTATAATAATAAATATTTAGCTTGTGAAAAATTATTGATATAATGTTGTTATATAAAATGATGTGTCCTCTGTAATATCATACCAACCTAAGAAACTACTATCTGAAGAAGCAGTACCACCAAATAATCCACTATCATTAATTCCGCCATCACTTGTTACGATCATCGTATATTGAGGAACAGCTCTTGTGACTTGCGAATATCTTCCACCAAAAGCAATTTTGGTTACATTTTTTATAGTACATTCAAAAGGTATAACTCCACCCACAGCACTTTCATCTTGAGTATATTCTACGCCATCTATATAAGATGGATATGAAAAAGATTGCATATCATTAAATGCAATATAAATTTCTGATTCAACAGTCGGATCAAAATCAATTGTTACGGTATATCCTTGATTTGTGCTCCCAGCATTCTCAAGTCCAACGGCGAGGCTAAAGGCTCCACTTGCTGAACTATTTTGACTTTGAACAGAGAGCTCAAAAGTATATGTGACAGTCTCTCCACCCGGGATATTTCTGCTGTCTGTGGCTTCTATACTTGCGCTATCACACTCTCTTGTCACTGTTACATTAGAAATACTGGTGCTATCAGTCAAAGATACTGCTATCGCCCTATCGGTGCTTCTATTTTGAATATTGATTGTAACTGTGATTGGGCTTGCAGACTCGGCAAAGGTCAAATCCATATTTGTCCAATCTGTAGGCATTGATACTGCTCCGTCACTGTCACTTGCGTCAATATCTATTGATGTAAGCGTGGACCCTCCTGCCGCATTTCCGGCAATACTTCCTGTTATTAAAGCATTTACAGAATTTGCGGTAAAACTTACATTACCGCCGATGTTTAGTGTCACGTTAGTTGCTGCAAAAACCGATATCAGCATCAAACTTACCACGATAATAAACGCACTTATACAAGAAAATAATTTTACTTTTAAACTCATTACTTTTTCCTCCTTTTTATACTGGGGTAACACCAAAAGGCAAACGCGGGCACGCCTTACAAGTAAGGCTAACTGCTAGCTTACGCATTTATCGGAATATAGATTCCTCAAATGCTTTTGGTTTCCCTCCCAGCTCCTTTTCCACCCCCTTGAAATTTACTCTGTAAATTTCTGCGTAAAAGCGGAGCCTTTCGGCTTTATTTTATTTTAATTTGTGTAAAATCATCTAGCATTATGCAAAATATGTCAATTTTTGCATTATTTACCCTCTATTTTAACCTTTATTTCTCTTATTGTCATAGGTGTGTCGTCAAAACTGCGTCAAAATTAATAACAAATTTTAAAATATTAAAATTTATTGATTTTGAAGAGAATTTAGGCTAAAACACAAAATAGAGTTGTCAAAATATTTTTTGACAACTCTATTTTACCCCCCCGCATTTTTTGTCAAGCAAATTGACATACTTCGTTTAATTTTTATCACAAAAAATGCGGCACGCTATCTGCACCCCAAAAAAGAGGTTGTTTTTAATACTTCACCAAGCTCCTGGGCTTGCCAAAAAATGCTACAAGCGCTTACCACTCCGTAAAAACTTACAATGAGGATGATTAAAATCGCCGAGCGTAAGGCTTGCTGGACCAAGGTAAAATAAAATTACAGATACACTAAACGATACTGGTCCAACTAAGGTTGGTGAATAAAAAAGAGATAAGCATTTTATCACTTATCTCCTCTATATTTTTAGTTTTTATTAAGCATTGATAGCTGCAAGCATATCAGTAAAGTCAATAGTGTAAGCTACCATCTCAGCGCCCTCTGCAGGAGAAGTAACCTCAATTCTCCAAACTGGAGCGTCAGTATGGTCAATGTTTGAACCACTTATACCAAGAACATACTCTTTAACACCTTCAGTTCCTGCATATGTCTTTGTTGGATGTTCATCATCAAAAGCTACGTTTTTGTCTTCAACAGTAACCCAGCCAGTCTTTAATGAAGACTCAAGGTCCATCTTTACACTTACTATTACATAGTAAGAACCTTCAGTTGTTCCCCAAGCTGTTGCTTGAATTGCGCTCATTTGCCCAGGTGTTCCTGTAGCCTTAAAATCATTTCCTTCAATTAATGCCAAAGCGAAATCATCAGTATTTTCCCACATAACATCAACTTCGGTAGGCTCTTCATCGCCTTCACCTTCAATTTTTTGAGTTCCGAATGGAATAGCTTTGTCAGTAGCATAGATATTATAAGTAGGTGTAGTTTCCCTATCACCACAAGCTGTTAAGACAAACCCAGCAAGTAATATTAGTGCAACACATACAGCAATTGTCATTACACTTTTTAATGTTTTACTTTTCATTTTCTTCCTCCTTAAACATTTTTAGAATAACCTTTTAATTTACTTCTGTCAAACAAAATTGATTGTTTTTTAAAAGTTTTTAAGAAAGTTTATTACATCTTTTACATCAAATTAAATGAACAATTTTTCCCAAAAGAGGTCATTAAACTTTCTCTCTCTTTTAGTATATTCATATTTAGTTTAATTATTCATTTTAAAAATCTTCATCTTTAAGAACGATACTATTTCTTCTTTCAATATCATAAAATACATTCTTTGTGTCAAGTTTACGTGACAGGGCAACAGGCTCTTTTGCAGGAGATTTTTCCATACATTTTGTTGCAAAGAAAGGCGTCATTGTATCCATCATAATTTCCTTTCTAAAGATTTTCGCAACAACTGTCCATTGAGCAAGCTGACGAAGTTGTTGTTTATCAAGCAATGGTTTCCTTGTACGCTGAACCGATTTCGAAATATTTTGCCCAGAGTCGGTATCTTTGGTGTTCCTTGAAATATTCTCTTCTTCGTGGAATACGGTCACCTCACCGCAAGCCTCTGAGAATGCCTGAATGGTGGATGGGTCCTCAGAACCTAAGAATACCTCCATCTGGAAGTTACCTCTAATATTTTGCGCCTCGTCTGCGCCATATTTGAGGTCGAGTTGTTTATAGGATTGTAGTACTATTTCAAAGAAGATTCCTCTTGAACGCGAAACAGTTACAAGTGTACCAAATTTTGGTACGGCAGGCATATTACCAAACTCATCAAGGATGAAATAAACTGGTCTTTTGAGTTTTCCTGTTTTACCGCTCTTAGGGTCTACCGTTCTGTTTGCCACATCGACAAGCACCTTATAAAGCTGACTTATACAAAGCACACCAAGTGGGTGACGCTCTGTCTTATGGTCTGGTATTCTGATAAAGAAGGCTGTAGGACGCTCTGGAATGTCCTCAAAGTCAATATCAGTGCCACTTGTCATATAAAATATACCATCATCGCCTAGAATATTGCCAATTGAAGAGCCAAGCGTCGATATGAATGACCTCTGCGTTACAGGGCTTGCAAGACATACTGTGGACATAAGGTCGTGAACATTGCTCACAACAGGGTCACGCCCTTCACTATATTTTGTAAGTGTTTTTAATGCGTTCTCTCTGTCGCCAGCTGGGTCTCTCTTCATACAAATCTTGTAAAGGTTAAATAGGTTGAATTTTTCAAGCGTCATACCAAGCCTTGGGTCTCTGCTATCCTCAAGCATAGCCTCCATAATACCTAAAACAAGGTCACGGCAACCATCTGGCCACATCTTATCTCTTGCATTAGGGTCATCTGGTATGAGCGAAAGCGCAATGTTTTTAAGTGATGCAAACGCCTCACTTTCAAGTTGTCTTTGCTTTGCATCAAGTTCTATTTTTAGTATCGTCTCATTTGGGAACGCCTTACCCTCAAAACCGTACCAAACATCACCATATGTAGCGCCTTGAACATCCTCTGGCTTAAAGGTTTTATAACCAAGATCCTGTGGCTTTGCGTGGCTTATCTTCTTAACCTCTTTGCTGAGATTGCCTGCCCTCTCGTAGGTTTTGTACGCAATCTCCATTGGGTTCCAAAGTGATGACGCGTAAGGATTCTCAAGGTTTAATACAACTATATTGTACCCTTCTTTCTTTAATATATTTGCATTATCGGCATAAAGTTCACCCTTTGGGTCTGTCATAACAAGACTAGGCTTTTGCCCAGTGTGCGCAAGAATTCTTATGGTCGGATTTGCAAATATTTGTGTTTTACCAGTACCAGTAGTACCTAAAACGAGTGCGTGCGTTTCAGGCTTCATATTTACTTCGTAATGTCCTCCAACATCTTTGTTCCTAAATACAAAACCTGTTTTTTTGAGGTTTGGCAAGTTGTTCCAAGTGCAATAGATTAGGTCTGGGTCAGACTTTAATCTATCCTCTGTGATAAATTTTGAATCAAAGTTAATGTCAGTGTCTTCGCCTTCGGCAGTTTTACCAACATTTGAGCCTATTGTATCTTTTTTCTTCCTCGTGAAAGCCCCCATACCAAAGCCAATCACAGCGCCAACCGCCAGCAATATGAAGGCTATTGACTGAGTAAGCGCATCAACAAATTCAATATCCTCGGTGGTAAAGTATGCAATGACAACGCCGATGGCATACCCTAAAACACCAAGAAGCAACATAAGTATTAAAGCAGTTTTTAATTTCTTTTTCATCTCTCCCCCTAATTATTTTGTTTTCGTAAGGCTAAAATATTCATAAGCAAAGTAAATTTCCACAAGTAACTTCCAGCCTCAAAAAACATTCTCGCTTTATATAAATAAAATATCACTTTTCACAAACATTGTCAAATAAATATATTTAAAAAATTAAATTGTGCCCTTTGAATTAAAAGACACAATTTAATTACGGCGCTAGTCCGAACCAGAAAGCAAGTTCCATCACTTATATCATTATAACAAAACACAATCATTACCTAAAATTTATTAAAATTTTTATATATTTTGTAAAAAATTTTACAAAATATGTTGTATTTAGTTGATTTTTGAAAATTCTTGTGCTATAATTAGGTCAAGATGTTCAAAAAACATCTTGTGAATTTTAAGCGTTTTCTCCAATACGCTTAAAATTAA
>CAMLSW010000045.1 GCA_946484195.1 uncultured Clostridia bacterium
ATAGTCTATAATATCGGAAGCCGAACTTGCTTGCAAGGGTGAGGCTGATGGTTTTTCATACTATGTGATGAACACAATTTATTGTGTTTTTGCGTTTAGCAAAATTAAAATTTAACTTGTTTAAATTTTAACATCACATAGTCCATAAAAAGGACATATTGGCAATTACGCTTAATATGTCCTTATTTTTATTTATTTTTTATTATATTTTAATATTTTTTTAATTTTTAATTATTTTTTATGTTTTTTGTTAAATTTTTTGTAAATTTTATTTATTTTTAATAATTTTTGCTAATTTTTTTATTATTTTTTGCTTATATTTGAAAAATTATTTATAGTTTTATACACATCTTTCCAGCTGTTTACGATTATTTTATTTGGTCCCTTTGCCTTTTTGTTAGCCTGATTTCTAAACACTAGCACAGGAATAAATTGAGATAGTTCATTGATGTTCCGCACTGAGTCATCTATCATAACATCTATTTTACTCTCTTTCGCAAGTTCAATCTTACCTGTTCTCTCGCTTCCAAAGTAAATGTTATCATAATAGATTTTATTTTTAGCAAGCCAAGTTTTGACAGCCTGTCTCATCTTCTCCCCTTCTGGCGTTTGGTGGCTTGAGCGCGTTCTTGAAGTGATGATGGTTATGGTGTTGCCATCTCTATGCAGTTTATCAATAAACTTTGATGCATTTGGCATAACCTTTGCGTGTTTTGCATAATGAAAAAGGTTTTCATCCCAAAATGCATACTCATCCTCTGGGGTAACGCTAAACTGCTGATAATAGCGCTCTCTTGTTTTATCGTATTTAAAAGGTATGTTTTTCTTTTCCAAATATTTAGAAAAGTTGTCCTTAACATATTTATCTTGTTTTGTCATAACTCCATCTATGTCAATGCCTATGTTCATAAAAACTCCTAACTTTATCTTTTGCAACTATTAAACATAGACATTATAACACAAAAACGCCAAAAAACTAAATTTTTATTTAATTTTTACAAATTTTTTAATTTTTATTGACTAAAAACCTATTTTGTAGTATATTATCTAAGTAGACTTATAAAGGGGTGTAGTTCATCGGTAGAATAAGAGTCTCCAAAACTCCTGAGGTGGGTTCAACTCCTACCACCCCTGCCAGATTTGTATTTAAAAATTCTATTATAAAAACGCCTGTGCCTCTCATTGTGTCCAAGCGTTTTTGTTTGTATATATTTATCTTTTAAAAATACATTTTATTTTTTAACAATATTCAAATTAAAACCCGAGTGATATAAGGAGAGCTTTGTTGACCTCTCGCATCTTGTCTGGTGAGAGAGTGGTGACTTTCTCTTGAAGTCTGCGCTTGTCAAGCGTTCTTATTTGCTCTAGTAGTGCGACCGAATTTTTTGGCAAATTGTATTTTTCTGCCGGAAGCTCTATGTGCGTTGGAAGTTTTGCCTTGCCAAGCTGGCTTGTTATTGCAGACACTATCACTGTTGGCGAGTATTTGTTGCCGACGTCGTTTTGAATTATAAGCACAGGACGAACGCCACCCTGTTCGCTTCCAACTACAGGGCTTAGGTCAGCGTAATAAATTTCTCCTCGCTTTATTTGTCCGTCCATTCTCTCCTAAATTCCAATAATCTATTAAATCGGCTTTTTCTAAGGGTAAAAGCTCATCTTTGGTTTCATTATAAACCTCTGAAAATACTTTTCCTTCTATTACTATCTTATGCTGGGCGCCATCAAAGTTTTCACCCAAAACAGAGGAAATATAGTCGCCTTTTGTCTTTTCTATTCCCCTCACTCTTTTTTTAAGTTCACGATTTATCTTGCCTGCGTTCATAATTATCTCCTATTAATCTGATTTTTAATCACTTTTTTTATTTTGTTTTTATTGTTTAAAATTATTCATAAAAAATAAGCCAGTCTTTTGGCTTATTTGATATTTTTTTTAATTAATCCTTATCAATAAAGTTTGTACGTGCAATGTAGTGGTTCGAAGAGGTTTGCGGAAGAGGCAAGCTTTTTAAGCTTGCAGTTTGTCATAAGATGACAAACAAAAATTTTTAAGGGACTTAAAAATTTTTCTCTTCCGCAAATAGCCGAACAAACTCACCACCCTTTTCATTTTGCTTACCACTCACATAAAAAAATAACTCACTACCGTCGATATTAAATTACTGCAAAATAGCAATTGCGATTGCCATAATCGGCGTATGAGATAGTGAAACTTCAATCTTCTTGCCGGCAAACCTTTCGTTATACCTCTCAAGTGCCTTACCGTGAAGAATGACGATTGGCTTTCCGCTCTCTTCGTGTGAAAGCTCGATATCTTTAAACACAACGCCGCTATTTTTACCCATCTCCAGAGCTTTCATAACCGCCTCTTTAACGCAAAACAATGCCCCCGTTCGTTGATGACGCAAACTCTCACAAAAAGATTTTGAAACATATTCAATTTCGCTCTCATTTGCAATCTTTTGCAAAAATTCTTGACTTTTATCAACTCTTTCAATGTCAATTATGTCAATCCCGACCATTTTTTAGCTCCTCCCAAATATTTAAAACTAAGTTGTAGTCATATCCCTTGCCAGCAAAATGATTATAATACTTTTGCTTTGTTTTCAAGTCAAATTCTTTACCAGACATATACTTTTCGGCAAGCCTCAAGAGGTTTTCTTTCTCTTCCTCTTCATCAAATAGCTGAGCTAGTTTCTCCTCAATGATATCTTCCTTAATACCCTTTGACAAAAGGTCATATTTTAATTTCTTTTTACTTTTGCTAGTAAGGTAGGTGCTAATATAGCTTTCACAAAAAGCGCTGTCATCAATATAGCCATAACTTTTAAGTTTTTCTGACGCCTTTTCGATGCAAGAGCGTGGATAGCCTTTCTCCTTAAGATAATCTTTTAGCATCTTTTCGCTTTTCATACCCTTTTCAAGAAGGCTTAACCCTCGATTGAAACAGGCGTAATCTCCGTTTTCAAGCTTGAGTTCTTCAAAAAATTCATCATCAAAGGACTGCCCTGTCTTTAAACAGTGCCTTGCAAGAATTTCAGCCTCATACACACCAAAAAACTGGTTATCAAGATAGAGATAATAGCGTTGACCTTTTCCAATCTTTTTAATTTCTGTTATAGTTCTCATATGTTAATTATACAAAAAATCTTTCAAAATTCAAAAATATATAGGGTTAAATTTGATATTTGAGAAAAAAATATCATAAAGCAAAAAAATATAAAACATTAAATTATTTAAAAAGCTCCGACGTAACCTTTGCATAAGCCCTTACAAGTCCACCGGCGCCAAGTTTGATACCGCCAAAATACCGCACAACAAAAACACACACATTGCTGACATCTTTCTTTTGTAGTACTGACAAGATAGGACGTCCTGCACTGCCACTCGGCTCGCCATCATCAACCGCTTTTTCATAAAAAGGAGTTTTCAGCCTACAAGCCCAACAAATATGCGTTGCTTTTTTATGCTCCTTACGCAAAAATTCTAAGGCAAGTTTTACCTCATCCTCTTTAGTGCATTCTAACAGATAGCCAATAAATCTTGATTTTTTCTCTATAATTTCTATTTGATTTTTAAAATTCATATTAATCTTCTAGTCCACATAAATAATCGGTAGACACCTTAAAGAATTTAGCAAGGGTAATGAGAACATCAATATTTGGTATTCTTTCTCCTCTTTCCCATCTACCTATCGCAACATCGGAATAATTTATAAGTTTAGACAACTGAATGATAGACAAATTCCTTTCAAGTCTTAATTCTTTTAATCTCTCTGAAAAAATACTCATATGTACTCCTTCAGTAATTTTACAACAAAATATCAAATTTTACTTGACATCAACCAATTGGTCGGATTATAATAAACTAAAAGGAGTTAAAAATGAAAAGATTTATTAAAAACGCTATAAATGTTGAGCCTATTCGAGAGTTTATGGCTAAAAACCGATTAAACATTAGGGATTTTTCTAAAGTGTGCGGTGTTTCAGAGCGAGTGCTTGGTAGTTGGATGGGAGTGCTGAGGTTAGTTTTAAAGCCATAATAAAAATAGCAAGGGCTATCAACATCAATTTTGTAAAACTACTAAACGATGATTGGTCTTTTATTGAGTGATTTTTACATAAAATTCCGATGAATCCGCACCCTTCACCCGCTCGCCACATAATACGTCCCCTCAGCCTCATTCAAAAGTAGCTAAATTTGTGCTTGGATTGGTATCTTGATAATATAAGTTGGCTATCTTGTATATTTTCTTGTATACAATCTTGTATATTTTCTTATATACTTTCTTGTATACTTTCTTGTATATTATAATCACTTTTTATCTTAAGCTTGGTAACTTATTCTAAAGTAATCAAGATACTTTTTGTATTGGTCTTGAGCGAATTTGCAAGTGTCTATCAAAAAGCCTTTTTCGTTATCCCATTCATTTAGACCGCGATAATAGTAATACTTAAGGTCATCTGTGATGATAAATGGCACTATATCATACTTTAAACATTCTTTAAACATAATTAAGCGCCCAACCCTGCCATTGCCATCTTGAAAAGGATGGATGTTCTCAAATAATTTATGAAATTCGATAATGTCTTCAAGGTTTTTCTTGATTTTTTTGTTATATCTATCAAGAAGTTTCTTCATCTCTGTCTCAACTCTCTCTGGCAGGCAGGTTTCCTTCCCGCCTATCTCATTTGGCAACTTTTTATAATCTCCAACAGCAAACCACGTTTTATTTGCGTCGCTAGTGTTATTTTTTAGCATTTTATGAAGAGTTTTTATCATTTTTTCGCTTAACTGCACATTTGCATTGTCGATGACATAATCAAAACATTTGAAATGATTGATTGTTTCATTAATGTCGTCTATGTTCACCGCCTTGTCAGAAATACCAATTGTGTTTGTTTCGTAGATATACCTAGTTTGCTCCTCACTTAGCTTGCTCCCCTCAATGTGATTGGAGTTATACGCAAGCAAAACTTGAGTTTTATGATATATTCCGCCCTTTAAATTTCTTGCCTTTTCCTCTTTTAAAACGCTGAGCAAGTTACTTATCTTTGGTTTTCGGCTTGGCTTTAATGCGTCTATCGGTATTTGCCAAGTTTTGCCAGCTAGCCTTGCCCCCTCTATTCTACCTTGGGCGCAATAGTTTCGCACCGACCTTTCGCTTAAAGACCAAAGTTTTGCCATCTCATCAACTGATTTGTATTCCATACCTCTCCTTTTTTATAAACTATGTGATGTTAAAACTTAAACAAGTTAAGTTTTAATTTTGCTAAACGCAAAAACACAATAAATTGTGTTCATCACATAGTATGAAAAACCCTCAGCCTCACTCAAATACAACTAAAGTTGTGCTTGGTTCGGCTTCCGATAATATAATTAATTGTACCACACTATCGGCAAAATTACAAGTAAAATTTAAATAATTTATTGCCGATAAAGGTCAGCAAAAAACAGCTGGCAAAAGTTTGCCGGCTGTTTTTAGGATTTATTTTAAAACAACTTTTATAAAGTTCTTTTTGCCTTTTTTAAGCAAAAGCGCGCTATTTTCAAAGTCGGTCTCATTAATTGTAAGGGTAAAATCGTCCACCTTTTCACCCTTAACTGAGATTGCTCCGCCTTGAATGAGACGTCTTGCTTCGCTCTTGGATGGGGCTAACTTTGTTTCAAACAAAAGGTCACAGATAGGTTTGCCGTTTGCAAGCTCTTCTCTTGCAAGCTCAAACGTAGGTGCATCATCGCCACCTTGCGTGAAGAGGTTCTCACTCATATCACGTGCCTTAATTGCATCTTCTTCGCCACGTACAAACTTGGTAATTTCGTAGCAAAGGGTCTTTTTAGCCTTTACTATATCCTCTTTTATCATTGCTCTAACCTTGTCCATAGGCTCGTCGGTAAAGAGTGCGAACATCATCTCAACGCAAGCGTCAGGGGTTTGGTAGATACCTTGGTAGAAGTCATATGCTGAGATTTTGTCTTTATCAATCCAAATTGCGCCTTTTTCTGTTTTGCCCATCTTTTTGCCTTCTGGAGTTAACAACAGAGGATTGGTTGCGCCGACCATATTTCTTTCCTTACCATCGGCAAAACTGAGTTTTCGTGCAAGTTTTACGCCTGCTGCGATGTTGCCCCACTGATCAGCGCCACCCCATTCAAGCGAACAACCTTTCTCCTTGTTTAAATGCACAAAATCATATGCTTGCATTGGCATATATCCCATTTCAAAGAAAGTAAGTCCGCCCTCTTTTAATCGATTGTCGTAAATTTCGCTTGAAAGCATCTCATTTACATTAAAATGCTGACCTATTTCGCGCATAAAATCAATGTAAGTTAAATCTTTGAACCAGTCGTAGTTGTTGACGATTTCCGCTTTATTTTCGCCATCAAAATCCAAAAATACGCTTAAAGTATCTTTGATCTTGTCAATATTGCCCTGGATTTGCTCTTTAGTCAAAAGTTTGCGCATCTCACTTTTGCCAGAAGGGTCGCCAATGCAAGCGGTTGCACCGCCCATCAACAAGTATACCTTGTGCCCTGCCCGCTGAAACCTTCTCAAAATAACGTATGGCACGCAATGACCTATATGCAAACTATCAGCTGTTGGGTCTGTGCCTTCGTATAATGCAATAGGCCTTCCGCTCTCAAGCATAGATTTCAGTGCCTTTTCGTCAGTGCATTGGTACAAAAGTCCACGCTCTTTAAGTTCTTTAAACAAATTTGTGTCTACCTTCATCTTTTTCTCCTTTATGTCAAAATCATATCTACTAAACTTTTCGTTGTTAAAGGTTATCTCATCTCGCAAATTACCACCATTCTTTTGAATACATTTTGCGCTTGCAATATTATTTGTCTTACAAGTAATCATAGCATTTTCAATGCCAAGCTTTTTGCACTCCAAAAGGGCAAGTTTTAGTGCGTAATTTGCATAGCCCTTGCCTCTCTCGTCTGGGCGTGTGCCATAGCCAATATGTCCGCCAACTTCGGCAAGGAACTTGTTATCTATGCTATGCCTTATTGAAACGTGACCTAAAATCTTGTCTTTGCCTTCCTCCTTTAAAAAGTATACCGTTGATGGTACTCTGCCCTCTTCCAAATTAATTCCCTGGCTTTCATCGCTCTTTTTCTTAAGCCAAGCCTCGTAATCATCACCAATTTTGAAGTCAAGAGGATGGGAGTCGGGGTTAGTCTCGTGAAACTCGTCTATATATTTTAGCCAGTCGTTCTTATCCTCAATAGTTGGCGATACCAATTTTAATTTTTTCATAATAACTCCTTCAAAAAAGCACGCCTATCCTATTTTTTAGGACGAAGCGTGCGTTCGTGGTACCACCCAAAATTTATGCGGGGACAACCAAAAGTTTTAACGCTGACACGCTTTGACTTCGTCAAACCTAACAGCTAACTTTCAGTTTTCCTCGCAAACACCTTTCCCCTTCTTGAAAAATTCCGCTGGACATTTTTCTGCGAATTTGGGGCTGGTCCCATTTTAAATCCGGGCTAAGCCCTTGCCATTTAAAATTGGACTCCGCGGATTTGAATTTTATAATCTAAACCTAAATTATTTTACTTCGTTCCTACAAACAAGGACTAGGGATTTCCATAGATTGTTTTTATTCCTTTAAAAATAAAGAATACATAACAAATTTTTTATAATTTCCTATTAATTAGGTTTATATTATATGCGGGGACAACCAAAAGTCTTAACGCTGACACGCTTTGACTTCGAACTAAAGTTGATGGCTTTTTTATACATCCACATCTTTAAATATGATTTTTAGTAAAGCCAAACTAAGTAAATTTGTAAGGAAGAGCGAGCAAAGCGAGCGGTTTTGTTTATAGCAAAATTAAAATTTTGTGCAAACAAAATTTCCCTTACAAAGGGTGCGTGAAGCCAACTTTGATTATCTGCAACTTATTATTCTCGTTCGTGAGAAAAACGCAAAACTTGAAATAACTGTAATTCGCCTTATACCCTCTTTCAGGCTTGCACCAACCGCCCTATCTCTTAAAGACAAATATAAGACTACTAAATTTACTCCACCATTTTGATTAAATTAGACAAGTTTTACCTTGTTATGCCTATATTACCATCAAAAAAATAAAAAGTCAACCCAAAATTGACTTTTTATTCTACTTTAACTTAAGAAAAGGTTTTAGTTTGCACCTTGTTCTTCATTTTTATCTGGATGTTCGTCTGCAGCTACTGTTTGAGGACCAGCCTTCCTATCCTTAATGTAAAGGTTTAAAGAAAGTCCAGCAAATATAATAGATACTACTGTAACAACGCCCATAACTACTGCAAAAGCGATAGCACCATTGCAAGTCATACTTTCGCCAGCGCTTGACATTGAAAAGGCATTAATTGTGGCTACTTCATCACTAGCCCACATTGCATCCTAGGTTTCCTTGTCAGCCTTAAATTCGGCAACCATAGCGTCATACTCCTCTTGTGTTATAGTGTCGCCCGTGCCATCCCCCTTCATACCAACAATTGCAACTTTATTGCCATTAGTGATAGCGAAGAACTCCATTTCCATATCCATTTGCATTCCATCTTGTTCACCTGATGCAGAAACTACAACAACCTCGCTACTCTTGAATTTGAGTGTAGCGTCAATAGTTTGCCCTCCGCCCATATCCATTGAGCCAGAGTAAGCCATACCATAGCTGATTGGTCTTGCAAGCACGCCGATATACAAAGCAGTAAAGAAAAGCGCAACAACAAGCAAAATAATCATTACTGTTTGTTTTTTCATAATGCCTTTTGATTTTTCGATTAAGTTTTTCATTTTCCCTCCTTAATATATTTATACAATAGCATATTTTTTTGTTAAAAACAAATAATTTTATCATTTTATAATATTTTTTGCAAAAAATTGCTACAAACCGCTGTTTTTCTATGCAATATATTTCACATTTGCAAAATTTTGTCAAAATAAAATATATCAATAAATTTGACATTACTGCCTTGAATTTATATAATTGACAATGGAGGTTAATTTATGAGTTGTCCTATGAATTTAAATGGATTTGGTCCTTCCCCTATTCCAGAAGAGGGCGAATGGATACAACTAAAAGATATTAAACAGGTTTCTGGGTTTTCGCACGGTTGCGGAAAGTGTGCACCTCAACAAGGCACTTGCAAACTTACTCTCAATGTCAAAGACGGCATTATAAAAGAGGCATTAGTTGAAACAATCGGTTGCAGTGGTATGACCCATTCGGCAGCTATGGCGGCTGAAATTTTGCCTGGCAAGACACTGCTTGAGGCGCTCAATACCGACCTTGTTTGTGACGCCATCAATGACGCAATGAAAAACATCTTCTTGCAACTTGTTTATGGTAGGAGTCAATCGGCATTCTCTGAAAACGGACTTGCTGTAGGTTCTGCTCTTGAGGACCTTGGCAAGACGCTATCAAGTAATGTTGGCACTGTCTATTCTCAAGATGGTCAAGGCACGAGATATTTAAACCTTGCTGAAGGCTACATAACTAAAGAAGGGCTTGACGAAAATGGCGAGATTATCGGCTACGAGTATGTTGCAATAGGCTCACTTATGAAATCACTGCGTGAAGGTGTGCCAGCGCAAGAGGCAATCGAAAAGGCGACTAAAACTTATGGACGCTACAATGAGGCAGTTACAAAAATCGATCCAAGGAGGGTTAAATAATGGAAGAGACTATCAAAAGAACCGGTATTGAACAGACCCTAAAAAAATATGATATTAAAAGCTTGGATGAGGCTAAAAAAATCTGTCTCGACGCTGGAATAAATGTTGAAGAGATTGTAAAAGGTATACAACCTATCTGCTTTGACAACGCAGTTAAAGCTTACGAACTCGGCGTTGCTATTGCAATCAAAACTGGCACCAAAAAGGCTTGTGATGTTGCGCTAAAACTTGGCGAAGGATTGCAAGCATATTGCGTTAAAGGCTCAGTTGCTGACGAACGTCAAATAGGGCTTGGTCACGGCAGGCTTGGCAGTATGCTTTTAAAAGAGGAGACTAAAAGTTTTTGCTTCCTTGCTGGACACGAAAGTTTTGCCGCTGCTGAAGGCGCTATCGGCATTGTAACCTCTGCAAATAAGGTGAGAAAAACTCCCCTTAACGTTATTCTTAACGGACTTGGCAAGGATGCAGCCTATATTATCTCAAGAATAAATGGCTTTACCTTTGTAAATACCTCTTATGACCACAAGAGCGGTGAGCTTAAAATCTTAAGCGAAAAGGCTTTCTCAAATGGACAAAGAGCCAATGTTAAGGTATACGGAGCTTATGACGTTCCAGAAGGCGTTGCCATTATGAAACACGAAAAAGTTGATGTATCGATTACTGGTAACTCGACAAATCCGATGCGTTTCCAACACCCAGTTGCTGGCATTTACAAAAAGTGGTGTTTTGAAAACGGTAGAGATTATTTCTCGGTTGCCTCTGGTGGCGGTACAGGGCGTACCCTTCACCCTGACAATATGAGATGCGGTCCTGCAAGCTATGGACTTACCGATACTATGGGAAGAATGCACTGCGACGCACAGTTTGCTGGCTCCTCTTCTGTGCCCGCTCACGTTGAGATGATGGGCTTTATCGGTATGGGCAATAATCCAATCGTTGGCGCAACCGTCGCCCTTTCAGTTGCAGTTGAGACAAGGAAATAGTTAATATTTTATAAATGTATTTATTGATTTATTTATTGAATTGTTTGTTATATCTTAATATATTTTTATTATATTTTGTTTTGTAAATATACAACACAATAACAGACAAATTCAACGATACTTGTCCAGCATAATACGAGCAGTTTGGACAAAAGCTTGAAACATTTGACCTTTTGGAAGTTTTGCATTATAATAAGGATATGATACAGATAAGAAGAAGCTGGTATGATTTGTTAAAACCAGAATTTGAAAAAGATTACTTTAAAAATCTGCAAGGTTTTTTGCAAAGTGAATACAGTAAATATCAAATTTATCCTAGTGAGCAAAACATATTCAATGCCCTAAATTTTGTTCCGCTTGATAAAATAAAAGTTGTCATCATTGGGCAAGACCCCTATCACGAGCCTGGGCAAGCGCAAGGGCTATCTTTCTCGGTGCCTGAAAATGTGGAGCTTCCGCCGTCGCTTGTAAATATAATGAAGGAAATTGAAGATGACCTTAAGATAACTTGTTATAAAAATGGCAATTTGGAGCGCTGGGCAAAGCAAGGCGTGCTACTTTTAAACACTGTTTTAACAGTAAGACGCGGGCAAGCTAACTCTCATAAAGATAAGGGTTGGGAAACGCTTACACGAAAAATAATTGAAATTGTTGGGAGCAGTAAAAAGCCCGTTGTTTTTATGCTGTGGGGTTCATACGCGCAAAGTTTCGCACCCCTCATCGCAAGTTGGCATCTAGTTTTGAAGGCGCCTCACCCAAGCCCACTATCTGCATATCGAGGTTTCTTTGGATGCAAACATTTTTCTAAATGCAATCAATTTTTAATAGAACATAACGAAACGCCAATCGATTGGAGATAAAGCTATCGCAGTTAAAGTAGTTTGAGTTTTATATGAAAATTTGTAAAATACATATTTTCCTCGTTTGAAAGCAAAAAATTATGGCGTTTTATTCAATATTAGTTAAAAACACATTATTTTTAAATTTTTAATAAAAACGTTAAAAACTATATTATCGGAAGCCGAACTTGCTTGCAAGGGTGAGGCTGATGTTTATACATACTATGTGATGAGCGGGCATAGCACGCAAATTCGTTAGAATTTATAAAATTTTATGACAATAAAATTTTAGCATC
>CAMLSW010000046.1 GCA_946484195.1 uncultured Clostridia bacterium
TATTATTTAAGGAGAATTTATGAAAGGTGTTATTTTGACAGCGGGCAGTGCAACAAGGCTTCGCCCAATCACAAATTGTTATGGCAAGGTGCTAGTCCCGCTGTATAATAAACCGATGATTTTTTACGGGCTGTCGCTACTTTTTGGTGCTGGCGTAAGTGAGATTGCCATTGTTTGCAATGAAAGAGATTATCCGCTCTTTTGCCAGCTTTTCAAAGATAAGATTTATAAAGATAGGCTAAAGTTTTTTATTCAGAAAGAGGCTCTCGGCACTGCAAACGCAATAAAGTATGCAAAAGATTTTGTTGGTGATGATGATTTTGTTCTCCTCTTTGGTGACAATATATTTGTCTATCAAAATATGAGCGTCTTGCTAAAGGATGCAATTAAAAATAATGAAGGCATAACCTTATTTGCAAAAGAGGTTAATGACCCAGAAAGATTTGGAATAATCGAGTTTGACAAAAATAACAATGTGCTTACTATTGAAGAAAAGCCACAAAAGCCAAAATCTAATTACGCAGCGACAGGGCTTTATGTATGCAAAAACAATCTTTTAAAGGAGATTGACTCACTCAAAAAATCACCACGTGGTGAGTATGAGTTTACCGATGTCATCGCAGGGCAGGTAGAGCGAGGTCTTGCAAAGGTCTGCCCACTGCCAAGTGAGTGCGCCTATCTTGATACAGGCACTTTTGATAGTTTGCTTGAATGCTCGATATTAATTAAGGAATACGAGAAAGAAAACGGCTTGTATGGCGCGGTTGAGCTTGACCTATATAAGTCTGGCAAGATAACAAAAGAAGAGTTTAAGGGTGCAATAACCATCTATGCAAAAGACTACAGAGAAAGACTAAATAAGATGTTGTAAAATTTTAGTAAAATTAAAACACATAACTAGTTTTAATTTGACTTGCAGGACAAATTCGATAGAATTTACAAAATTCTATGTCAACAAAAAATTAACATTTTATAGTCTATTTATAATAATATAAGATGTCTTTTAAAGGTATCTTTTTTTGTAAATTTAATCTTACAAAAAAAATAAAACTCAACTTTTCAACAAATAATAATGTAATTCTACTTTTAGTAGAGATAATTTTTAAACTTTTTTAGATTTTTTATGCTATAATAAATTTGTCGGAGGGAACGTGAAAAATTACGGACAAGTAATCTCAAAACTAAGAAAACAAAAGGGGCTTACACAAGAGCAACTTGGCAAAAAGCTAAATGTATCCTTTCAAGCTGTTTCAAAATGGGAAAACAATCAGTCAGAGCCAAATCTTGAAACCATTGAAAAGCTTGCTGATGTGTTTGGTATAACGATTGCCCAGTTTTTTGAGATGGCAAATATTGATGAAGGTGATAGTGCTACTAAAAACTTAGAAAGTACTGACAGTAAAAATAATGATATTAATATAGAAAATAATAATGGTGGCGCGCAAGGCTCAACCAAGGGCAATGCGTTTGTGCAAAACCTAAAAAAATATAAAGAGTGGTATTTGATGATTGGGCTTGCTATTGTTATACTTGCATTAGTACTTGGCGCTTTTGTAAGACCAACAAAATACTCGAGTAGCAAGATTTATCAAATGGTCGATCCTGCTGTATTTTGTATAACCGCACAAGGTCCAGATGTTCAAAGGGCGGGCTCTGGTTTCTTTATAAATGACAGCGGGCTTGCCGTGACAAACTATCACGTAATTGAAGGTTGCACAAGCGGAAGAGTGCAATTAAACGATGGTAAAACATATGATATAGAGCTTGTAGTTGGCTGTGACCGAAATCGTGATATTGCTATTCTGCAGATAGATATAGGAAAGTCAAACTCTGTAAAACTTGGCAATAGCGACAAAATAGAGGTTGGTGACATTGTCTACGCGATTGGCTATCCTGAGTCATTTCAGCTTGGAAGCGCCTCTAGCACCTTTACACAAGGTATAATTTCAAAAGTTTCCTTTACATATGATGGCAACTCATATATTCAAACAACTGTAGATATGACGCACGGCAATAGTGGTGGCGTGCTAATCAATGAGAAGGGGCGAATTATAGGTATCACAACAGGTATGCTTACTGACGGCAATGTCGACTATATGAATTTAGCGATACCTATAAACAAACTTGAAGGCGTTAAACGCGATATTAATGTTCCTATGGACGAATATTATGAGCAGGTAAAAGAGAGAACCTTTTACTATTATAGTGATGGCGATATTTATAATACTGTAAGTTATGTTGTGGGTGATTTAATAAGCCCGATAGAACCTAGCAAAGTCGGCTACCAGTTTGATGGCTGGTACACTGATGAGACCTTCCAAACAAGGTTTGATTTTTCTCAGCCAGTGACTGACAATAATGCCTGCTATGCCCACTGGCTTGCAAATACCTACACAATCTCCTTTGACGGCAGTGGCGGACAGGGCAGTATGGACAGTATTGTGGCAAGGTATGACCAAGCGGTTGCCCTTCCAAATAATGCATTTACCTTCGAGCATTACAACTTTATTGGATGGAGCATAGATGGTAGCGAGGTGTTGTACACACAAAACCAAGCCGTTAAGAACCTTACAAGCGAAAATAATGGCGAAGTTATTTTAAAGGCTGTTTGGGATGTTGAATCTATAACCATTCACTTTGATATAAATGGTGGCGATGGCGGAGAAATGGCAGACTTCAAACTTGGATTTTTTGACACCAAAGCCCTTCCATTAAACAGTTTTACAAAAGAAGGCTATGCCTTTGCTGGCTGGCTATATAATGGCGTAGTCTACCAAGACGGGCAAGAGGTATCAGCACTTGCTGACGAAGAGGTTACAATCACCTTTATAGCTCAGTGGCAGCCAGTTAAATATAAAGTAGTCTTTAGTTTTTTAGAAGAGACCTATTCACAAGAAATGACATATGACGAATCGGCAACATTGCTAGCAAACCAGTTTGAACATATAGGGCATCATTTTTCTTACTGGTATGATGAAGAGGGAAATCATTATTATGACTGCCAAGAGGTTATTAATCTTATAAGTGAGCCAACAGAAATTGTACTTTATGCACAGTTTGATAGAAACACATATTATATAAGATACAATCCTCAAATTGATGGTGTTGAGCCGATAATGGAAGCGCATTTGTATAGAGATACATTCGAGCTAATGCATTGTCCTTATGGGAAAAGAGGTTATAGCTTTGAAGGTTGGCAGGATAGTGAAGGTAAGCTTTTGGAAGACTTGTATTACACTAACCTTGCCATCGAGCAGGATGCCGTAGTAGATTTATATGCAGTTTGGGAAGAGTATGAATATACTTTATGTTACCTAGGTTTTAATAACGAAATTTTGGCGGAAGAAAATCATAAATATTTTGATTATGTTACAATCAAGGGTGATTTTGGACTAGCGAAAGAGGGTTATATCTTTGACGGCTGGAGGTTTTATGATACCAGTGCTGAGGAATATGTTTATTTGCCAGAAAATGCAGTTTTAAATGAAATTCCAAGGCCATATTTTGTAGGCATATTGAAAGTATCATCTGTTTGGAAGTCTATTGAGTACACAATATCCTTTAATGGCAACGGCGCGGATAGTGGCACAATGTCTGACATCACTTGCAAGTATGATAGCGAGATAACTCTTCCAGCAAACACCTTTATTCGCAGTGGCTATATTTTTGCTCACTGGGAGTATTATGACAAGTCGTTTGTAGATGAGGGAACAGTTCTCAACCTCACTTCAACGAATGGTGAAGTGATAACATTAACTGCAGTTTGGGTGAAACCTTTGACCGGTGAAGGCACAGAAGAAAATCCTTATACGATTTCTACAAAGGATGAATTTATTAGTTTTACTTTACTTTCAAGATATGTAGGCTATGAAGATGGGCAATATTTCTCGCTTGAAACAAACATAGACTTAGAAAATGCAAGAATATGGTCGGTATTCTCATTTAACGGCATCTTTGAAGGCAATGATTATTCTATCAGCAACTTCACTTTGAAGGGTGACGGCACAACTGTTGCACTATTCAATGTCAATGATGGCATCATAAGAAACCTAACTCTTAACAATGTTACAATAGATGATAACGCATTTAAAGCGGCTCTACTAGTAGGTGATAATAATGGAGAGGTTGAAGGGTGCAAGGCAAGTGGCAGCATTACAATATCTTGTGGTGACGAGTCTTTCATTGGCGGTCTTGTAGCATACAATTATAATAGTGTAAGTTATTGTTTTGCAGATGTAGATATCATAGTTAACAGCGATGGTGAAAGGGTAGTTGTTGGAGGACTGCTTGGTAGAAATGATGCCAATGTCTATAATTGTTATGTGACAAGTTATATAGAATTTTTAGATATACAAGATGACTACATTATGGTTGGCGGTTTTGCAGGAACGATGCAGGATGGAAGTATTAGTTACAGCTATGCCATTTCAGAGTTAAACCTTACTTCAACTGATGAAAGAATTGGATTAATATATTTAGGTGGCTTTATAGGTGCTGGCAGCGATGGGCGTACCACTTATTTAAACAACTGTTTTGTAAAAGTGGAAATGAATATAAATATTAAAAACTTTACAAAAGAATGGTATGACTCTTGTCCAGTATCCAACTTCAATGGATTATACTACACAGTCTTCAATCAAACTAGACAGGAAAAAGATTTTGTAAGTGACAGCTCAACCTTTAATGTTATAGTAAATGGTCAGCCTTTTACAGTAGAACAAGCTGCGACAGTAACAGAGGACGCAAACCTTAAAGACCAAGCTTGGGTTGAAGAAAATCTTTTTGACAATGTAGGGGGCTGGAAATATGAGGACGGCTATCCTGTTTTTGACAAATCTTCGCAGACTTTTGAAGTCAATTCGCTAGATGACTTTTTATCACTTAACAACAAGACAATTTTTGCAGACGTAAAACTCAATTGTAATATAGATTTATCAGGACAGAAAATTATAATTCTTAATAACTACGCAACCTTTGACGGCAATGGCTTTACTATATCAAACCTCACAATTACAAGCGGATTAAGAGATATATACAGCTTATTTAATGAAAATTATGGCACAATTAAAAATCTGAGGCTGTCAAATGTAAATGTTAATGTAGAGGCAGAAGATGATGTCTATGTAGGCTCGCTTGTTGGCAACAACTATGGCACTATAGCTAATGTTGCGGTTTATGGCAACGTAAATGCCTATTGTTTAGATACAGGCTATACTGGTGGAGTTTGTGCGTACAACTATGGAACAATCAAAAACTGCTATGCCGATGTAAGCGTGACAATAACAGCCAGCTATATGGCATATGGCGGTGGAATAGCAGGTTATAATGGAGGCACTATTACAAACACATTCATCTTAGGCGAGATTAGCACAACCAATCTACGTGACGGCTATGTAAATTGTTATTCAAGCGGTATTGCAAGCGGGCACACTGGTAGTACAATCAAAAATTGTATAAGTTTTGCAAATATTTCAGTTACCTCAGAGTGTAATTATCTAGGCATATCGGTAATTGGTGTCGGTAATTTTACAAAAGAAAATTGCTCGGGATACCTTCAACAGAAATTGACCGTCAATGGAGAGGAAAGCTTTAACACCGGCGGTAAGACAAGAAATGAGCTTATAAGCAAAGCTTATCTATTAAGCTTAGGCTTTATGGAGTTTGTCTCAGAAGAGAATTTATCAAATAACCCTGATGCCGTTTGGGTTATAGACGAAGTAAACGCTCCATTATTATGGTTTGACGTACAAGGAGAGAGGGAATGAAAGTAGTTATAAATAATGAAAACACAAACAACAAAACACTTATCTACCAAGAGGGCTTCTGGACGGGTAAGCGCACTATTTCTTATGACGGAACGCCACTTACCAAGGTTAAACGCAACATTTTTGAGTATAAAACAGAGGAGACAACCGAAAACTTTGAGATAAAGGGGAATCAACTTGTTGGCGTTACGATAAATATGCTTGGCAAAGATGTCGGGGTGTCGCGCAAGCTCACTTGGTATGAAATTGTCTTGTCAATTTTGGTATTTATCCCTTGTATCCTCTTTGGCGCGGTAGGTGGCGCCGTTGGCGGAGCTTTAGGTTTTACAAATATTATGGTCATAAGAAGTCTAGATAAAACTTGGGTTAAAATCGTTGTTTCGGTTGAATTCATAGCAATAAGCCTACTTTTAAGCTATGTCCTAGCAGTGCTTGTTTTCAAAGCGCTAACACTTGTTGGCTTGTAAATTAAGTAAATTAAAATCAGTACGAAAAATTTAGCGTACTGATTTTTTGTAGCAATTATTTTTATTAAAACACCTCATTTTCTTTTGAAGAAAGAGGCAATTGTTGTAAAATAGAACTATGGAAATATTAGATGGAAAAAGTTTTTCAAATGAGATAAAGGCCGAAGTAAAGGCAAAAGTTGAAAAGTATTTTAAAGAGGGTAGCCCTCTTCTTGCTTGCATCATAGTTGAAGGTGATAAGGCAAGCGAAACCTATGTTGCCTCAAAACAAAAGGCGTGCGAGGTGTGCGGGCTTAAATCTATGGTGTGTAGACTTCCTCGCGATACTTCGCAAGAGAAGTTAGAAGAGGTTATCAAAAACTTAAATAGTGATGAAAAGGTTGATGCAATCTTGCTTCAATTGCCACTGCCAAAACATCTTGACTCAAGCCAGGCTATTAATAAAATAAGCCCAGATAAAGATGTCGACTGTCTAACAAACGAAAACCTTGGTGCAATGTTTGCAGGCTCTTCTTTTGCGCCTTGTACAGCAAGCGGAATAATAAAATTGCTTGAAAGATATAACATAAACCTTGAAGGCAAAAACGCAGTGGTGATTGGTCGAAGCTTGCTTGTTGGCAAAAGTGTAGCCACACTTTTAGAGCATAAAAACGCCACGGTTACATTATGCCATAGCAAAACAAAAAATCTAAAGGAGATTACAAATAGTGCCGACATCTTGATTGTTGCAATAGGAAAGCCACTCTTTATCACAGCCGACTATGTAAAGGAAGGTGCAATCGTTATAGATGTTGGTATCAATAGGATTGATGGTAAAATAAAAGGTGATGTAGACTACGAAAATGTGAAAAATAAATGCGCGTATATCACTCCAGTGCCAGGTGGAGTAGGACCTTTGACAGTCGCTTGTCTTATGGAAAACACCTTGCACCTTGCCTTAAAAACTAAAAAATAAAATTATCAAAATAAAATTGAAAAATAATAAAAAATATTAAAATTAAACTAAAAAACAAGCTAAAAAAATCAAAAAATAAAATTATTATTTTAATTAAATAAAAACAATAAAAAATTTTACAAACACTATAAAAAATGTAAAAATCAAATTACTATAACCCTTATAAATAAAAGCTAAAAAATATTTTTATAAATATAGTTTTAGGAGGTAAAAAATGAATTTAATTGTCGCAGTTGCAAAAGATTACGCAATAGGAAAAGATAATAAATTATTATTTTCTTTGCCATCCGATATGAAATATTTTAAAGAAAAAACCTTAAATAAAGTGGTGGTAATGGGAGAAAAAACCTATCAATCTCTGCCAAAAAGACCACTTGTAAATCGAATAAATATTGTGCTTAGTGATAATAAGAATTTTGCTCCAGAGGGTGCGACTGTTGTCAATAGTTTAGATAAGCTTTTTAGCCAGCTTAAAAAATATAACGATGACGATATATTTGTTTGTGGCGGTGCAAGCGTATACAATCTTTTGATGGAGTATTGCCACTTTGCTTATGTTACCATAGTTGACAAAATAGTTCCAGCCGATACATATATAATTGACCCTATCAAAAAGGGCTTTGTCCTTGGGGAGACATCACAGACCTTTGAAGAAAATGGGCTAAAATTCACCTTTAACATTTTTGAAAACAAAAAGCCTAAAGAGTATTAAACTAAATTAAAATAAATCTATAAGGAGGGGAAATGAATTATAAGCAACTAAAAGAAACTGACAAGGAAGTTTACAATTCCATCAGGCGTGAGGAGAAAAGACAGCGAGAGCATATTGAGCTTATCGCCAGTGAAAATTTTACAAGCCTAGCCGTTCGCGAGGCGATGTCCAGCGTGCTAACCAATAAGTATGCCGAGGGCTATCCTGGCAAGCGATATTATTGTGGGTGCGAGTATGTTGACGAGATTGAAAGTCTTGCCATAGAGCGCGCCAAAAAATTATTCGGTGCCGAGCACGCCAATGTTCAACCTCACTCGGGCGCCAACGCCAATCTTTCCACATACCTTGCACTTTGCAAGAGTGGTGACACAATCTTAGGAATGTCTCTCCCGGCGGGCGGGCACCTAACTCACGGCACAAAGGTGAATATCTCAGGTAAAATTTTTAATTCAATTTCCTATGGGCTTAACCCTGAAAGTGAACTTATTGACTATGACGAGGTTGAGCGCCTTGCGAAAGAATTTAAGCCAAAGGTCATCGTTGCAGGAGCGAGTGCTTATCCAAGAATAATTGATTTTCAAAGGTTTAGGGAGATTGCTGACAGCGTTGGCGCCTACCTTATGGTTGATATGGCTCACATTGCTGGGCTAGTTGCGGCGGGCTTGCATCCAAATCCTTGTGAGTTTGCCGATGTTGTAACAACCACCACTCATAAGACCTTGCGCGGTCCAAGAGGTGGTATGATATTATGTAAAGCCGAGCTTGCAAAGAAAATCGATAGTGCGGTCTTTCCGGGTACGCAAGGCGGTCCACTTGAGCATATCATTGCTGGCAAAGCGGTTATGCTAAAAGAGGCGCTTGAGCCTGAGTTTAAAGAATATCAAATTCAAGTGCTGAAAAATTGCAAAGTCCTTGTAACCGAGCTTGAAAAATATGGCTTTAGACTGGTATCTGGTGGCAGTGATAACCATTTGATACTTGTTGATTTGACTCCATTTAATGCTACAGGCAAGGAAATATCGGAGTTACTTAACAGCTCAAATATCACAACAAATAAAAATTCGATACCTAATGAAAAACTTAGCCCAACAGTCACAAGCGGAATAAGACTTGGCACTCCGGCAGTTACCACTCTTGGTATGAAAGAGGGCGAGATGAAGGAAATAGCAAATATGATTTACCGCATTGTAACAGAAAAGGAAAGCGCAGTGCCTTCAGTTAAAAAAGAGGCTATTGCACTTATGAAAAGTTTTGTAAAATAACTGATAAAAAAATCTTTAGATAAATAATTATTTTATGTTAAAAAATTGAAAAATAGAGGGAGAAAATGAGCAGAGCAGATTGGATATACTTAAAAACGACAAATAAAATTTTAAAAGAGGGCGTTTGGGATACAAAAGAGGTTGTCAGACCAAAGTGGGCAGATGGGACGCCCGCACATACTGCCAAGGTGTTTGCAATCAACAATGTGTATGACCTTGAAAAGGAGTTCCCAATAGTGACCTTGCGTTTCACCAATTGGAAGGCGGCAATAGATGAGATTCTGTGGATTTGGCAGTTAAAAAGCAACAATGTAAACGACCTCAACAGTCATATTTGGGACCAGTGGGCAGACGAAAAGGGTAGCATTGGCAAGGCATATGGCTGGCAGATTGGGCAGAAGTCCATCTATAAAGAGGGTGAGTTTGACCAAATTGATAGAGTTATATGGTATCTTAAAAATCAACCAGCTTTTAGAAGCATTTTAACCGAAATCTTTGTACATAAGGATTTGCACGAAATGGGACTTTATCCTTGCGTGCACGGCGCTCAATTTGATGTCACAGATGGCAAACTCAATCTATTTTTAAACCAGCGCTCTAACGACACGCTCGCCGCAGGCAGTTGGAATGTTGTGCAGTACGCCGCGCTTGTATATATGCTTGCACAGGTTTGCAATTTAAAGCTAGGCAAGCTCTCACATATGATTGTCAATAGTCACATTTATGATAGACATATGCCTTATATTGTTGATATTACGCTGTCGCGTGCTAAACTTGTCGAAGAACGCTTGAGAGCAATAAACCTAAAAGACGCCAAGGATAAATTGTCACCAGAAGCATATGAGGCTTTAAAGAATTTCAAAAAACATCTATCTAGCAATTTTGATTATGACAGCCTTATAAAAGAGGCGCAAGAGCTTGAGATTAAAATAGGGCAGTATGATCTATCAAATAAAGATGAAAATCATCTGTATTTTTGTAAGGACCCAATAGATTTTGAAAAATACGTCAAAGATGTCACCTCTCAAGAGGCGTTTGAAAGGGCGCAGTACATTGTTGATACTATGGCAAGCTATCCAGAGTTTGAAGAGATTTTGTCTTTCAAATCTCCAAAACTTATCTTAGATAAAAATGTGGCTGATTTTTATAAATTTATATCCCCAAAAACCAAAGATAAGGATGGTAAAATTATCGATAATCCAAACAGCAGCTTTTCTGTTCAAGATTACGACTACCTTGAAGAAGGCGTTAAACTTCAATCAAAAGTGCCTGTCGCCGAGTAAAAATAGGTAAAATTAAAGCAACCCATTTATATTTTTTTGAAGAGAAAACGCAAAAGGGCTTGAAAACCTTAAAAGTTATCAAGGAGATGCACTAAATTTGCAGCTTGAAGATAGTTCTTTTGACCTAGTACTTTGTTTTGGTCCAATGTATCATTTATTCAACAAAAAGGATAAAGACAGGGCAGTATGAATCAGTTTGGTTATACATATTAAATTTTAAATAATAAAACCCTTATTATTTGCAGTGAAAAGGCAGGAAAAGAAAATGGATTATATCTAGTTTCAAAAAACATTGCAGACAATATTAGTAGAACAACCTTTGGATTAATAAAACTCATATGAATTTTTCTGAAAATCTTGCGATTTTCAAGGGCCCCAAACAGAAGGTCTGTGGGAAGAGGTTGTTAATAAAAAAAACAGCCAATGGATTTGGCTGCTTTGGCGGGAATAAAATAGAAATTAAAGGTTTTCTTTGACGGACAATCGCCAAGCGTAAGGCTTGTTAGAGCGGAGACAAAGTGTAAATTGAAAATTCATTTTGACGGACAATCGCCAAGCGTAAGGCTTGTTTTGGTGCGTCCATAGGGATTCGAACCCTAGTTACTACGAAAGTGGAGCCACTCGCTCATTTTTAACTTCGTTAAAAACTACGCACGTTTGCTCACTTTCTCCGCTCCCTAAAAATCTTGCGATTTTCAGGGGACCCCAAACAGAAGGTCTGTGGGAAGAGTTTTATTAAACAAAAACGCTGTGAAAGTATCACAGCATTTTTGGTGCGTCCATAGGGATTCGAACCCCATACGGCTACGAAAGTGGAGCCACTCGCTCATTTTTAACTTCGTTAAAAACTACGCGCGTTTGCTCACTTTCTCCGCTCCCTAAAAATCTTGCGATTTTCAGGGGACCCCAA
>CAMLSW010000047.1 GCA_946484195.1 uncultured Clostridia bacterium
GAAAAATTAATAAAAATTTAATAAAAATTTAATAAAAAATCACAAAAAATCAATAAAAATCGTTAAAAAATAAGAAAATTATAAAAATTTATTTACAGAAGGTAATTTTATGAAGTATTTGTTTTTTGATATAGAGTGTAGTAATGGGCACGATATATGTTCGTTTGGATATTGTCTAGCGGATGATAAATTTAAACTATTGAAAAAAGAGGATATGGTGATAAATCCAGAAAGCAAGATTGTTCTATCTGCTCACGGCAGTCGCGCGAGAATACAACTTGCCTACAGCCAAGAATATTTTAACAAGCAAAACCCTTTTGATTATTTTTATCCAAAAATTAAAAATCTGCTGACAAACAAAAAGCATATCTTGTTTGGACACAGCATTCAAAGCGACTTTTATTATTTAAACTATGCCTGCAGACGTTACAACTTGCCGATGATTGAGATGAAAGGCTATGACACTCAAAAACTTCATCATAAAATTTACAAGACTCCGCACGTGGAGTCGCTTGAAAAGATTGCGACAGAGCTTGAGATAGATAAGGACTTTTTATATCATAAGTCAAGCGAGGATGCAGAGGCGACAATGCTTATAGCAAAAGCCCTCTTCAAAGAAAATGATTTGACTTTAGAGGTGCTAAAAAATGAACATAGCGACTGTCTTATCAAAAATCATTTTGAAAAATAAAGGTTTTATAATTTTTCCTTTTAGATTTTGCGATATTAAATTCTGACTTTATAGACTATGTGATGTTAAAATTTAAACAAGTTAAATTTTAATTTTACTAACGTAAAAACACTATAAATTGTGTTCATCACATAGTATGAGACCCCTTAACCTCACTCAAATACAACTAAAGTTGTGCTTGGTTCGGCTTCCGATAACATTGCTATTGACATAACAAAACTTATGGTCTATAATGTGAAATATGGAAAATTCACAAGAAAAAGCTATAAAAACAACACCTTTAGAAAAACAAAAAGGGGGGGCGGAGCGCGCTTCCCTAACGAGAAATTCCTCTTTTGAGCTACTTCGCATTATCGCTATGCTTATGATAATCGGGCATCACTTTGTTGTGCACGGCGGATTTTTGGATGCAAGCACGGTCAATAGCTGGATACTGACATTTTTAGAGTTTGGTGGCAAGTTTGGCGTAATAATCTACCTATTGATTTCTGGCTATTTTATGGTCACCTCTAAGTTTACCTTTAGAAAACTTCTTAAACTGTGGTGCCAAGTTTGGTTTTATTCGGTGGTGCTTTATGTCCTTTCGATATTTTTGCCAAACTTTCACTTCTCGGCGCGCGGACTTGTGACTGCACTTTTCCCTGTGCTGATGGTTGAGTGGTGGTTTGTAACCTATTATATATTTTTGTATCTACTTTCGCCATTTATCAATAAACTTGTCAAGGTGCTTAGCAAAAGTGAATACGGCTGGCTGATAGTTTTACTTTTGTTTTTGTACACCGCACTACGCCTTTCAATAGGCATATCAAGTATATTTTTGATGTTTATAATAATCTATCTAATCGGCGGATACTTGAGATTGCATCCTATTAAAAAAATGCAAAAATTTTCAATCTTAGTACCTTGTTTTATTATGCTATATTTAGCTCTTAACATCGCCCAGTATTATCTCAATTATCACTTTTTTGAAACCGATAGACTTCCTATGATTTTGTGCGCGGTACTACTATTTATGATTTTTGAAAAGCTCAACATAAAATCAAAGACAATAAACATCATCTCAAGTGCAACCTTTGGCGTTTACCTAATTCACGACAACTTGAATATAAGTCCGTATCTATGGAATGAGGTCTTTCAAAATAATAGTTATGGATATAGCGAATATTTGCTGTTATATGCATTCCTAGTTATAGTGTCGGTGTTTGTAATCTGCGCGATTATTGACCTTGCAAGAAAATATCTACTTGAAAGACCACTTTTTAAAATTGTGGACAAGTCCTGCGAAAAATATAGATTGAAACACAAAAATAGCGAGACTGACAATACAAAACAAATAACTAATAATTAAATGTAAAAAATATTAAAATAATAAAAAATATCTTTAGTTTAATTATCTAAAGATATTTTTTGTTGTCCTAAATTCATTAAAAATTAATAATTAAAATGTTGAAAAATTAAATTATAAATTAAATAAGAAAAAATTATTTTAAATATGATTAAAAATTAAAATAATAACTTTGCCTTAATACAAAACCGCTTGGGCATACGAAACCACTATTTTGAGATGGCTTTTTAATGGTAAGTGTTGAGAAATTGAGCTGGGCGCCGTCATTTGTGGATGATGAGTATACATTTTTATTTATTGTGATTTTAAGAACGTTGTCAACATAGCTCACATCTATTGCGTTTATTCGGCTGTCGCCATCTAGAGCATAATAGGCATTGTTTAAATCGTAAATGCTGACGTCATCTAATAGTATTGCTTGAAGGTTTCTATTTGTAAAGTCATTATAGGCCATATCTTGATAGGAGATAGTGTTGTAAAAGTAGGTTGATATCTCGCTTGTCTCAGTTTGTTCGGCGTAGGTCGACTTAAGTGGAGTAAGCCTTGTATAAGAAGAGGTCATCGTGCAGGCAACTGTGCCATCGCCGTTGATATTGATAAATCCGCTTTCTTGAATAGGTGAGTTTGAGTCGGTGACAGATACCACCACTTGGTTATCAACCGAGGCGTAAACGAGCGTGCTACTACTATCAAGGTCGACAAGTCCTATCTCGATTACATAATCTTGACCTTGCACAAAGGAGCTACCTTTGTTTACTATGCCAAGAGAGACACCTTCTTTATAAATCTCGATATCGCCAAGTGCTGAGAACCTAAACGAATAGCCTTTTCGTGCAAGCGCTGGCGCGTTTGCTCTGTCAAAACCGCTCACTCTTGCGCTGATGTAGAAGTTTGATGGGAAAGCAAAGGTTGAGAAATTTATCTTGACTTCAAAAGAGAAGTTTTGAAGGCGTTGATTAAAGCCAACCGTGCTTCCAGCGCTCTCAAGCGTGATATTGTTGTAGTGGTCTACCTTAGCAAGAGGTGTGCCTGCGCGCATTGGGAACTCATCAAGAGTTGATAGTGTGAAAGTTGGATAAGAAGGTATCACTACATTTTTTGTAGAAATTAAGTTTGCGCTGACTGCGCCGTCTGAGCAGATGTTGAACCACTCGCCAGTAAGATATGGGCTTTCTAAGTCTGTGGCGTCTATAACAAGCTGATTATCTATAAAAAGAAGCAGTCTTACCGCGCCGTCTTCATTTATAGCACCTATTTTATAGTTGTATCTTGTGCCAGTTGCGATAGGGCTGATATTTTGAGAGAAGATTGTAGCACCGTCCTTCCAAACCTGAACACTGCCAGCAGGGAAGAAAGCAAAGGAATATCCCTTTTGGGTGAGGTTTGGCGACTGCGTTCTGTCACATCCGCTTGCCCTAAAGGTGAGACTGAACCAGCTTGGAAAGGCAAGTTGATTGAACACAATGTTGAAATCGAATAGAAAGTCGCTATGTTCAAGGTTATAGCCCACTGTGTTGCCTGTGTCAAGGTAGTAAAGCGTGCCATCATCATAGTAGCTTCCGCCAGGTCCTGCAATTACAGGGTTACCAATCTCGGTGATGGTCTTATAGCTAAAATCGCTCGTTTCGCTAAAGGTTTTCACACCCGCATTTTGCGAAGGTGATATTGTGACTAAAAGTGAGGATAGTGCCATCAGCACCAGCACCACAATAAGTGGAAGGGCAAGAGCTTTTTTTGATTTTATCATCTTGTCACCTCCAAAAGTATAGCGTCGCCACCGCTCAAATTAAAGCCTACGCTTGAGATGTCATTGTACTCAAGGAAGTCTTGGTCGATGCCGTGCTCTTCGTTATATTGTGCTATATCCAAATTGTAAAGCTTAACATTTGAAACATTTGTCAAAAAGTCGGCTTTAAAGGTTGACCTTCCTGCATTTACCGAATTGTTGACGATGTAGTAGACGTCCTTACCGTTATAGTCAAAACATCCTACAAAGGTGTCGCCACCTGTGACATTGCCGAGAAGTCCATAGCCATAGAGGGTATCCTCGGCAACAAGAGGAAGGGTCTGCTTGCCAAACTGTATAACACCTTTGCTTGTGCTGTTCATAAGAATTTCGTCTACAATTTTGATGTTTTCGTTAATCTCTTTGACCTGATAATATGTGTCGTGTGGGGTGCCGTTAGCGCTGACTATGCCCGCTCTGCTTGGAACCTGCCAGCTTTCCATAGTTGTGCCGTCGATTGATGGCCAGTAGGTGTAATATTGTATGCCTTTCGCGCCATACGCAAGGCTGGTGTTTACCGTCCAAGCCGTTTGCTTAGCTGTGAAAAGTTCGCCGTGACGGTGATTGTAGGAGGCAACCGTTACCCAGTATGGAATATTGTAGTCAAGTGATATTTGCCTAAATAGTGAAAGTGACTTAATATATTCTTGCAAGTTAACCTCGCCTGCAACAATATCGACAGGGTTGGAAGATGCAAGAGGATTTTCAAGGGTTGAGTCGATGTTCATAAATACATAATAGTCATAGGCAATGACGTCGGGTTGAACTTTATTCAAAAATTCATAGACATACTGAACATAGGCGTCCCAAGGGTCTATAGGTGTTTGGTCAAGGTAAAGCCTATAGGTTTCGACATAGCTTGGAAATAGGTTGGTATATAGTATCTTGCCATCGGTTTGCTCTTTAAGCACCTTGTTTACCTTTGCCATTCCGTCAAAGTCTTGTGCTGAAGGCTCGTCCTTGACGGCAATTCCTGCAAAGGCGTCATAATCAAGGTACCAAGCATTCTCTAAGGTCTCGCGGAAGTACTCTTCACTTGGGCTTTCAACGGTGCCTGCATAACTTTCACATCTAAGCGACATATCGTTTACAAAATAGGCGAGTCCTAAGTCTTCGGCAAGGGTAAGTGCCTTATGTACGTCTGGGTCTGATAGCGACGCACGTTCATAAAGACCAGACAAGATATTAAAGCCTGCATCCTTGTATCTTTCAAAGTTTGCTCTATTTATAAAGGAAGGGTTTTCTGCTGGATTGCCTGCGTCACCTGCGTTTGCGTTTGGAATGCCGACATAGCCTAAAATTGGCATTTCATTTTCATCAAGAAAGTCATAGGTTATTTGTTTGTCGCGTCTTGCAAGGGTTAATTCTTGCACTGTCGCTCCATTGCTTGAACAAGGAAACAGCGCAAAACTTAAGCATAAAACCGCCATTAATATTAAATAATAACATCTTTTAATTTTTGTCATTTGTTCGCTCCTATTGTTTATCCTCGCTTGCCTCTTTAGCAAGTTTTTTGTTCTTCTTTTTGGATAGTATTATTGTTGTAATAAGAATGGTAAGAAGAATTATTGCAAGCAAAATAAATGCGATAAGTAAAACATATCTGTAAAGAGTGTTTGAGTTTTCATAGATATTAAACTCAAAGACCTCAGAAGAGATGCCGTTTACAACAAGTTTAAATCTAACTCTGCCACTATCGAGGGCGGAGATGAGAAATTGTTGGTCGCTTGCAAGCTCGTCATCTTCAAGAGGTACGCGCTCGACCTTCACTCTGCCTTCGCCTTCAAGAATGACAAGTTCGACCGATTCAACTTCGCTCTCTTCAAGGAAGAGGAAGGATATTCTAATTTTTGAGTCAAGCACAACCTCTTGATTGTTTGTTATGCCTGCAACAATGACCGCGCTTGTGATATTGACAGTTGCACTTGCGCTATAGTCGCCGACTGTCGCTTGGATGGTCACGCTGCCGACCTCGTCATTTGCGATAAGGGTGTTTCCTTCAATTCTTGCATACTCTTGTCCAGAGGTTATGGTAAAGACAGCGTTTTTAGCAAGCTGGTCAAGCTCGTCACTTTGGAAGTTAAACATAACGCTTAAATTCTGCGTTGAGCCTGCAATCATATTGTTATTTACAATGATTGTCGCCGCAAGTGGAGATACAACAATGTCAAACTCCTTGCTTTCAATGCCGTTTATAACAGCCTTAATTCTCACCGTGCCACTCTTAAGGGCGGTGACTTTGATAGGCTGGTCATTGTCAAAGACTATGCTTTCTTCGTCAATGTTAAGGATATCTTGTCCGCTTACAATTACAATATTTTTTGAGGTGATTTCAACGCCGTCATTGATTTTAGGGTATAGCTCTAGGGTCTGCCCAACATACATATCTTCTACGCCTTGCAAGGTGACAATTGGCGCCTCGATTGGAATTGATACGATGGCGCTAACCGCCGAAAAACTCTCGCCGGTAATAGTTACTCGAAGCGTGAACACACCAATAGAGTTTGCGGTAATTTCGCTAGTCAATGGGTTGAAGGTGATGTACTGCTCGCCATCAATTATCTCGTAACTTTCTGTAATTTCTTCGTCAGGGAGTGAATTTTCAGGCGTCCAGTAAGAGAGTTTTCTCACCTCGCCAACAGCCATAGCCGTTGCGTTTGCCACCTCAACTTTGGTGGTGATAGATATGAGATAGCCTTCTGACTTTAGTCCGTTTATTGTCACATATACGCGAACCGTTCCTGCACGCGTTGCAGTCAATGTGCCATTGTCGTCAATAGTTGCATTTCCTGTGATTGCCTCAACAGAATAGCTAATACTGTCTACTATTTCGCCCGAAGAGAGTGCGCCCTCAAAGGTAAAACTGTCTCCAACAAGCAGTGGACTTGTAGGAAGGTTTGTGATGTATGAATATTCTCCCTCTTCTATTGTCAAGGTGAGGTTGTCGCTATAGACGCCGTTTACGCAGACGTAGACATCGATTGTGCCTGCGCTAAGTGCTCTTAAAGTAGTTCCATCAATCTCGGCTTGTGCGGTGGAAGTGGCGTTGTCAATAAAATACTGCACGCTGTCGCTGTCACTCTGCCCATCTAGAGTATAGCCAAGTGTAATTTCATCATTTGTGTCAATTTGAGTGCTTTCAACATAGATCTCAGGCTTGCCAAACGCCATATCAAGTTTGCCCGCAAAGCCACCGCTATAGATGGACATCGTTCCGCCACCAACAAGGGCGTCATCATAGTCAAGGTAGTTTATAATATAGATATCATCAATCTTTGCGTACACTCTGATTGCTCCGTCGATATTTACCGAGCCAACCTCTAAAGTGTAGTCGGTGTTTGGAGAGATTGAGTAGCCACCAATTGCCCAGCCTTCGCATATATGCTCGCCATTTTTATATAGAATGGTTTGCCCGTTTGCGTAGTAGTAAATTTGGTAACCTCGCCTTGTCCAGCCTGCTCCCCAAGGGGTGTCAAGCGTGCCTTGGCTTGCTAAGGTGAAAACTAAGTTGCCAGCAGTTGCCGTAAAATTAGCTTTCATTTTGATAGAAGAATTTTCTGGTACATTTGGATAGGCGCCAACAATTCCGCCACCAAAGTTTGAAACACTGCCATTTCTGTCAAACGTGCCGGCACCACCAGATACAGGAGTGCCTAAATCGGTAGAAGTCAGCGTCAAGGTTTGAAGTTCGGTTTTCTCGTCATTTGTAATTTGCCCGTCCATACTATGTGTGAGAACGAGGGCGTAATTTAGGATAGAGGAAGGTTGTCCGCCTGCCTCTACAAGGCTTAATGGTGTGTAGCCCTCTCTTGGTCTATCAAAATATATCAAAGCAAAGTTGCCATCTATCTTAAGATGTATTCTTACACTTCCGTCATCAAAGCTTGTGATGCCGTATTCGATATCAAAGCTGTCGCCAGCACTGTAGGTTGGAAAGTCCCAAACGTATACCATAGAGTCGTTACCCGCTCTGCCTAGGTGGCGTTGACCATTGGCATACCATCGAAGGACATAGCCTGTTTCGCTCCAGCCCCATAATGGGTCAACAACATTAGGTCTGTTTATCTCTGCCGCATTTGTCTTGCTAGCGCCGATAGTGAAGGAAAAGGCAGAGGATGCGCTGACATTTGCACTTGCCGTAACTGTGGTTTTGTATGTATATGAGTCATCAGTATAAAGGGCGTATCCAACACCAGAGTTGGCGCCAGAGGTGACAACATTGTCTCCGTCAAGGGTAGCTGCAAAGTTTGCACTCAAGATTGGTTCGCTTACGTCAGCGAGGTTTAGCACAGGGCTATCAAAGCCATAACCGCGCGCTGAAAAGACGCTACCTTCACTGCAGATTGCATACCATCCGCCTTCTAAAAGAGGGGAGTCGCTATCATTGTAATCTAATATAACATAGCCATTTATGGTAAAGGTGATTTGCACCGAGCCGTCACTCTTGTTGATTGTTTTAAATACCACGGTGTAGTCGGTGTCGGTGGTCATTGAGCCAGGTAGACTTCCCCAAAAAGCACCTTGTAAAACTGCTCCGTTCTTACAAAAGTCGAATTGACCGTGAGGGTACCATCTAATATAATAACCGCTGTTTGTCCATCCACCACCAGCTGTGCCAAGGCTGTCACCTTGCGCTCTTAAAATAAAAGTGGTGTTGCCAATGGTCGAAAAATTTAATATTGAGGTAATCTCAACATTTTGGTAGCTGTCATTGTAACCAAATCTGCCGTACGCCGAAACATTTGTGACGTTGTTGGTCACCGGGTCAACAGTCGCTGAATCGGCAGTAAAACCTGCAAGGTCGTTTACATAAAGTTTGGCATAAGCGCTCTCTATGACGGCGTCATCTGCATATGCGCGATTTCCTGTAAACAAAAAAATGCCGGCAATGCAAAGTAGACCTACCAAGAGAATTAAACTTTTTCGTACGATGCTTTTCATATTATCTCCTTTTACTATTTTGTCAAGGCGTAAAGAGTAGAAGACTATTTTTCTTCCACCTTTTCAAACAAGTCGTTTGGCGAACAATCTAAAAGTTCACATAAAAGCTCAATATTTTCATACTTAATAGACTTTGTTTTGTTGCTAATCATATTGTTAAAATTTTGATAGCTCATATTAAGTTGAATATATAGCCAATATTTTGTTTTGTTCTTCTTTTTAAGAAGCTCTAAAACCCTTAGCTTAAGCATATCTCACCTTCTCAATATAGTATGTTTAGATTATATAATTTTTATACACGAAACATATAGACGCTTGCATTATATAATGAAAACATATATAGTGTAAAAAATAGAGTATGGGAAATTGGTTCAGCCAATAATTATTGGCTTCGTTCGTCAATTTCAACTATTACTTCTGTTGCATATTTTGTTAACACTTCGGGAGGGTTTAGCAATATTGGTGTCAACTTCGGCGATAACGCCACTCGCCCAGCTTTCAAATTTTCGATATAGAATCTTCATTGTGTTAAAAAAAACTGAGATAGAAATCTCAGTTTTTTGCTTATCAGTCGTCATTTCGTTTGTATCGTTTTTGTTTTATTGGCTCCTCTTTTTGCTGGAGTGTTGGTGCTTGAATTGCCTCGGCGTTTGATTGTGTAGGGTTAGTTTTAGTGTCAGTTGTCTGCGTAATTTTTGAGTTGTTATCTGCTGATTGTAAAGCTTGTTCGCTATTATTTAGTTGTAAGCGAGCGTCGGTTGTGTTTTCAAGGGTGGCTTGCTTTTTGCTATTGAGTTTTTTCTTTGTAAACTCGTAAATTACAAAGAATAATACCTATAAAGTTTTTAGCAAATTTTGCCTAATAACTTTGTAAACGATATTATTATATCCATATTTTGCATTTTAGCCATTAAATTTTGATATTTTTCTTGATTTTATGCTATTTTTTACCATATTTATTATTAATACTTGAAAATTTGAGAATTTTTGCTATAATTATAGCGGGGGTGAGGTATGGTAAAATTCATTTGGCATAACGGAGAGGTTCCGGCAACACTAAAAGTAAAACAGGTCTATGGGCTACTCTTTACAAAAGATGGAAGAATGCTTGTAAGAATTGAAAATGCACCATCTGGTAAAAATTATTCGCTTGCGGGTGGTACGCCGGAGGCTTATGACAAGGATTTAGAGGCGACTCTAAGGCGAGAGGTCATCGAGGAAGTTAACACCAAAATTGACAAGCCTATTATGGTTGGCTATCAAGAAGTTGTGCTTGACGATGGCAAGAGCTTTGCACAGGCGCGTATGGTTGCTTTGATAAAAGAAATAGGGGAAAAGTTGCCAGACCCAGACAACGGTGAGATTTATGAGCGTCTACTTACAACACCAGAAAAAGCTATTGACTACATAAATTGGGGAGAAGTTGGTAAGAAACAAATTTTAGAGGCAAAAAGGCTTGCGCAAGAAAAACTTGGGCTGAGCGAGTTTTCTGACGTTGAGGAATATGTGTAAATTAATACTTTATTGTTATAGCCAAAATTTCAAAAAATAAATTGAGTTATTAAGCAATGTGGTCGGTCGTTGTGTTCGGTTCTAAGACAAGTTTGGAGGCTCAAAATTGAATTGAGTGATATTGACATCTCTTTTCAGTGTGCTTGCGTGGACCAAGTTAAAATTAATTGGCTGACACAATAAATGGCAATAAGGCGCCTTATCTTGCTAAATTAAGTTTACAATCAAGTATAAGACTTGTGCAATTATAACGATATTATCGGAAGCCGAACTTGCTTGCAAGGGTGAGGCTGAGGGTTATACATACTATGTGATGAACACAATTTATTGTGTTTTTGCGTTAGTAAAATTAAAATTTAACTCGTTTAAATTTTAACATCACATAGTCTATAT
>CAMLSW010000048.1 GCA_946484195.1 uncultured Clostridia bacterium
TTGAATAAAAGTTGCAAATAATAAATTTAATTTCAAGGTACAAGGGGATAAGATGAAAAATATTCAAGCGGTTGAAAATTCGAAGAGAAGATTTTATAGGCAATTATTTGTTACGCTTACGGTTGCAGTTGTCGGCTTTCTTGCAATACTTATTTTGGTATGCGTACTGTCGGCTGGAGTTAAGCAAGAAAAGGTTGTGCAGGTGTCTGGGCAGGTGGTTGAGGTCACCGAGAGGGAAGAGAGCTTTGTCATCCTTCTTGACCAAGAGCGAGAGTATAATGTTAACGCAATCGTTGCAGGCGAGCTTGACGGCGAACAGTTGCTGGCACTGCAGGGCGAGAACCTAACCTTATATATTTTAAGTGACGAAGTGATTGGTTTTTCGGGTGCAAGTTATGGCTTTAGCGAGGCAGATGGGCTTAAACTTATAAAGGACAACTACCAAATCAGCGCAATAATAATTGGGGTGCTGTTTGGCGTGCTTCTTGCCTTTGATATATTTGCTTTGGCAAAATTCTTGACCTCAAAAAAGATGGTGCGAGCCGACACCTTTAAGCTGATAAACACCAGATTTATACCTGTGTCTATAATAAGAAAGCAGTATCTAAAGTATCCTATCCCGCTACTTTTGATGGCGCTTGTCTTTCTCGTGCCTATGATTATGTTTAGTGACCCAATAGGTGTGGCATTCTGGGTGTTCTTTGGCATTTTCCTATTGTGCCTAGTAAGTGGGGTGGTGCTTTGCGCCCTGCTTTTGCCTATAATCAAGAAAAAAGAGATTGAGGCGTTTACGAGAGGACTTGATATGTCGCTTGACAATAGAGAGGAGTCAAAGCGCAATCAGTATGTCTTTGATGTTGGAAATAATCTTCCTTTTAAGCTAGAAGAAAAGGGTTTGCTTTTTAGGTCAGAGTTCGAAGCTGATTTTATTATAAATACCTTGACACAAGATGAAGAGTTTAGTGGTGAAGATTTGGCTAAGGTTAGACTTGACCTAATCAAGGAGATGAACGAGCATCCTAAGGAGATGCCACTTGAGGAAGGGGCTTTGCTTGAATACTCCAGTCTTAATTTAGTTACAAGAGCTGTTTTTAGAAACTCAAACGAGCCAATCAAACTTTACATATGCTCTAGACTTGGCGAAAGTTTACCAAATCTTTCAAACGACATTTTCTTAGAGTTTGACCACGATTTATATTACTTTTTGAAAAAATATGATGTTAAAGTTGACGGGCTTGACAGGTGCATCGAAAAGCGTAGCGAATATATGGAGAAGTATTGCAAGGGCAAAATTAGATTTTTGGAAGTTACCGATAATGGCGAGCAAGAACTTTTTGCCGAAAACAAAAAGACAAATAAAAGGCTATTAAAGGCTATTAAAAATATTTAGAATTTTTAAATTATAGAGCTTTAGTAGAGCAAAATGTGTTTAAAAGCTTTGTGTTGTACTTGTTTTCAAAATATTAGACTAAAAGCGCTATAACTATTACCTGCTTGACAAAGAAACGATAACTAGATAAAATATAATTAAGTTTAAAGGTTGTAAGATGAAATATTATATTAATGAAAACGTCATTGTAGTAAAAAATAAAGATTATTTTTTTGCTTATGATAGATTTTTACATAAAAAATTTTTAATTAATGAAGCGGTGTTTAATATACTAAAGTTTGTCTATATGCACTATGGCGCGACAAAAGAAACTTTAGCCCGTAAATTTGGTTTGACAAATGCTAGTTTTGGTGTTTTACTTGCAAAGAATTTTTTAAAAGATGAAAAACAGAAGAGATTTAACAACATAAAAGAGCCAAAGACAAGCTTTGCTCGAGTTTTTATAGAATTGACAAATAAATGCAATTTAAAATGTAAACATTGTTATGGAGATTTTGGGAATTTAAATAACAACTCTCTTAATGTAGATAATGTAATAAAACTAATAAAAAAAGCAAGTAAACTTGGCTTTTATGAATGTGATTTTACGGGGGGCGAGCCTTTTTTATATAAAGATTTTGAGAAGATTCTTGATATTACATTTAAAGAGGGAATGCTTGTTACCATTTTCTCGAATTTAACTATTTTAAATGATAAAATGTTAGCTACTTTAAAGTCTAAAGGTGTAAAAAAGATTATAACAAGTATTGAAAGTAAAGATGAAGAGTTACATAATAATTTTAGAGGATTAAAAGGGGCTTTAAGGCAGACAGAAAACAACTTAAATAAGATTATCAATATAGGCATTGAACACCACATAAACATTGTGGCTGGGCGACATAATTATAACGATGTTTTGGAAACTATAAGATATTATCATAATAAAAATTATAATATAGCTTTTGATTTTGTTTCAGAAGAGGGAAGGGCTAACAAAGAAGAAATTTTGTCAGATGATGAATATAAATACTTGGCTAAAGAAATACGTGAGCAGAAATTACTAGATTTATCAAAAAAAGCGCCATTTTGTGGTGTTGGGCAAAGGATGGTTTTTATAAATAGTTTAGGAAACTTTTTCTTATGTCCAAATTTAATAGAAAAGGAATTTGTTTTTGGTAACATAAATTATAAATATAACTTAAAGAATATTTTAAATGAAATTTATTCCAAGTACGGAAATCTATATTGTAATGAAAACTGCGACAAGAAAGAAATATGCAATGGCGGATGCAGAGCACGCGCGTTTAAGCAAAATGGAAGCTTGTATGCTGGGCACAATCAATACTGTCTATTTTATGGTAAAGGAGAAAATTATGAAACTTAGCAAATCGGTCTTTATGTTTTATGCTAAGCCTTTAAAAACATTGTTTTTCTTTGACAACAAGACAAATATTCAATATAAAATTGTTGGAGAAAACGCAACTACTGTTTATAAAATATTAAAATTTAATAAAAAGAGTAATTTAACCTTAAAAGATTTGATAAAGGTGGGTGTTGTGATAGATGAATGACGAAACATCAAATAAATTAAAGTTATTTTATAATTTGCAAAAAAGCAGCGAGGGTGATTATTTCCCTGACCAAGTTCTTCGCAATATTGACTTAGAATATTACCTTTCGGGAAACAAAGATATTTGCAAACCATTATATATTACTTGGAATATAACCAATTCCTGCAATCTAAATTGTTTTTTCTGCAGTGCTAGAGCAAAACATTGTAATGAGCCAATAAAAAATAGTAGTACGCTAAAAATTGCAAATAAAATCATAAAGTCAGAGTGTGTCTATATATCTCTTCTTGGAGGAGAGCCAACATTAAATACTGATATTTTAGAATGCGTAAAACTATTTAACAGTCACCACATATTTACTGAGATAGTAACGAACGGAGTGGGGATAAACGAACATTTTGTAGAAGAGATATGTAAGCTTGAGAAAAGTTTGATAAGAATTAAATTAAGCCTAGATTCTTGTAATGAAGAGGTGAATGATAAAATTAGAGGCAAAGGCGCCTTTCGTCTAGTTAAGGATGCCTTAAGGTTGCTTGCGAGTAAAGATTTAAATACTAGATTGCAAATGGTTGTGTGTGAAAATAATAAGAATGATATATTAAGCACATATAAATTCGCGCAAGAAAATAATTGTAAATCATTTGGATTTTCTTTTGTTATGCCGATTGGTCGAGGCATTCAACTTAAACCTGTAAAAATAAATGAAGGTATAGTCGACCAGCTCATAGAGATAAAAAAGCTTGAAAAGACTTGTAAGCTTCAAAAATTTGGCTTTGGTATTGATGGCTTTGAGTATTTTAAATCATTAAACGCAGTCAAAGATTCAGGGGGTATTGACCTATCAAGGCTAAAGTGTTCAGCTTGTCGATATAGACTTAATTTAGATGAGAATGGAGATATATATCCTTGTGATATGCTGAGATTTCCAGAATTTAAGCTTGGAAATATTTTGAAATGCAACAAACTTTCCAATATATTTAATAAAAAAGTTTCAAAGAAAATTAGGCAACTTTCATTAAGACAAAACAAACTAGAATGTAAAAACTGCAAGAATACTTGGTGTAATACAGGATGCTTAGGAATGTGTATAGAGCATTATAAATCAAAGGGGATAATGCTTCCAATGTGCAGAATAGGTGAGGAGAATTGAAATGGAATTTTTAGATTCAGAGCAAGCGGTTACGACTTTAAAAGACTATTTGGATGATGATATTAATAAAATATTGAATGATTTAGTATCAAATAATATAAAGATAATATATTTAGATTATAATCATATAGACAAAGATAAATTTCTAAATTTATTGAAAGTTATAAAGGACAAGGAAAATGTTTACATAAAAGTACCTCTTGAAGACTTTATCTCTTATGAAATACAAGCAGATTGTGATAAAATAATTCTAAAATGTCAGTTAAGTCAGTACAAAAAATACTATAAAAATTTCAAGCATTTATGGTTTGAAATTCCATATTCTGGGGAATTAATGGACATAAAACGAATGGACAAAATAATAATAAAAGTGCCAGATGAAATGTTCTCCGGAGATGAATTGCTAAGTTTTGGTAAAAAGAATAAGATAATGTTAAGCGAAGCTCTCCTTTCGTCAAACACCATAAAGTCGCACCCTTGTAATGCCTATTTATGTTCAGGGAAAACCTGTCATAGCACCAAAGGGAATTTTCCAAGGCAACTTGCGATTAGTAGTGACGGAAATATATTTGCTTATGGTTTAATTGATAAGGACTATCGTATAGGCAATATTAAAAATTTTTCTCTTTCACAAATAAAAGAGGAGTGGAGTAATCTAGAGCAGTACAAAAATTTTATTAACCTCAACAAAACCGCATATTTAAAATTTGTATTTAATGGACTTTATTCAACATTATTTTGGGGAAATTGCTTGAAAAAGGTATATAAAAATGAATAATTTTATAATTTTATTAACACATAGATGTAATTATAGATGTCCGCATTGTTATGATATTGAAAAGGACAATCTTTGTGACGATAAAACAATTCTCAATGATACAAAAAAGATATTAAAGGGTTTAAAAAGGCTTGGGGTAAGAGATGTAGAATTTAGCGGAGGCGAGTGCACACTTTTTAAATATCTTGAGGATGTACTTAAATTTGCTAAAAAACTAAAATTTAAAACATCCATATTTTCAAATGGCTGGACCGATTTATCAAAATATCAAGATTATGTTGATAAAATTAATTTGAGTATAGATGGGAATGAGGCCACTCATAATAAAATTAGAGGTAATGAAAATGCCTTTAAAAATGTTATTGCTAATATAAAAAATTTTTATAAATCTAAAATACCTATTAATATTCAATGTACTATTAACAAAAACAATATTCGCAATCTAAACTTTATTGATGAAGTTGTAGAGGTCATAAATACCGAAAAGGATTCCATCGTTTTAGAAGCAATGGTTAGCACCTTATCACCAAAAGCAAATAATTTATTATTAGATGATAGTGAGAATTGTAAATTATATAATTATGCTCTTGAATTGTTAGAAAAGAAAAATTATCATTTAAATATTTCAACTAATTTATTTAATATAAATAGTGATTTTAAATTAAATGTGAATAAAACAAATATGCCAGTATTCATTGATGTGCCAAACAAAAAGTATTATCTCGATTTAAATCTTTCCTCTTATGTTTTAAATACAAAAAAAATAGAAACAGAAGCTATATTTAAAGAAGTTGAAAAGGCGGTGACAATTTTTAATGCAAGAAATTATAATGGAACTTTAAATATTGAAAATATTTTAATTGATATATTAAAAAATAGGTCTCATTAAAAGTGAAAAAATAATAGTTGACAAGATGCATTGAAATGTGATATATTTATAATGAGGAGGAGATATGATTAAAATTACTTTTAAAAAGAAAAAAATCAAAGAACCTACTATTTCAGTTGTTGAGCTAGACGAAAAACTCGCGAGTGTATCATTTGCAAGTTGTCACTGTAGCAACTAAATGAAATGTGCTCTACAAAAATAGTAGAGCATATTTTTTAAATTTTGAATGGAGAAAGTTTATGACGAAATTAGGAACATTAGGTATATTTGCTCACGCTAACGCAGGTAAAACCACTGTAACTGAAAATTTTTTATATCAAGCTAGTGTTATAGATTCGATTGGGCGCGTTGACAATGGCAATACCGTAACAGATAGCTTAGGAGTGGAAAGGGAAAGAGGTATAACGGTTCAAGCGTCCTATGTGACATTCAAGTTAGGCGACAAAATAGTGCAACTTTTAGACACTCCTGGACATATTGATTTTTCAGCAGAAGTTGAAAGAGCTGTATCAGTTTTAGATTGTGCAATTTTGGTAATATCAGGGGTCGACGGAGTTCAGCCACAAACTTTAGCAATATGGAAACTTTTAAAAGAGAAAAATTTGCCAACAATAATTTTTATAAACAAACTAGACAGAAAAGGCGCAAGTATCAGTCGCACAATGGATGACATTTTTAGGTATTTAGGCAAAGATGTTATTCTTGTCAATAGATATAACGAAAATACCAAAAAGATTGATAATATAGATATAAAAAATGATTTGCTTGATGTGCTTAGCCGGTTCGATGATGATATCATAAATAATTTTCTATCAAACAACAAAGTAGAGCAGAAAGACCTTCAAAGTTCTTTTATAAAAAATTTTCGGACGGGGGATGTTACGCCTGTTACCACGGGTAGCGCCTTGACAAGTTGCGGAATTAAGGAATTAATGGCACTTTTAAATCTCTTGATGCCTTCTCACTCACAACAAAAAGAGGATGACAAGTTTGCAGGATATATCTTTTCTGTAAAAAATATCAACAATATGTGGTACTCATATGTAAAGGTTATCAAGGGTGAAATAAATAAAAAGCAAATTATAAAGCTTGGTGATGAAAACATTAAACTTTCAAGGATACTTGTTCAGGATGGAACCAAACAAGTAGTTACAGATAAAATAGTGGAAGGGCAACTGGCTATTTTGCCTGGCATTTATATTCCAATTGGAACGATGATTGGCAACTACAAATGTGAAATTCCTAAGTTAAACTATGTGCATCCATTATATAATGTAGTGCTAAAGAGCGAAGATTCAGAGGAACTAGCAAAGGGGTTAGGCATACTCAATATGGAGGATCCATACTTAAACTTAAAATATGATAAAATAACAAATGAATTTTCTATAGATATAATAGGAGATTTGCAGGGCGAGATAATTATAAGGTTATTAAGAGACAGATTTAACGTCAATGCGCAGATAGAAAGCTCATCTATTATCTATAAAGAAACTCCTATTGATGTTGGTTACGGAAAATCTGGATATAAGAGGTGCTCTAACGTTGCAATAAAAGTGATGCCTTTAGAAAGAGGAAGTGGGCTTGTTTTCAAATCAGAATTTTCTACAGACTTTTTATTTGCTAAATATCAAAAACTTATAGAAAATAAATTGATGAATGTATATTCTAAGTATGCCTTAAAAGGCTGGGAATTAACTGATGCGCAAATATCAATAGTTGACGGCAAATGCGATAATGCTGGATCCGAGTCAATGCATTATAATATTGCTGCGCCAATAGCATTTTTTAGAGCCTTGAAAGAAGCAAAAACAAAACTTCTAGAACCGCAGATGGAATTTGATTTGGTATGCGAGAAAAATGCGTTAGGCGAAGCTATGCTAGAATGTACAAAAAATCCACGTTCGTCAGTAGCATTTGAATACAAAAATAATGATATGGTATATATTCACGGCATTGCACCACTATCTTTTACAAGAGATTTGCCAAAACGGCTCAATAAGTTGCTAGCAGGAAAATTCTCTTTTGTACAACAAGAAATAGGTTATATTGATACGCAAGACGAGATTGAAAGTCGAAGAATAACACCTTATGTTTCTCCAGCAAACGAAAAGGCTTTTGTTTTTGCACAAGGGGGAAGTTTGCTTCCTTTTGATAAGGACTTAGATAAAAAAGGTGGGAAACCAGAACATATTCGTCGTAACAAAAGTTGTAACAAACAAGAATATAAATCTAATGGAAAACCAATCATAAAAAAAAATGATGATATAGAAGAGGATAGGACTTTATGACTGTAATTAATCAAGACATATTTAATGAACTTGAGAGTGTTGATTTTATTAAAATAATCGTTAGTAATCAAAGAAATAAAAATGGCAAATATCGCAAAATTGAAGTGAACTTGATAGAAGATACAGAAAAATCCTTTTATCAAGTGAGCTATTATACGCAATCTCAAGTATTTCATAAAAACATATTAAAAAAAGAGGATGTTTTAAAAGAAGTGTTTGAGTTATTTGAAGATTTTAAGCAGTTAGATGTGTTTGACCAAAACTACTGCACTGAAATTAAAGCGTCAAAAAAGGGAAAATTCTTTGCACATAAAACAAAGCTTGAAAATGCTGTTGAGGCGCAAAAAGCTCATAATGTTCAAAAAAAATATATATTAACTCCTGAGATGAAAATCCCGGCATTGATAGATTTAGGGATTACAACAAAAGAAGGAAAGGTCATAAGCAAGGCGCAAGCCAAGTTTAGACAAATCAATAAATTCTTAGAAATAATAGATAGTGAAATTAAAGATGTTCAAAAGAAAGAATTAAAAATCCTTGATTTTGGATGCGGGAAATCATATTTAACCTTTATATTGTATTATTATTTAACATATATATTAGGTAAAAAAGTAGAAATAATAGGTATTGATTTAAAGAAAGAAGTAGTAGATAATTGCAATAACATTGCTCAGAAATATGGATATAAAAACCTAGCGTTTGAAGTTAAAGATATAAAAGATTTTTCTTCAAATGAAAATTTTGATATTATGGTAAGCCTTCACGCGTGTGATACTGCAACCGATTATGCCTTATATAATGCAATACGCTTAGGAATAAAATTTATTTTTTCTGTGCCTTGTTGTCAACACGAGATTTTTCATCAGCTCAATGACACGTTTGATTTTATTACTAAATATTCTATATTAAAAGAGAGATTTTCTGCAATTTTTACAGACGCTATTCGAGGTGGCATCTTAGAAAGTGTTGGCTATAAGGTTAAATTGTGTGAATTTATTGACTTTGAAGGGTCGCCTAAAAACATTTTAATAAAAGCTGTAAAAAAAGATAACAGCAAAATCGATTATAAAAAATTGCAAGAGATCAACGATATTTTAACAAAATGTAGTTGCAAACAAACGCTTTTTGAAAATTTGAAATCTGGAGAATTAAATGAAAATAAGGATTTTTGGTTGTAGTGGGTCGGGGAAATCCTATTTGGCAGAAAGAATACAAAAGGACTTCAAAATAAAGCATTATGATTTAGATGAAATCTATTGGGATACACAGGCATATCCTTACCAAAGACGCAATGATATTGATAGAGAGATGATGCTTAACAACATTATTATGCAAAAAGATTGGTGTATAGAAGGGGCTTATACAAATTTTGCAGTTGAGACCTTTTCAAAAGCTGACTATATTACCATAATACAAAAATCAAAAGCTAGATGCAAGTTGAAAGTTGTTATTAGATATCTAAAAAAGAAAATTGGACTTGAAAAGGGATTAAAGGAGTCTTTAAAAGATGTGAAGGATATGTTTAGACTCATAAATAGATTTAAAAACAACACCGATTTTATTCTGAAATATCTTGACGAAAACAATTTATCATATCATATTGTTAAAAATTATAAGGATTTTAAAAAGGTCGTTAAAAATAATAGTGACCTAACTTAATAAAAGTAGAGTCATATTAAAAACAAAAAATCTATCCATATAAATTTGGATAGATTTTTTAATTTTGCATTATTTTGCAAAAATATAGCTAAAATTTGTGTTTTTATTGTTAATTTTTTGTTTTTTACTAAAATTTTTGATTTTTGTGGTTAAATTATAGATTAAAATTATTCTCGCTCATCTTCGATATAAGGGCTGTAATAGTGGTTTCCAAGAGCGCTTAATGCCGATTTGTTATGCTCCTCAACTTGCTTGAAAGATAGAACGTGCTCAAGCATATCCTCTTTTGCCTCAACAATAAAGCCGCCTTGACACTTTATTATTCCGCAAAAATTGTTGTCTTGCAGATACCTATACAAAAGGGCATCGTGCTGTAATTGTGAGATTGGGACAAATTTGCCTATATAAAAATATTCTATATCAAGTTTCTCTGAGATTTGATGAGTTTTTTCATCTATTATTCTATCAAATAGCTCATAGCCTATTGCGGTTGACGGTATTTTGATTTTATTTATATTTCTTGATGGAATTTGGATTGGCGTAGTAGGCTCGGCAAGCATAGCGCCAGAAAGCGTAAATTTTATATAGTGTAGTCTCATATTTTCTCCTTGTAACTCAAGTTTAGCACAGCCTTGACCTGTTGTCAATACTGCATTATGTTTTGGTGCAAAGAAAAATTAATTGCAACAAAATTGCTTAACAAAAAAGGTAGCAATCG
>CAMLSW010000049.1 GCA_946484195.1 uncultured Clostridia bacterium
ATCTTAGGGCTATATATCATAGAGAGGTTGTCATATATTCTTCTCAATGTTTAATTTAATATTTCAATATTAATTTGATAAAAATTGTTGATATTCTTAATTATTTATCAAAAAAATCACATAAAATGCTCAATTTATGTGATTTTTTATTGTAATTATCATACCTTTTATTTAATTTTATTAATTTTTAATAAAATATTTTTTAATAATTAAATTAGTTTTTTATTATTTATAAGCAATTTTTTTGAAAGTAATTTTTTTGCTGTAATTTTTATAGTCAAAATCTTTATATTTTTCATCATTGCTTATAATTATAATTGTCGGCTTAACGCCCTTAAGTTTTTCAAGTTCTTTCACTGCATCCTCAAATTTTACAGAGTTATAGGTGTTAATATAAAACTCATCCTCTTCTTTTATGGTATTGCCTAGGAGATTGCCGTACCTTTCAACCTCCCTATAGTTTGCATCCGCCCAGTCCCATATGGTTGAAACATCAAACTTAAAGCCCTCAAGTATTGTTTCTCTTGCCTTCTCAAAACGCTCCTCAGTAAACTCGCTTATGACATTGCTGATATATTCTGGAAATTCGTCTAACACCTTTTGAACATTGTCTTGCTGGCATTGGATGAAAAAATCAAACATAATTTTGTTGTATGTTCTATATATTTGTGTGCCACATCCATAACATAACTCTTTAGTTGTTCTAAAATAATAGTTTGCATTATTTGAAAGCACTTTGGTCATTACGCGATGGAAAACACTTTCATCTCTATTATAGTAATCGCTATAGTCTTGCTTTTCAAGTTGATAGTTAATACTGACTAGCGCTTTCCCCTCTTCAAGAGATTTTTCGTAGCAATACATTGGTTTATCGCTATAGCCAAGGTTGTCACCTCTCTTAAAGCCAATCTTACCTGTTTTGTAAACCCTTTTTGCTATATACTTTGAAATTACGCGCTCTAGGTCTCTTTTTACAATAGCACCACTTGCATTTATCGTCATATTTTCTAAGTTGAAGTAGTCGTGAGAGTATTTTACTATATCCTCAAGTGTGATATTAGATAGACTCTCTTCACTTCCAACCAAACTATACTCAAGATTATTGTCTCTCGGGTCTAGCGAAAGTTTATGCGCCCAAATATAAGACAAAAGAAATTTATTTTGTTTATTTCTTGTTTTGAGTTCGTCGTAGATTATCTTGTACTCAGAGTCAAAATTCTCTTTATCAAATTTTATGCACTCAAAGCCTTCAGTCAAATAATCAACTGCATCATCGAGTTTATTCAATGTGGTTCCCGTCCAAAAAACAACTTCATAGTTTGAAGTGTAGGCGTTAATACTTCTAAACTTTCTTCTCCCTTCCACTCTTTCAGCTCTTGTATGCCTGTCGGTTGAAAACCCCATAAAAGCGTGCTCGCAAAAATGAGCAAGCCCTGCCTTACCTTTCGGGTCATTCAACCCACCAGCCTTAAAGTGAATTTCAAATACCACTCCGTTTACATTTTTTACGTGCTGATAGATTACATCTATTCCTTCCTTAGTTGTAAATATTTCTTTCTCCATTTCAACCTCATATACACAAAATTATTCTTATTTTTCGTAAAATAATGCTTGTTTATGTGAAAATCTTTAATTTAAAAGTTTGTTTTTACTGTTAACTTTATTACGCAAAAAATTTGCTCAAATTTTGAGCATATTAAATCTGGTCAACTTATTTATTCGTCGTTATTTTTGAGTTTTAAGTTGGCTTTCTTTTGGAACTTACCGTCCTTTTTGTAAACTACAAAGTTGGTGTCTTGACTTTTGCTTAGCTCTTGAACTCTATCTAATGCCTCTTCCTTGGTCTTCTTGCTGTCGATGACACGCTTTGCGCCGTCCTTCTTAATCTTCCAAAGCTTATCCTCTTTGTCAAAGATTACACGGTAAACGGCTTTCTTTTGTTTCTCTTCCACCTCTTCCCCCTTTTCTTCTTTTGCATTTGATTGATTAGTTTTCTCTGTTTTGGTCTTGTTTTGCATACTTTTACTTGAAGTTTTTGTTTCAGTCTTTTCTTGTTCTTCATCCTCTTTTGAAACTTTTTCTTCCTGAACTTCTTGACTGTTTGTCTCTACCTTCTTCTCTTTCTTTTTCTTACCGAAAAACCACATATTACACTCTCCTTTTGTGATATTATTATATCATTTATTTTATTATTATTCAAGGCTTTTTATCTAATTATTTTTTATTATTTTATATAAAAATTATCAAAAAAATTTTTAAATTACCGCAATTTATGTTAATATATCTAAGTAAGGAGATAAAATGAAAAATATAGGTACAATTTCACTTGGCGTTAAAGCGCCTATTATAAGAAAAGGAGACAATCTTGTTGAGATAACTGTTGAAAGCGTTTTAAAGGCTGTCAAAGAGGCAAAGCTTACCTTAAACGACAGAGATATAGTCGCTGTGACTGAGGCGGTTGTTGCAAAAAGTCAAGGCAACTTTGCAAGCGTTGATGATATTGCAAAGGATGTGCGAAACAAGATGGGCGAAGGCACGATAGGCGTAATCTTTCCAATCTTATCACGCAATCGTTTTTCAAATATTTTAAAAGGCATTGCAAGAGGTTGCGACAACATCGTATTGCAACTTTCCTATCCTTTTGATGAGGTTGGCAACCCTCTTGTTTCTATTGATAAGTTATATGAACTTGGCATCACAAATTTTAATAAAACTTTTTCAGAAGAAAAATTCTATAAAACAGTGGGCAAGATTGAGCACCCTTTCACCGGGCTTGACTATATTGATTTTTACAAGAAAATCTGCGGTGATAAATGCAAAATAATCCTTTCTAATGACCCTACCACAATTCTAAAATATACAAAGAAGGTGATTTCTGCCGACATCCACTCTCGCCAACGAAATAAAGATTTGCTTTTAAAGCGCGGGGCTAAAAAGGTTATCACTCTTGACGAGATTTTGAATAGCTCAGTTGATGGATGCGGATACAATGAAGAGTTTGGCGTGCTTGGCTCCAACCTCTCCACTGATGAGGTTTTAAAGCTTTTCCCAAGAGATACCAAAACTTTTGTAACAAAACTTCAAAGTAGATTTAAAGAAGAATGTGGTAAAGATATTGAATGTATGGTCTATGGAGACGGCGCTTTTAAAGACCCTGTTGGCGGTATTTGGGAGCTTGCTGACCCAGTTGTCTCACCTGCATTTACCGATGGACTTAAAGGCACACCAAATGAGATTAAACTTAAATACGTTGCAGATACTCAAATTGCAAACCTCAGTGGCAAAGAGGCAGAAAAGGCAATGAAAGAGATAATCAGCAAAAAGTCAAAGGACCTTAAAAATCAAAATATCTCGCTAGGCACAACTCCTAGAAGAATCACCGATTTGCTTGGCTCTCTAGCTGACCTCACAAGTGGTAGTGGCGACAAAGGCACACCAATTGTGCTTATAAAAGGCTATTTTAATAACTATGCCGATGAATAGAATATCAAAAAATGGGTTTTAATTGATTAAATTGATAAAAATATTTTAAAAATGCCTTAAATGAAAAGTAAATTAAATTTTTAAATGAGGATTTTTAATATAATTATAAAATTTTATTTCACCTTCAAATATGCTTTAAATGAAGCGTAAACTAAAATTAAAATGAGGACTTTTGATATAATTATAAAATTCTATTCATCCCTCTTAAAAAATGCTTTAAATGAAGAGTAAACTAAAATTAAAATTTGGAAATTTTATTATTGTTATAAAATTCTATTCCATCCTTGAGACTTGTGCTGTTTGCAATCCTTGCAAACAGCGTTTTGTTTTTGAAACAAAAACAAAACAATGGGACTTGCGAGGCGAGTCCCATACAAGTCTCCTATAGCCTTGACAAACAAATATAGTAATTTCAGCCTCCACTCTCCTTTTCTTATAACAAACCACAGCCTCTTCAATCTTTTTTGGTCCCTATGCTAGAAAAAATATATAACTTTTTATCTCTCCTATTCTTATCAATCAATGTTATATATCATAGCCTTTTTAGCCGTTTACTTTATCTTAAACAACTTAACTAATTATAACATTTTCGCAAGTACAATTCATAATAACAAAAAAGGCAAGGATTTTTCCCTGCCTGTTTTTTTACGAAAACTATTCAAAATCGCTTTCCCTTAAAATATGTTCTTTTAAACTCTTAAATTCCTGTTCATCTATGACGCCATCTTGGAAAAGTTTTTTTGCATCGGCAAGACGTCGTACTTGAGTTGATGGGTTGTCAACCTTATTGTAGTAAATAGCGCCATAATCCGAGCCAATACCGACAAAGTATCCAACTATTGTGAGTGCAGAAAATATAAGTCCGCCAAACAAAAATTGAAGCACAATCATAACCGAAATGGAAACCACATTATCTATCAACTTTACCTTTGAATATTTTGAGTATGACTTTATCTTTGCGCCGACAATGATACTTATTATTGCAACGATTGGCACAATCACACAGCTTATAATGATTTTCGTGCGCACGCTTTCAAAGTTGCCATCACCTACGATAAGCTCAGGGCGCACAGCAAATACAATGGCAATAATTGTTATCGTCAAAAAGGCAATCACACCAAACAAAATTGAAAGTATGCCGGATGCCGTGAACCACCTATTGTTAGTCTCGCCCTTTTTAAATTTTGCAAAGACCGAACTTGTGTATTTGTCAACTATGGCGTCGTCTATTTCCAAATCTTGTGGCGTAATATTGTAGGGAACGCTCTCGCGGAGCTCGTTTTTTAATTCCTCTTTTACGCTAAACTTTTCTTTTTTCATAGCCATATTATAGCATATTTAAGAAATTTTGTAAAGATATTATTTATAAAGGTTCATACTTAACGTATTTATATAAAGTTTTAAAGACTTAATCTATTATCCTCTCACCTCGAAATTTACCAAGGTTCGTCAAAACCTCATATTCGGTGCTTTCAATAAGCGGTGCAAGCTCGCTAGCATTTCTCATAATGTCAACCCTGTCACCCTTCTTACAAGGCAAATTTGTGACATCAACCATAAAGGCGTCCATACAGATGTTGCCGACATTTACTGTCTCTTTGCCGTTTATTTTAACTCTTAATTTATTTGACAGCTTCCTTGGCAAACCGTCTCCATAACCTAGTGGAACGGTCGCTATAACCATATCTTCTTTTGCAGTGTAACCACACAGGTAGCCAATATGCTCATTAGCGCTCACTCTTTGCAAATCGACAATCTCGCTTTCAACTCGAAGGACGGGCTTGACAAATTCATTACCATAACCATAGACCTCAAGCCCAACTCTAAACATATCGGCATCTATTTCTTCAAAGATACTTCGCCCGCCACCTACGTGCACCAAATAGTTCCAGCTTTTTGGTATAAACTTTAGCATACTGTAAAACTTTTCTTTTTGCGATGCTGTATACTCTCTATCTGTGGTCAGCGAAGAAAAATGAGTATAGACGCCTGCAAGTTCTATGCCCTTTTTAGTTAAAAATGAGATGATTTTTAATAGCTCCTTTTCGGTTTTTACGCCATACCTATTCATACCCGTATTGATACAAAGGTGCATCTTAGGTTTTAAATCACACTTTTTGGCAATTTTGACTATTTTTCTTGCGTCATCATAGGAAAAAAGTGCAAAGGAGACATTGTTTATTATGCATTGCTTGTAGTCCTCACAGGCGCCAAATACTATGACATCCTTTGTGGTATATTTTCTAGCGTGAAGCCCTTCACTTTGATTTGAAACACCAAAAAAATCAATTCTATCATTTAAAATTGATAAAACCTCTTTTGTGCCGTGGCCGTATGCGTTTGTCTTTATCATTACGCAGGTCTTTTTCTTGGATATTTCCTCTATTTTGTCAACATTATATAGTAAATTTTCTTTAGATAAAAAAATTTTCGAGAACATAGTAATATATATTCTCGAAAATCTAGATTTGTCAGTCTTTTGATGATTTTATCTAAACATAATCTGCAGTAATGTCAATCGTTCCATTTATACCATTTGTATAGATTATCTCAAGCTCCTCTTGCTTTTTAAAGTATTTATTGGCGTTCTCTCTAAACCTATCAATCTCTTCTTCGGTCACACCATCACCCACAACAAAAACATCGGTTATATTCATACTGTAAATATTGTTTGTAAACATACCGTTGAGGTGTGAGGCAAAGAAAGAGTTTTCTATCTCATCAGAGAATACAGAGTAGCCAAAAAGCAAGTTCTCATTGTAAGCTAAACCATACAAATCGCAAATGGTAGGTAAAATATCATAGGTGTTGCAGAAGGTGTCGATTATTTGACCTTCACCACCGGTCAGCGATGGACTGTATATCATAAGGGGTATATTGTAGGCAAAAGTTTCTTGGTAGTCAATCTTGTCAATGCCCTTGAGCTTTAAACTGAGGTCGTGATAATATACATTATGGTCTGCAAAAAGCACTATCGATGTATCGTCGGCTTTGCCTCTCTCTTCAAGCTCTGAAATGATGTTTGCAACCGTTCTATCAAGGTCAATCGCTGCCGATTTGTAGTGACGGAAGAGTTCAAAATCGTCCTCGTCCTCTGGTATTATGTATGGAGTATTTTCAGTAAACCAAGCCTCAAACTGCTCATAGTTTTCATCAAAAGTTTGATAGTACTCCTCATAATAAGGATTTGTATAGGTGTAAGGTCCGTGGGTTGCCATCGTAGCAATGAAGGTGAAGAACCTTTCGCTGTCTGGTATAACCTTATCCATCAAGTTACTTGTAAAGTCAACGTCTGTCATCCACTTGCCCCAGCCTTTATACTCTTGCTCACCAGTGTAATCTTCTCTTGTGTACATATAGTCAAATCCAAGTCCGTCTACGTGCGTGACATCTCTGCCATAATATTCCCTTGTATTATTGTGGATATATGTGGCAACTGTCTCTTCATCGGTCGTCGCCTCAAACACCTTAGGAAGTGCGTAGTCAAAGTTGTAGCCATTATGGTAGGCTTCCTTTAAGGATATGTTCTTTGGCATACTTCCATTTAAGACAATGCCCTCACTATTATTTGTTCGATTTCTTGCATAAAACTCTGTGAAAACAAGGCTGTTATTTCCACTTGCTATGCTATAAAGCGTTGGAGTATTAAACGGGTCAATTGCGAACCAGTCGGTACTTTCGCACAAAATTATAATCAAATTTTCGCCATACAATGGTGCCGTTTCATCCTCAGGTTGATAGCCACTATCGATATAGTTTAAATAATATTCTTGCTCGTCCTCTGTCGCCTTATGATTAAATATCAAATTTAGCACACTCTTTGTATAAAAGCCATAGTTGCCAAACTTCTTGAATGCCTCAAGCTTAAATTGGAAGTTATCCCAGAGATACTTATCACTACTTTCAATCTCGGTCTCTCCAGGCGCTGACCCTGCCAAAGTTGATTGAGATATTGAGTAAAGTCCTAGCCCAGACGACTGAAAAAGTATAAAGACAGCAAGTAGTATCACAGGAATAGAAAAGTTTTTAATTGATACCGACCTTTTGTTATATTTAAATAGTAAAACACCAACTACAACCATCGCGATATATATGCCAAGATTTAAAAATGACCCGCCCCAGTCAATGACGTCAGGAGTAATTGCACTTGTAGCCTCGCCACCTAAAACAAATAGGTCGAAGGAAAGAATGTCGCCAAATATGTTATACATTGTAGCGTTAGCAATGTTTAGTGCGCATTGCAAGCCAAGAAAAAATAAGAATAGTACAAGTACGGCAACTCTATTATGTACAACATAAATCAGTCCTGCAAGCATTAAAATAATGGCAAAATCAAACAAAAAATAAGATGGTAGCGCCATAACAGAGCCATCAGAATCCTTAAAACCTAAGTACAAAAAGTTGACCATTTCAAGAATGGTTGCAAAAACAATAAAGAGAAGTGGAAATAGAAAATTGTTGACGAGGACCTTTTTCTCTTTTACCTTTGCAGTACTTTCACAAGCTTTCATAATATTAATATTCCTCTTTTTAAGTCAAAATATATCTAATACATTAAAAAATATGTTTAGGTAAATATATTATATAACAATTTTTTAATAATTGCAAGAGGTTTAGGCATTTAATGGCTTTTTTAATAAAAAATGACGCTTTATTTTTGATAAAACGCCAATTTTTACATAATAAAAAGCGCCAAGTATTGAAAACTTATCTAAAATCCTAAATGATTTTAAATCTTTTGACAATTTAGCGCATTTTATTTTTTAAAACATTGGAAGTATAATTGCTACAATAACAATTAACAAGCAAATTACATAAAGAACTTTCCATACCATTTGCTTTGGTCTTACATAGCGCCAAGCAAGCACTGCAACGATAGCCACAAGAATAGCTGATGCGATACCTTGTAAAATAACTACAGCTGCCTTAAGATTATCAGCTCCTATTGCCTCAAGAACAAGCGAAACTGCATATATTATAGTTACCGCTACAATTGTCCAAAATGAGATTTTGTTAAGTCCCCAAACTGTCTTTTTAGAAGAACTTGATGAAGAGCTTGTTTTTGTAGGCTTTGATGAACTTGATGAAGTTTTCTTTGTTGCCATTTTTATTTCCTCCTATATTTTAAATTATACTACCCTTTTAAAATAATGTCAATATTTATGCAAAATTTAAATATTTTTTTTGATATTATAGCTCATTTCTTAGTTTTTTAACAAAACTAACTTTTTATAACACCATAATTTTTCGTTCAGTGGCGTGATTTTAAAACTAAAAATACAAAAAAGTTGCAAATTATAAAATGCCTCCAAAAGTTAGGCTTGAGGTGGCTCTTCTTGGATTTTGTCGCAGTACATCATAAGTAGCTCTGTGTACTCCGCCCACCTATAACTTCGAATAGGCATAGGTCGATGACCATCAAAATACAGCACAAGCGCGGGGCGAATACCATTGTAATCATCAACAAATTTATAGCTGGTTAGCCTGCCCGATAATATCAACTTTTTTATTTGTGCGTGATAGTTATAGTACATATTCACTATCTCCTTACAATTATTATCTTAAAATACTGCAAAATTATTACAATGTATAATTTAATTTTTGATTTTCTTTATTTATTATTTGTTTTTGCTAATATTTTTTATTGCTTTATAAAAATTTATCTCAAAAACTAACCTAGCGCGACATCTAAAATCATCATTACAACAAAACCTACTATAAATCCCCAAGAACCGATATTGCTTGGATAGCCATTTTTTGCCTCTGGCAAAAGCTCCTCGGCAACTACAAATAACATTGCACCTGCAGAAAATGCCAAAAACCAAGGCATAAGATGAGCAAGCGAAGTTGAAAGCCAAATACCGACTAATGCCATAATAGGCTCGACTACTCCGCTTAAAAATCCAAATAGAAAGGCTTTTTTATTCGAATGAAATTGCTCTTTCATCGGAAGAGATATTGCCGTGCCTTCTGGCAAGTTCTGCAGTCCTATGCCTATTGCAAGCCAGAGTGCCGAATAGAACGCCGACATTTCACTTGCGATGAAGGCATTGCCAAACGCTAGCCCTACTGCAAGCCCTTCTGGAATATTATGGAGCGTTACCGCTAAAAATAATTTGCTGGATTTGCTAAGTCCCCTCTTTTTTGGCAAACTCCCCTCATTTTTACTCTTTCTATTTAAAAAGTAAGGGATAACTTTATCCATAAGCACCAAGAATAGACAGCCCAAAATTATTCCGCAAGAGGCAGGAATAAAGCTAAATTTGCCAAGGCCCTTTGACTGCTCAATTGAAGGAAGCAGGAGCGACCAAACAGACGCCGCAATCATAAGCCCAGAGGCGAAACCTAAAAATAGGCTGTTAATTTTACTGCTCGTACCCTTTTTGAAACAAAACACAACAGCCGAGCCAATAGTTGTCATTAAAAAAATAAAAATTATTCCGTTAGCGGTTATAGCAAGCCTGCTCACATTATCCTCCGTAATACGTTTAGCCCCTTAATATCATTATAAAAAACAAACGTGAAAATGTGAGAGAAAATTATTTATAAAACTTTGCAACATTTAAAGTCTAACAAAAAAGAGTTTTTTAATTAATATAATATTTTTTTATTTTTTATA
>CAMLSW010000050.1 GCA_946484195.1 uncultured Clostridia bacterium
TTATACTCTTTTATTTCTCTAAAATACCGCTAGTTTCAAAATTGCTTAACTAAAACAATATTTTTTATATTTATTTTATAATAAAATCAAGTTTAAATTAGACATAAATATTTATAGTTTGCAAATTTAGTTGCATTTTACTTTTCTAAATGCTAAAATAATATCAAGGAGAATGATATGGGAATTTTAAAGAATATCGAATGGACTGATTCATCAAGTAACCTTATTATATGGAAGTATCCTATCAATAAAGACCACGTAAACAAGGGCTCAGCATTGACAGTCAGAGAAAGCCAAGTTGCAATTTTTGTTGATAAAGGACGTCTTGCAGATGTATTTTTGCCAGGTTATTACAAACTTGACACCAACAATATGCCTGTGCTTACAAAACTTATGTCTTGGAAGTATGGATTTGAAACGCCATTTAAGTCTGACATATATTTTGTAAATACAAAGCAGTTCACAAATCAAAAGTGGGGGACAGCAAATCCTATTCTTGTAAGAGACAAGGACTATGGCGCCGTTCGTATAAGAGGTTTTGGTAACTATTCATTTAAGGTTGATGATGCCTATGTATTTATGCAAAACTTAAGCGGAACAAACACCAAGTTTGAGACCGCACAAATCACTGATTACTTGCGTAGTATGGTGGTTAGTGGTATTTCTGATGCAATAGGTGAAAGCAAAATTGCAGTACTTGATATGGCTGCAAACTTGCAAGAGCTTTCTAAGATTGTTGAAACAAAGGTTGCAGAGGACTTCAAAGCCATCGGGCTTGAGTTGACAAACTTCGTTTTTGAGAGTTTCTCTCTTCCAGAGGAGCTTGAGAAGGCACTTGACAAAAACACTTCGCTTGGTATGATGCGTGGCAATATGGATGTTTACACTCAGATGGAAACCTTAGAGGCAATGAAAGAGGCTGCCAAAAACCCGGGAGCTGCCGGTGGTACAATGGGCGCCGGTATGGGGCTTGGTATGGGTATGGGACTTGGCAACATTTTTGCAAACAATATGCAACAGATGAATAGCCAAAATCAATCACAAAATCAACCTCAGAAAAAGTTTTGCCCAAATTGTGGCGCTGAAATCAATGGGAACCCTAAGTTCTGCCCAGAATGTGGTCAAAAGATGAAACACGTTTGCCCAGATTGCGGAACAGAGGTAAAGGCTAGCGCAAAATTCTGTCCAGAATGCGGAAGGAAACTTAAATAATGTCAGAAAATCAAGTTGATGAAAAGATAGAGCAAAAGTTATATTCAGATGATAACCTTGACGTGTCAATTTACAAGTGTCCAAACTGTGGTGGTGAGGCGGTTTTTGAACCTAAGTCACAAAAATTAAAGTGCTTATACTGCGGAAGTTTGTTTGAAATTGACAATATGACTGTAGTAAAAGAGCGTGACCTTGATGAGCTTCTCCGTGAAGGTCAAGTTTGGGATGAGGCTGACGTTTATCAATGTAAAACCTGTGGTGCCAAGGAGATTATATCAAGTGGCGAAGTCTCTCACAAGTGCTCATTTTGCGGAACAAGCAACATAGTTAAAAGCGATGAGCTTCCTGGCATCAAACCTCAAGGTATAACACCTTTTAAAATTGACAAGTTTGGAGCGAGCGCATTTGCAGTTAAGTGGGCAAAGAAAAAATTTTATGCGCCAAGAGCCTTCAAAAAGAGTGTTAAAGCCGAAAAAATTCAAGGTTTGTATAATCCCGTGTTCACTTTTGATGCTTTGACAAAAAGCACATATAAAGGTGAGCTTGGCAAAAAATACACAAGAAGAGAATATCGCAACGGCGAAAGGGTGGAAGTTGAAGAGATGAGGTATTTCAACATATCAGGCTTTCAAGAAAGCAATTTTGATGATTTGCTTGTGCAGGCATCAAGTGCAATACCATCTCAATACGTAAAAGCAATTGAGCCTTTCCCTACCAAAGAAGCTGTCGAGTACCGAACGGAATATCTGCGAGGTTACGGCGCTAATACATACAACAAAAGTGGCAAAGAATGCTGGGATGAGTGCAAAAACTTGATGCATCAGCGCATCGAGACACAAATTTTGAAACGTTATGATTATGACGTAAAGGTTTCATTAAAGATTGATACGCAGTATTTTAATGAACAATATAAATATGTCCTTGTGCCAGTTTATGTTGGGCACTATAACTTCAAAGGAAAACTTTACAACTTCTATGTGAATGGCTATAATGGTAGAGTAGGAGGGAAAACTCCTGTATCTAAACTTAAAATATTTTTTACAGTACTTCTCGTACTGCTTGGCATTGCAAGTATATTCTTGCTTGTTGAGTTTGCATAAAAGGAGGCAGTTATGGAGTGGAGCGAAATTGCGCTTATTGTGGTAGGTGTTTTGCTAGTTGTAATGCTCGTACTTTTTGGAGTGACCTACTCAAAGCTGAAACATAAAGACAGCGACAAGAAGGTTGAGGACTATGAGATAATCGACGGCGTTCGCTATACTAAGGACGATAAAGTTATCGATGATAAAGGTAACGCAAAACTTTCTCTTAAAAAAGGCGACATAGTGTTAGAACGAGGCAAAGAGTATAAGGTCGGCAAAGATTTACTCGCCGGCAAATACACTGTGTTGACAGGCGACGAAAATACCGAAGTTGTCGCTATGAGAATAGGCGGAATTGTCAAAGATTACAAACATTTTTCGTCAATAGTTTTGGCTGACGGAGATGTTATATCGGCGGTTTCTGCTAATGCTGTTTTGAGATAATTTAATAAAAATTTCTTGTTTGCTTGAAAATTTTTGGGTTTTTACATATTTTTTATAAAAGGAGAGTAAAAAAATGGGTAGAAATATGTTGTATAAACTACTAGGAGCTTTGATTGTTTTGGTTGCTGCGGTGCTTTGGATATTGTCACTTACCGTACCTGAAACATTTGGTTTCTTTTCACTTGCTTGGGCTGGCGTAATAATTTGTGGTGGACTTGGACTTATAATGTTACTTCAAGGATGTTTTCAAAAGAATGTATCAACTATCAAGAAGTTGAAGATATGGTTTGGTATAGCCCTTCTTGTATGTGCCATTCTATGCCTTGTGTCTGAACTTGCAATTAAGGATAGTTTAGTAATACCTATCATTGCAATAGTTGTTGCAGTAGGGCTTGTAATAACTGTTCTTGCAACTGGTGGTAAAAAATGGGATGAAGGTGACAACCACAAAGCAGGATACAAAAATTATTATGAGCGCAAAGCCGAAGAAGAAAAGAAAAATGCCGAAGATAATAAAGGCGAATAATTTAAAAGTAGATTAAAAGATATTGAAAAAAGCAAAATATTAATTTATTTTGCTTTTTAAATGGAATTTTTTATGGAATAAAATAAAAAATTAGTTAAAAATAATTTAAAAACAATATAAATAAAATTTAAAAAGCAATTGTACGAAGGAAGATGAGAAAGCTATTAACAGCTATGACAGCGTTTATTATGCTGTTATTTTCAGGGGTAATGTTGACCGCTTGTGATGAGCCTATAAAGTAGCGGTGAGATATTGGTAGCAGAGTTATATGCTTTCGCCACAAGCATAGATTTTATAATTGATGTTTCTACGGATATAACAATTACAATGGAATAGAGACGTGACATATCCAAGTGCTTGAAAGTTGTAATTTTTGTTTACGAATAGCCAAAAAAACAGGAGCTTTATAAAAGTGTATTTATTTAAGATATAATACAAACATAAAAAATAGATACTTAAATAAAAGTATCTATTTTTTACTCCTTCTTAAAGTGCGAGCCACAGTATTCGCAGGTGTAGCCGTTTGCTTGTTCTGTGAGTGCTCCACCACAGTTTGGGCATCTATTTGAGAAAATCTTTTTCTTAGGTGCCTCTTTTTGATTTGGTGTTAAAGTTGAACCACTAAAGATATAACCAGTGATATATTTTTTGCGTAATCCTGTAGTGATAAGGTCGCGCACAGGGCGCTCTCTCATTTGCAGTTGAGAGGCAATCTCGCCAACTGTTGTGAGATGGTCTTCCATTACAGCGTCAACCACATTCTTAAGAGAACGTTTATTGCCGTAAGACACCCACATCATCGGAGCGCCATAAAAGCCAATCACCACCATCGCGATACCAATTCCCATAACGGCGTAATTTGAATTTGTCGCGCCAACTATAAGAATTGGGATTCCCACAACAAACAGCACTGAAATGATGATAGAAATTATCAAATGTTTCTTAATGTCTTTATTAATATTGTTAGTATTCTTATCCATACTATAATTATATTATTAAAATCGTTAAAAGTAAAGGGAATTTTACATTTTACGCAAGGATAAACGCCATAATTTATTTTCACTCCTTGTCTTGATAATTTTTTTATGATATAATAACTTAGAAGGAGTTTAAATGAAACATTTAACAGATGAAGAATTTGATGCTATAATCAACAAAAATGAGATGGTCAAGTATGCTGTAAGTGAACTTGAGCAGATACCTTACTTGAAAAGATTGAGACTTTACATAGTATGAAAACCCCTCAGCCTCACCCTTGCAAGCAAGTTCGGCTTTCGATAGCATAACTTAATTGCATCATAAAAAATCTCCATAAATATGGAGATTTTTTAATTAAAATTAGATTTTTTAATTATTTATCATTATTTTCATTTAAATTATTGTTATTTATATTATTGCTTGTAATATTGTCATCACCTATTATAGCGTTTTCCACCAAATCTCTTGTATAGTTTTGTTTTTTAAGCTCTTCTAAGATTTGGGTTAAAAGTTCTTCTTGAGTTGGCTTTGGTGGAACAGGGGCTGGTTTATTTTTCTCTCTAAGCTCTTTAGTTGCGTTTATTAGCTCCTTTTTATTTTTAGTCTTAATACCAAGCTCTTTTAATTGTTTCTTTTCTTCTTTGGTTGGATATTCTGTTATCGTTCTTTTAAAGGCATTGCTTGCATTCATAACAAGGCGTAAAACAATGAAAAGTACTAGTGCAACGAGCAAGAAGTTTATAATTGCCTGAATAAATTTACCATAATAGATTTCTGCGCCGTTTACCAAATGATATCGTTTACAAGGCTTGTCACGATGGCGGTGAAAGCAGAGCCAACAACCATTGCAACGGCAAGGTCTAAGATATTGCCACGGCTTATAAATTTTTTAAAGTCAATAAAAAAGTTTTTGATGCGTTTCATAAAGTTCTCCTTAAAAATTTATTAATATTATACAACATTTTACAAAATTCACAAAATAATATCTAGAGAAAATCAAAATATTGTGATATAATAGTTGTTAATAAGGAGGAAAGATGAAAAGAGTGCAATATTCGGTAAAAGATGCAGACCTATTAGCTGAAAAAGGCTACCGCTTTACTGACCCTATTAATTTGTATTTCATTATGGAAAGGGCAAATAAAGAGGGCGAGTATGAAATGAGAGTAAACATTGGACAGAAGACATTTAGGTTCGCTAAAAAGAGAGAAAAAATGCAAGAAGGCGAAGTGCGTTATAGCGAAGACCTATCCAAACAAGAAGATGAAGAGCGCGAATAATAATTAAATGTTAAAAATCACAATTTAATTGTGATTTTTTTTATAAAAATAATGAAAAATATTGAAAATTGAATGACAAAAGTCGTCAAAAAGTTTATAATTACTTTTAGGAAGGAGGGATATGAATAGGTATATTTTTAATGAATGCGTCTATTTTGGTTGTGACGCAAGAAATTGTCTGCCAGAAGAACTAAGGAAAAGAGGCTTTAAAAAAGTTTTTCTAGTTACAGACGAAACTATTATAAAATGTGGTGTTTCAGAGAAAATTACAAGTATTTTTAACCAAAACAACATAAAATACAGCGTTTTTTCTGATATTAAGCCAAATCCGACAACTCAAAATGTTAAGGATGGGCTAAAGGCGCTCAAGAAAGCTAAAGCCGATGTCATCGTTGCACTTGGTGGCGGAAGCGTTATTGACACGGCAAAAGCGATAGCGATTATCAAAGAAAATAAAGAGCACGCAGATGTGCTCAGTCTTGCCGGAGCGGTAGAGACTAAAAACAGATGTTTCCCGCTGATTGCTATTCCAACCACCAGTGGTACGGCGGCAGAGGTGACAATCAACTATGTTATAACCGATGAAAATACAAAACGTAAACTTGTATGTATTGACCCTCACGACGTTCCTATTATGTCGATAGTTGATAGTGAACTTATGAGGACTATGCCAGCTTCGCTTACAGCTAGCACGGGTATGGACGCGCTCACTCACGCAATTGAAAGCCTTATAACCAAAGGTGCGACTGATATGAGTGATATGTTTGCACTTGAAGCTATAAGAACTATTGCAAAGTATCTTGAAAGAGCATACAAAAATGGTGACGACCTTGAGGCAAGAGAGAAAATGGCTTATGCTCAATATGTTGTTGGTATGGGCTTTAGTAATGTCGGGCTTGGCATTGTGCATTCTATGGCGCACGCACTTGGAGGGCAAAAGGATATTGCTCACGGTACAGCAAATGCAATGTTACTTTCAACAGTTATGAAGTATAATGCAGAGTCTCCATCAAAACCAAAATATAGGTTGATAGCAGAATGCTTTGGCATTGACTGTAGTGACAAGACTGATGACGAATGCGTGAAGGTTGCTGTCAAAGAGGTTGGCAAGCTTGCTAAAAAAGTTGGCATACCAAAATCGCTCGCAGAGGTAGGCGTAAAAGAAGAGGACCTTGATGTGCTTAGCCGAGACGCCTTTATCGATATATGCACAGGTGGTAATCCAAGACAGACCAGTATTGAGGACATAAAAAAATTATTCAAATCTTTGCTATGATAGATAATTTATAAAAAATAGGTTAAAAATAGGCTAAAAACTTAAAAAAATAGCTTATTTTAATAAATTTTACTAATCTTAACTGCTAAAATTATAAAATTCTGATTAAAATTTTTAAAAGGGGGATAAAAGATGAAAGCTTTAACAGGATTTAGTACAAACAAAAATGCGTACGAGGCAGGACTAGAAGCCGCTAAGATGGCGGGCAAATCAAAGGATGCAAAACTTGTGTTTGCATATATGAGTTGCGACTATAAGATTAAGGATGTAATAAAAGGTATCAAGGAGGTCTATGATTGCCCAGTTATTGGTAATACATCTTTTACTGGTGTGATTATGCCTCAAGGCTATGTTGGCGGAGATAAGCCCTTTGTCGGTATTATGGTGTTATCTGACCCTAATATGATTGTTGGTGTTGGCTTTGCTGATAGAAAAGCCTTCCAAAGCGCAAGAGATGCGGGCGAGGCTGCAACTAAGCACGCGCGCACTATGACTAAGATGCCATACAATGATGAGCCAGATGTTATGTATATGACAGCAAGCCCTACAGAAGAGGAATTTTTCTTGAAAGGCGCAAACAGGGTTGTAGGAAGAGTGCCTCTCTTTGGTGGCTCGGCTGCCGACAACACGATTGAAGGTAACTGGAAACTCTATTTAGATGGAAAAGTAACCTCTGAAGGTGTGGCTGTTGCACTAATCTATATGAATGGTCACTTTATGAACGAATTTACTGGCGCTTACAGAGAGACAGGTGATATGGGTATTATCACTAAGGTTGAAGGCACAAGACAGCTGGTATCTATCGACGGCGTACCTGCAGTTAAAAAGTACGCTAAGTGGAGAGGTATGAAACCAAGCGAACTTATGGGCAATGCACTTCTCTCTGCAACAATTACCAGCCCTCTTGGCGTAAAAGATAGACTTGGCGACCTTATCGCAATTCGTCACCCAATGTTTGCAAATGATGACTACTCAATGAATATCGGCGCAAACCTTGCAGAAGGTACAACTGTAATTAGAATGGAGGCAACTGTAGACGAGCTTATCTCTTCAGTAGGTGAAACCTTAAGAAAACTCAACGCAAGACTCGAAAAGCCTGCAGTATGTTACCATCTTGTTCACTGCGGTGGAAGAAGAGCGGGCATTGATTCAAGAATAAATGAAGTTTATAACGAAATAGTTAAAAATGTCAACGGCGTTCCATTTATTATGGAGTTCACTTTTGGCGAGTATGGCTTTGTAGATGATGGAAGAAATACCACTGGCGGACTTATGCTTTCATTTACCGCCTTTACAAAGTAAGGAGGGTTTATGCAAAATATAATCAATGGTAAATTTTGCGATGCCAGCAACAAGGCAACAATGAATATTGTAAATCCTTATACTAACAGGGTTATAGATACAGTGCCAAACAGCACCGAAAAAGATGCGAAAAAAGCGGTTGAATATGCAAAAAAAGCTCAAAAAACTTGGAAAAACCTTCCAATTCATCAAAAAGTAAAGATTTTATATAGGTTTATGGAGCTTGTCGACCAAAACACCGACGATCTTGCAAAGACACTTTGCAAAGAGACAGGTAAGCCAATAACACAAGCCTATGGAGAAATTGCAAATGTTAGAATTTCTTTTGAAGCTTTTTGCGAAAAAGCAAAACATCTCTATGGCAATGTGATTCCTGCTGGAACGGAGGCAGGACAAGAGAAGACCCTTCAAATAACAGTTAGAGAACCTCTTGGCGTTATGGTTGCAATCATTCCGTTTAATTTCCCTTGTGACCTGTTTGACCAAAAGGTTGCACCAGCCATTCTTGCTGGTAACACCGTTATTGTAAAACCACCACATCAAAATCCTTTAACTTTAATAAAACTTGTAAAGTTGCTTCACGAGGCAGGACTTCCTAATGGAGTTGTTCAGATTTTGACAGGTGAGGGTGCCATTGTTGGTAACGCTCTTGCAAGAAATGAAGATGTGCACGGAATTACCTTCACAGGCTCAACTGCCGTTGGTAAGATAACCTATAAAAATGGCGCCGAGCATTTGGCTCACGTAGCGCTTGAACTAGGCGGTAACGATGCCTTTATTGTGCTTGAAGATGCCGACCTTGACCTTGCTGTAAAAGAGATTGTTTGGGGTAGAATGTATAACACTGGGCAAGTATGCTGTGCAAGCAAGAGATTTATTGTTCAAAGAAGTATATTAAAAGAATTTGAAAGCAAGGTTGTTGACACTATCAGTAAACTTGTTGTTGGCAACCCTATGGATAAAAAGACCGATATAGGTTGCCTTGTAACTAAGGGCGCTTGCGAAAAGGCTGTTAAACAAATTGAAAGAGTTGTAGAGCAGGGCGGAAGAATTATCTATGGTGGAAAAGCAGAAGGTGCGGTTCTTCAGCCAACCATCATAACAGACATACCAAAGACTGCCGATGTTGCACTTGACGAAGAGATATTCGCGCCAGTTGTCAGCATCATTCCTTGTGATGATGTCGATGAGGCTGTGGAGATTGCAAATGCCTCTTGTTATGGGCTTTGTGGCTGTGTGTTTACGCGTGATATGAAAGTTGCCCTCAATGTTTGCGCTAAACTTGAGTGTGGTGGCACTGTAATAAATGGGGCAAGCTTCCATCGTAGCTTTGAGATGCCTTTTGGCGGTTATAAAATGTCAGGTATTGGTACTGAAGGCGTGATGAGCACTTTTGACCAAGTGACCAAGACTAAGACTATCACATTTAAAAATATCTATGAATAAAAGTTTGATTAAATAGTGAGATTTGTTTGATAGTTAAAAATAAAACAAAGAACTTTATTAAATTTTGCAGGAAATAGAAAGAACAAAATTAAAAATATAATTAAATAAAAATGTAAAAGTATCGGGGCGCGCCGAAAGCAAAAATTTTTAACTTGTTAAAAATTTTTAAAATCTTGCGATTTTTGTGCGATGTAATCGCACGCTTTCGGCGCGCTTCGCTATTT
>CAMLSW010000051.1 GCA_946484195.1 uncultured Clostridia bacterium
AAAGACATCTAAATACTTTTGACCACATTTGTTGCATTTAATTTTTCACTACGTGGTGAATTTTTAAATTGATATACCTGCGATATGTTTATTTTTTAATTTTGAAGGCAATTTAATAAAAATGATTGACAAAGACTGGGTTGTTATGTTAATATATAGCCTAGACAAAGTTTTTATAAGTGGCTTGTCTTTAGCATCATTACGATAGCATAAGTCAAAAACTTAATAATAAAATATATTTCGAATGGGGAGATACTCAAGAGGTCGAAGAGGCGGCCCTGCTAAGGCTGTAGGTCGGGAAACCGGCGCGAGGGTTCGAATCCCTCTCTTCCCGCCATCAATTCTTTTGACGTACCAAATAACTTTTGGTACGTTTTTAATAGGAGCGTGTAGTTATATGGAGCCACTAAACAAATTGGATGATGTTGAAAAATATAAAAATTATGGAATTCTTACACAGCCCTTTTTAAATAAAGACTATATCTATAACAAAGTTATAACTGATTTAAAGCATAAACAAAAAGATATAAATAGCGTATATTTTTTAGCTAGTTTATTTCTGTGGATAAAAAACAAAGTAAAATATTCGCGAGAGGAAGAAATTCAAAAATTAAAATTTATGCGCACTGCAAAAGAGATTTGGGAAAGTAAAAAAGCAAGTGGTTGCACTGATTATGCGATTCTCTATGCAACTTTTGCTAGAACGCTTGGCATACCTACAACAGTTTTGCACACCGCAGAATATGAATGGTTACAAAGGCTGAAGAATGGCGGAGACAGTTGGATGCATTATGGACACACCTTTTGTGAATGTTTTTTTGGTGGCAACTGGGTTTTAGTCGACCCGACCAGCGAATATATTGCAAGAGAATATAATTCTGAAAAATTAGAACTGCCATACAAGGTCGGAGGGAAAAGTGTTTTTATACCTTATTTTCGTGGTCTCGATCTAGGCGAGAAACAGAATGTTGAAGCTCATAACAAAAAAATGGACGATTTGTGTAATGCATTAGAAATATAAATTGGTTGGTACACCATTTATCGTGGTGTATTTTTATGTGTATATGCAGTGTTTGTAATTTTAGGCAAAGGGTTTATATCGAGCCGTTGCAGTGTCAAATTCAAAAAATTTAATAAAAAATTAAAAAATAAGTTATTTTTCTTTGATATTTCGACAAAATTTGATATTATATTTGCGTTATGAGCAAAATATTGAATAAAAAGGTTTTGTTTTGGATTGTAAGTGCGGTGATAGTTCTTGGCAGCATAATTTTATCAATAGTATTTTGCGTAAATATGAGTAGAAATGAAGATAATAAAGCCAATTTGTTTAATATCAATTGTCAAGATTTGAATATGCAAGTTGGAGAAGTAAAGTCAAATTATTATACTGTATCAATAGAAGATGCAACCATAACCATCAATGTTGACAAAGAGGGGATTATTGATATTGATGAGGATAAGATTGTGGCAAACAAAAGTGGTGTTGTCAATGTTGAAGTAACGGCTATGACAGATGGCGTGACCGCTAAAGATAGCTTTAGTGTTGTAGTTGCCGACAAAGATTATAGGTATGAGATAATTCCCGTGCTAAATTGCACTTATGGTGAAAATCTCGTTATGAGTGATAATGTTTGTTATTTTAATGTGATTGTCTATGATAAAATGGGTGAGGCACTAGACGATGTTAAGTTTGTTTGCAGTGCTACTAATGGCGCGTATATAGAGCGAGAAATGGGCAGTTTTATTTTGCTGGCAGATAAAAATTGCTCTGTGACATTAACTTTGACTGATTTTAATAAAATAATAACTTTTGATGTAGTTAAAACCATATGATTTTTCTATTTTAATAACAAAACTATTTAATTTATTGACAATAAAAATGAAATTTGGTAATATACTAGTAGAGATGGATGGGTAACCATTATCGATTGCAAACGATATGTTTGTAAAAAATTAATAAGGAGGGAAAATGAAAAAGCTTATTACAACAACAATAATTATTCTTGCTATTGGAATTGCAATGATAGTTGTAGGAAGTGTGCTTAAGGGCATTACTTGGAGCGCTGATTTTGATGGAACTCAACTTGCAAGTGCATTCAACAACATTGGATACATTGCTGCTGCTCTCTCAGGTGTTGTGCTTACAGGCACCGGCATTGCAGCTGCAGTAAAATCTAACAACTGTAGTTCTGAAGAAAAATCAGATAAAGAAAAGTAAGAATAAATAAAAAGCATCGAGGTTAATACTTGATGCTTTTTTGCTCTACGAAAATATTTTAAATAGTAAATTATTCTTTTGAAGGATTGGCACTGCTTTCTTCTATAGTTTTTTCAGCTTGGGCTGTTGATTTGTTTTTTTGCTGTAATGTCTTTTGTCTTGATTTTGGACTTTTTCCGCTAAGGTATTCTTGGTAATATTGTTCTCCATTTTCATCAAGGATATCATAAATTTTATAGATAAGCCTATACAATGTGCTTTCCGACAGGTTTAATTTTTGGGCAGTTTCTCGCATTGCAACGCCATCATAGTTTAAGATAACATTCTTTAAAACCTTACCTTGGTTTTCATTTAGCTTATAGAATACATAATTGACAAGAAACTCTTTGCCATATTTTTGTATGTATTTTTGATTTTTTTCATATCTTTTTTGTGATTTTGTGTTATAAAAGTTGGAATTTATCAAAATATTGGCGTTGTTAGGATTTTCATATAGTGCCAAAACTTGCTCTTTGGTGGCTTTTATGATTTGCCTTATTCTTTCTCTTGTCAAGGTTCCTTCATCGGCTATTTCTTGCAACGTTTTTCGCTCAAAATAGTATTTATAAAATATCCCTGCGTTTTTTGGATTGAGCTTTGGTAAGATTTCATTTTTTATTAAATTTGCGTCAAGGTAATTTGCGATGTTTTCTTCTAAATTTGTCTCGCTTGGCAGCATTTTTATCGCTTCGTCATCATTATCATCGTTCGTGGCATTTAAGCTATACTGAGTTTTAATAGACTTGTTTAAACGGTTGTAGGTTTGTATAGTGCGGTAAATGGATTTGCCAACATAGGTGTTAAAGGCGAAGGGGAGATCGGTATTGTAGGTTTTGACTGCACGGATTAGCCCGAGAGCGCCCATCTGATAAAGGTCCTCAAAACTAGGTTCAACCACAGAAATTTGATTTAGATATTTTTTGCAATACCTATTGACGTAATATACGACAAAACGCAGATTGCCTTCTATGATTTGATTGCGAATAGATTTGTCGCCACTTTTCTTATATTCGCGCAAAAGTTCTAGGTTTTGCTCAGGTGTCAACGCAGGTGGAAGGTCACCATTCCAAATATCGAGTTTTCTTTTTATCTTTTTACTATTTATTTTATTCATTTGTATATCCTTTTTAGCAATTTTGTAGTAATTCTTCCGCGCAGTCTCTGCCAAGCTTGTAGCAATCAAGTTGTTCGTCTTTGATATAAAGCCCATCTTCTATATAGACCTTATCACGCAAGCCTTCCAAGCTAAGATTTGCATATTGATTTATTAAATCGATATACTTTTTGTCAATTTTACCTTCTAATACAAGCCTTTTAATGCCTTTCAATTTATCGCTATAGTTTTCAGAGCCATAATTTACTATGATATCACTTCCTTCTTGCTCTTGATTAAACATTTTAAATTTGATGTCGCGAAACTCCATTTTTCTTGCCAAAAAGTAGTTAAAAGCGGTTGATTCTTTGTCAAAAATGAATACATCTTGGAATTTTTTAGAGTTGTCATCTCTGCAAAAGATAATATTGCTAGGATGTTCATCATTGCAGAAGGTGAAAAGGGCGAGAAGCATATATGACACATATTTATCATAGCACTCTTCTGTCATAATTTCCAAATAACGCTCTTTATTTTCTAACGTAAATGTCAAATTATTTCTTGCAAAAATATGTGATTTTAACTTTTGGACTAAACTATCCTCACTGCTCTCTGAAAGGTATTTTTCTGGCTGTGAACTCATCTTTTGACAAAGAAAGGCGCGCAATGTCGTGTACTTGCATATACCTTCAAGAAAGTTTGGTGAGGCAAGGTAAATCTTGCCGTTTATTTTTTGTGGATAGTATTTTGCTGTTATAAACCCAAAATTTTCAAATATGTTTTTACCGAGCATTTCACTAGACGAGGCAAGATAGTTGTCGCTAAGCTCTTCTTGTAAGCTGTTAGCATATGGATAAAATCTGCATTTATATGTTACGCTGTGTGGTGTCTTTACAAATGCGTGAAGCGTTCCATAATCAAGCAGAAGCTTGGCGTTTTCTGTTTTCCTCAACAAGCCAAGTTTCCATAAGCAACTGCTATCTAATTTATATCCATTCGCTCTATCTTGATATCTTTCTAATATGCTCATCTAAACCTCCTAATAAATATATCACACTGATGGCAACTTTTCAATATTCAATTTTAAAAATTTGTTAATTTTAGAACTATTTTTGCTTTTATTTTATATATAAGATTATAGGATAACATTATGAATGAGATTGATAAAAAGTTTAAGCTGCTCATAAAAGATATAGCTTCACTTAGTGAAGAAAGTCTGTTCGAAAGAATAAAGCTTAATTTTTTAAGTTTGCCAGCCTCTTATAAAAACATTTTGAAGGATTACTTTGCAAGGTTTAATTTTTGGGGTACTTTAAACTACGATGTGGGTGACTTTCAAGAGATTTGCCAAAAAGCGCACACCTTATACAAAAGAAAGGGTGAGTTTATCTGGCTTTATAACAAGCTTGAAGATTACTCCTCAAAATTTTTGCTCTTTGCAATCTTGAATAATTGGCTTGTCTATGACTTTACCTCACTTAAAAAATCTATTGATAACCGCTTTAAGCATTATTTTGACCTTGATATTATTCCAAATAGCAATAATGAAGTTTTTGTTGATGTTGGTGGCTATGTTGGTGACAGCACGCTTGATTTTATAAATGTCTATGGCGAAAACTATAAGAGGATATATTGCTATGAAATTACAGAGGACATTCTTCCAGTTTTAAAAAATAATCTAGGCAAATATCCAAAAATTGAAATAAAAAATCTTGCCATAAAAGATAGACAGGGCAAGGTTTACCTAAATGAGCAGGGTGATGTGTCGTCAAATCAAACCTCACAAGAAGGTTTAAAGCAAATTGTTTGCACCACACTTGATAAGGATATAAAAGAAAAAGTTGATTTTATCAAGATGGACATTGAAGGCGATGAGCTTTCTGCTTTAAAAGGCGCAAGAAATCATATTATATATGATAGCCCCAAACTGTTAATTTCTGTTTATCATAAAAATGACCACTTATGGCAAATTCCTAAGTTTATTCATAAGCTAAACAAAAACTACAAATTTTATTTGCGCTATTATGGTGGGGAGCTTTATCCAACTGAAGTGGTTCTCATTGCAGTGCCAAAACAAAAACAAGTGTAATGCACACTTGTTTTTATGTTTATTTAATAGTTGATTTTGACAATTAAAAAGTTGTATTATACAAGTAGGTTAAAAACATTTTCATTTTCTTTCCATTTTTTAGAAACATTGTCACTTTGTTTTTGAAGTTTAATAACATCTTTGCCTGTTAGATATTGTTTATTATCAAATTTTCTAGCAAGCGCACGAGTGAATAACGTTTCCACATTAAAGGCGCCATATCTTACGAAAAGTTTTTGTGGGGCGATTTTTGCGTTGACCTTTTTCAAATCATCAAAAGCATAAAAGTTGCCAAGGCTTGTTCTAAACAAAAACCTATATCCGTATTTACCACTGCGTATATAATAAACGTCGCTAAATCTCATCTTTTTAATAAGTTTTAATTGTTCTTTGTCTACCATCTTATACTTTTTCATTTTCTTACCTACCTTTGCCGGCTCTATTATCTTATATATAATAGTATATATAATATATTATCATATTATATGCTAGTTGTCAACCAGCTAAAACGCGTGGTGGCAGCATAATGCGGGACAAGTTTCATTGAATTTAACTGTTGTTGTGCTTTAGACTGTTCTAAGAATTAACATTAGTCAATTTGCTTGACAAAAAAGATATTGGTAGGCTAAACTAAATTTGTATAAAAAAGATAATATAATAAAAACTAAAGAGGGGGAATAGGGAGAATGAAAAGTTTAAGATTTAAATTAACATCGGCGGTAATGGCGTTTGTGATTGTGGTAAGTTTACTGATTGTCGCAGTTGTAGCAGTCCCAAACATCAATTTAAGTATGAATGGCAATGTATCATTTGTGGTAAACGAGACAGAGGTTTATCTAAACAAGGTTACACTAAAAAATACAGTGACAGAGACGGCAGAAGGGAACTATCAAGTAAGAGATGTTGTGCTTGATGATTATAGTGATTTATATATCCAAGCGAATACTAGTATTGATATATCAGACGTTACCGTTTTTTCAGAACAGGCAATGGAGATAGATTTTGATATGACCTCGCTTAATGCAAACTATATCAAAGTAAACTTGTCCTATCAAAACCTTCCAAGCACAGTGCATATAGCAAGTACAAGTTTGTATATGCCTAAGAATCCTTCAGAAAAATTGTCTACAGGAAAGCAAAGGACATTTAAGATATATATTAATAATACAGGCACTTCAGCTTTAAGTCTATCAGATATAAACCTTCAGATATCCTTTGAAGAAAAGACAAGTTTGCTTCAAAATGATACAGCCAATCAATACTACTATGTAGAGATGGGGACAATTGCGACCTCAACAGGCAGTGAATATATTAAGTGGAAATATATTTCAGCAGATGGCGAGAATGCATATAGTTATAACTCATCTACAGTACCAACAGGCACAGGATACTTTATATTAGAGACAAATGTTTTAAATACTGTCGGCTTAGATGGAACAAATAATATGATGGAAGTTTCATTTAATAATGATCTGCAATCTAGTTCAAGACCATATACACATTTAACAAATGGCTGGAACAATATAAGTGCCAGTGACTATTCCACAAGCAATGTAAGGCAATATATCAATGGTTACAATGCTTATGATAGCTATACAAACGCAAACGGTATATACTCGCCATCAGGCAGATACTCAAATATGTATGCTGACTATAATATAGACCCAGAGAATGACATTGTTTATCAAAATATCATAGGAAGAAGTTTAGGGGATTTGTACTCTGATATGAATGGCTCAACAAGTGGCGGAGAGGTAACCTTTCCAACCTTTAATGAAAACGCAACAATAAAGTATACCGAAAATGATGTGGATAAATTCTGGTTATTATCATATAAAGAGGCATATAATCTTATAGGGAGTGCAGATGCGGTTAGAATATGGCCAAGCGGTTCGGCTAATTACTATTGGCTCCGTTCGCCTTGGTCAACAATGCCTGGCAATGGTTACGCTGTTACTGATAATGGCTATATAGTTACTCCTAGTGTCTTTGTCGACACTAATGCCGCTCGCCCAGCTTTCAAATGTTTAATATAGACAAAAACAAATGATAGTATATATAGGTAACAATCCCTTAAGAAATTTTGATATAGCCTAGAGAGTGAGCTTATTTGTAACGCATTAAAAAATGTTTATTATATAAAGCTTGACAATGAGATTAGTTGTTCAAGCTTTTTTATATAAAAAAATAGCTTCACCTATTGCTTGTAAGACACCGTTGAAAAAAATCTTCTACTATATTATATAAATACTATATTATATAGATATATATCAATACAATATGAAATAATACGAACACACTTCCTTATAAAAACAAGGGCGAGAAGTAGAATTTTAGTAATGAGCCTAAAAATATTTTCCTTAATCTAAAACAAAATCATATAGCATTGTTACTATAAAACCTCCGTCAAGAGGGGAGAAAAATGTTTTGCAAATAAAAAAATATTTTAAAACTTTCTAAAAATTTCATTAAGTGAGAAAGATTTTTAGGGACGAAAACCAAAAATTTTGAGAAATTTTAAAATTTTTTTGATTATAAAAAGTCATAAAAATCGCTTAAAAATGCAGTTTTTCGAGGCTAAAAAGCGAACACGTGGTAATGTGTCGGCGAAAAATAAAAAAATCTCAAAAAAAATTAAAAATTTTTAAAATTTTTTTGAAAAAACTGTTGACATTATATTCTTCTTTGTGATATTATACTCTTGCTAACTCAGAGAGGTGCTGGTAGCACCCGTTAGCATAGAACCTTGACAACTACATAATAGATATGTTTTACAGAATGTAAAACGAGCAACAAATATTCAAAATTACGCTTGTTATAAAAATAATATGTTGTAATACGAATATCTTTTGCAAAATTCAATTTACGTCGAGTAAATGAATACAAGAGTAAGTCTTAATTTAAGACTAGCGAAAATGCTAAGATTATCCAATTCATTTTTAAAATGATTAAGCTACAAAGAGCATATAGGGGATGCCTTGGCACTAGGCGCCGATGAAGGACGTGATAAGCTGCGATAAGCGACGGGGAGATGCAAATAATCTGTTATCCGTCGATTTCCGAATGTGGAAACACACTACAAGTCATGTTGTAGTAACATAACATGAATCCATAATGTTATGTGGGGAACCTGCTGAACTGAAACAACTAAGTAAGCAGAGGAAAAGAAAGTAAAACAACGATTGTGGGAGTAGTGGCGAGCGAAACTGCAAGAGCCCAAACCTAGCGAAGAAATTTGCTAGGGGTTTAGGACCGCGATATGATAGACCAAACAATAGGTGAAGATTTTTGGAAAATTATGCGATACAGGGTAATAGCCCCGTAACCGAAATTGTGAAGTCGTCTAGCGGTATCCAGAGTAGCGCGGGACACGTGAAATCCTGTGTGAAGATGCGAGGACCATCTCGTAAGGCTAAATACGACCTAGTGACCGATAGCGAATAGTACCGTGAGGGAATGGTGAAAAGAACCCCGGGAGGGGAGTGAAAGAGAACCTGAAACTGTATGCTTACA
>CAMLSW010000052.1 GCA_946484195.1 uncultured Clostridia bacterium
AATATCATTAAAAATTATTGAAAATCAATAATAAAAATAATATTAAAATAATATTAAATTAAAATCAAAACTATAATTTATTTTAACATTGACAAAAATAGCTAATTTTGATAAAATAAAGCAGTGAGTAAAACGAAAGATTTTTTTTCTTATTTTTGGCAGACGATAAAAAAGGCAAAATATTTGATAATAAAAGGTGTGGTAATTGCAGTTCTCTACACCGTTATTTCTGTACTCGCAAATTTACTTGAAGTTGAAGAGCTAACCTACCTTAATGCCCTTCTTGCACTAAACTATTTTGCATCTATGATTTCTTTCGGTGTCTCTCAAGGAACTAAAATACTCGTCAATCAAAATATTTCAATTAAGCAAAGGGTTGAAAAGTCTGTCAAGATTGGCTTTGAACTAACTTTAATATTATCTATTTTAACAACAGCATTGCTTGTGCTATTTCCAAAATTTATTATGGTAGGTGTAATGGGCTACACGCCAGCAAATTACACTTTCTATTATTTAATGTGTGTTTACTTTTTCTTGACGTGCATATATGGATATCTTGAAAAATCTCTTGAACAACTTGATATGTTTAAGCCAATATTCATATCAAATTCAGTCAGTTTGACATTTTTAATCGTCAGTTTCTTGCTTTTGTACCTAATTGGCGAATACCTTTTAACATACATAGCAATTGCATATATTATAAGCGCGGTCATACTATGCGCTGTCTACTACATTTTACTATATAAGAAAAGTGATCAAAAAATTAATGTTCTTAAATTCACAACAATAACCTTAACCAAAAGGCAATGGGTTATAATACTGTCCAATTTTCTCACCGAAATTATTTGGGAGGTTGGCTATTATGCCACAAGTGTCTTTATGATGAGAATGGGTGACACTCTGTTCAATAGCTACTCCTACCTTGAAAATGTACTAGACATCTTTAACAGCATACTTCTTACAGTGCTTGTTGTCATATCATTGGATATTACAAGGGCGCTCGGCGAAGATAAGTTTGACCGTGCAAAGTACATCGCCAAAAATTCGCTACTGATAACGCTATTTCTCTGGGGCTTTTACGCGGTTTGCTCGCTTATTTTTATCTATCCTATCGCACTTGGAATAAACGACCAATATTTTAGCGCTATGTTTACAATTCTTCCTTGCTATATATTAATTCACTTGTTTAGATTTTTTACTTGGAACTTTTCATCATATATGCTAAGACTTGGTGGAAAAGAAAACCTGCCTGCGCTTATTATGGAGATTTTTTCAACAGTATGGCTTATCGTGCTTTGTTTTATATCAAAGTTTATACCAAACAACACCTTCCTTGTATACTTTTTAATAACTTTGCCCGATATCGTCACACTTCCTATCCTATTCTATTTGTATAAACGTGGAAAATGGCTCAATAATTTAAGAAAAGACCCAAACCTTCTTTCAAATAAAATCAAATGTTTCATATTTGATTTTGATGACACTCTATATTACAATATAGATTGGACGCAATGGAATAACCTAATAAGAAATTGGACGAGGGAGTATTTTAGTAACTACACCGAAGAAGAGTATAAAACTTTACTACAAGATAGCTTAGGCAAAAGCCAAATTGAAAAAAGTGAGGATATTGTAAGGCTACTCATAAAAACCGAAGGCAGTGCAAAAGCTTACTTAAATTTTAGAGAAGAAAATGACGAAAAGTTAAGTGACGAGGCAAAAAATGCAATCATTGTGCCAAATAGCGAACTTGAAAAGTTTGCATCTCAGTGTAAACGCCAAAACGGAAAGATGATAATAGTCTCAAACAACACCTTACAAGGCATCAACGCCTTTGCTAAGTATCATAACATTGAATTAAAATTATTTGATGATATACTTGTCAACGAATACCCTACTGTTGACTTCAGTAAAAAACACCTATATGAAGAGGTTCTTAAAAAATATAACTTTTTGCCCTCTGAAGTGCTTGTTATTGGCAACAATTTTAAGTCCGACCTGCTACCTGCAAAATCACTAAAAATGCACACTTTCTTATGTAAAGATGGCTTTACTTATGAGGAAGTGGTTAATTAAGGAGATTTATGAAAACATCGAAATATAAATTTATAATAATGCCAATACTTCTACTTTTATCAATTATCATTCTTTTTTCTTGTAAAAAACAAGAAGAAGCCATAAGTCAAGTTTTTGGAGTTTGGTGGTGGAACAGCAACCTAGACGAACGATATTTGGAATTCGCAAAGAACAACAATATCAATGAAATTTATTTTTGCGGTGATGAACTAGACCAAACTTCCGTCAATTTTACTTGCAAGGCAAATGATTTTAATATTGATGTATACTGGCTGACTGGAGACTATAGATGGTTACACGATTTTCAGTCGGCGTATAATGAGGTTGATAGATTTATCGAATATAATCATAAAAATCCTAACCTTTGTTACAAAGGTATACATTTTGATATTGAACCTCATCAAGACCCTGATTTTGGTCAGGCAGAAACAAGAAAAACCCTTATATATAATCTTATAGACTTAGCATATAATCTATCTGTTTTATACCCAGCAATTCAATTTGATTATGATTTGCCTTTTTGGCTCGACGATATTATTACATTTAACAACGTCGCAAAGCCAGCTTATCAACATATGATTGACATTGCTGATAGAATATTTTTGATGAGCTATCGAGATAGTGCAGAAGATATGCTAGAGGTATCTAAAGAAGAACTTGATTATGCCAAAACAGTTGGAAAAACCGTCGTGCTAGGCGGTGAGACAAGTTTTAGCGAGGAAGGTGATAACATAACCTATTATGAAGAAGGGAAAGTATATTTGAATAGTCAAATTGACCTTCTTTTTCAAGCATTACCTCAAAGTAGCGGTGTATCAATACATCATATAAAGTCTTGGTATGATTTAAAAGAATAATAAATTAAACAAAAAATACCACAAAAGTGGTATTTTTTATTAAAATTCAAGCATTTTATAAATTATCTTACATTAAAAGATTGCCATTGTCTGTCTTGATGACTTTTAGGACATTTTCAAGGTTTCCGTTCTCAACGTTATAGTAGAAATAATAGGTGTTGCCTTGGTCTTGTCCTTTAACTTCAACGCATATGACCTCGCGATTATAGTCAAGCGGAGTGAGAACATACCTTGCCTCCACTATTGTAAATTTTGAAGGCACTTTCTCTTTTACACTATCTAGTGAAAGACTGCCCTTACTTAGCGTTCTATCAGTGTGATTGGTAAAATATGAAGTTGCATCGTAACCTACAATGCTTCCGCTTGCAAGGTTGATTTTAACTTTGACAAGGTCTGGATACAATACAATACCATTGGTCGATGGCGCTATATTCATATAGACATCATTTGCAATTGTGTCAGACCAAACCACTGTAGCGCCTTCAATGCCGTTGTTCTTCACAAAATCAAGCGCAATATTTTTAGCCTCATCAAAATCTATCTTTTGCTCTCCATCAGCGCCAGCACCGCTTATGGTTAAGATATAGCCACCAACTTTAGACACCTGCACAAAGAGCATCTCATCGTTTGCGTTTGTGACATTGAAGTTATATGTATTAAACTTGCCCTTAGTTTCGCTTACAAATGTGGCATTCGCACCGCTTTTGAAGTATTTTTCAATGTTCTGTTCTGCCTCGGCTTTTGTAACATTGTCGCCACTTAAGCCCTTTACTTTGCTGTTTACAACTGAGTCAGAAAATGGCCCATCATAAATCATTGTAGGATACTCGACATCATTATCTTTAAGTGAGGCAAGCGACCTTGAAAACTCATTGGAACTTGAGTCAATATCCATACTACTATCAACTATAGAATAGCCATTATTGAAGCGCCCAGCAAATTCATTTAATTGATGCTTTAAACTATTTAAGCTTTGGTCAATCTCTTCAAGCGAATTTAAGTCGCTTTCGCTCAGCTGTCCGCCTCCTGCTATTTTTTCAGCTAGCGTTGAGGTGTAACCCGATATCTGATTAACCATCTTAACAGTCTCTTCAATGTCGTTTTGTGAAAGTGGCAAGGATGCAACAGCAATCTCTGCCTCACTTGCATTTTTTGATGCCTCGAGTAGTGTCTTTCTTTGAAAATCTGAGGTTGACGAATTTAGCGTTTTAGATATCTTGGTCTCCAAATTGTTTACACTATCAACAAGGCTATAAAAGTTGCTCTGATAGGAATTTTCAAGGTCTGTTCTATACTGCATAGCTTTATTATCTGCTATGCCAAAGCCTATACCAAGCCCTACTGTCGATACTGCAAGAAGAGCCGTTGCAATTGAAAGACCGGTGATAATTTTATTCTTTTTGCTTATTTTTTTGTCTTTTTGACGTATTTTTTTGTTTTTTTCGCTATCTTCGCTCTTTAAAATGCTTTGCTCGCGCTCCTCTTCTCTTATTTGTTTTCCTTTCTTTTTAGCTTGTAAAATGTCATTCATAATAGCCTCCTTATAAGCAGAAGACGTGGTTGCCTATTGTGACAACTGTCTGTCTTGACCAAATCCACGATGATGTGGCGGTTGCAGGATTATAGTAATAAATGCAACCATATGTAGGATCCCAACCATTCAAAGCATCTTGAGCGGCTTTGTAAGCTGTGCTATTTGGTGTTAAGTTTATCTGACCATCTGTAACAGCCGTGAATGCCCCCTTTTGATAAATTACGCCTGAGATTGTGTTAGGAAATGATGGATTTTCAACTCTGTTAAGTATTACTGCAGCAACCGCCACCTGCCCTGTGTATGGCTCACCTCTAGCTTCGGCATAGACACATTTTGCAAGAAGATATAAATCGTTTGACGATTGTGATGAACCCGAACTTGAAAGCGTCATACCAAGCGCTCTTGCGGTGTTAGGTCCAACTATACCATCGACTGCAAGACCATTCTTACGCTGAAAATATTTGACCGCCTCTCTTGTCTGCGAGCCGTATATGCCATCAATATTGCCGTTATAATAACCCCATCTTTTCAGTTTTGTTTGAATTGTTCTATTTTCTGCCGTTGTAGTTGCAGCGTCCGCGGTGTATCTGTCGCTAATGATGTTAGTTGCTTGCGTCACACCAAGCCCAGTAACCATAATTGCAAGCGCGAACAAAAAAGAGAACATAATTAAAAGCTTGTTTTTCATTTTTCCTCCTATATTACACTTTTAATTATCTCCCAAATGCGCGAAATATATACAATATTGTCAGATTTTTTTGTTTGTGTAAAGCAAAATGCTGGAAAAACTATACACCACCAGTTGTTGCCCTCGCCACTGCCAAGCTCTAAAATGAGCGCGTCATAGTAACCTTCTTCTAAGGTGACCTCCTCGTATGTACGAGTTGGAAAATACTCATTATCGATTTTTGCCTTTGATTTGTATGTAAACCCGCTAGCGCTTAGTACGCTATTTGCGACATCCTCAATAAATGAAAAATTTTGCGCAATCTTAACCTTAGCCTCATCAAAACTTTCAATCTCGCTCACAAGTGGAATAAGCGCTTCAACGACAGCATCCTTAACCTTGTATTTCACTGCTTGGTCACACTCTAGATTGGAATTTGCTCTAATATGAATTCTAAGATACTGCACGCTTTCACTGCTAATTCCAATAGGACAAAATATTAAGATAACTACAAGTGCAATAGCTGATACAATGCCAATAATATATTTCATAACAACCTCATACATAATATTTGACTTAAATTGCCCATAAAAAAACAAATTTATATGCTAAAATATAATATTTTTGTCAAAATCAAAGAAAAAACATATCAAAAAATGATATGTTATGCTTTAAATAAACAATTTAGGCTGTACAAAAACAAGCGAGGCAAGGCTCGGGATAGTGGCTTAGCCACTCATTATGGGGGTCCCCTAAAATCGTGAGATTTTTGGGGGTTAGGAATAAACGAGCGTTACCGTGACAAATTACATAGTAATTTTCGCTTGAGCGTAGTTTATGACGCAAACAGGAGTTTAGTGGGCCTAAATGACTGTTTTTAGGCGTTATTTGGGTTCCCCTAAAAGCACAAATGTGTTTTTAGGGGAAAGGAGAAGACGAGCGATATTGCAATTATTGCGTTTAGCAATATTGCCTAAGCGTAGTCTTTGACGCAACGCAGCAAAAAAATTTTATAAATTTTTTCGGTCGCGACGTTTTTCTACAGCCTGACATTTAAATTCTTTGAAAAAACAGTATCAAAGTCGTATCCTCACTGCAAGGGAATGTAACATCGGCATTTTGCGCGACAATTTGTTCCTCTTTGACTTTGGCGTTCTTGGCAATATCCCAAAGCTCTTCACCCGAGCGAGCGAACAAAACTTCCATTGCATAATCTTTTGGTTGATAGTCCTCAAGTGCGGTTGCCTCTGATATAATCCCCGCAAGTTTATCATAGCAGTAGCTTACGCTTGCCTTGACTTTTGCATCATAGAAAAGCTCTCTACCCTTTTTGACAGCAACGTCCACATCATATACTATAGCGTCAACCGAAAGTAAGCCTCCCTCTTGATAGTTAAACTTGTCAGAAAGTGTAAACGGAACATCAATCTGTGCGCTATAAAGTGAATTATCCTCGTCATTGAGATATATCACATTGGTTTTAGCGATGCCTTCTACAAAAATTTCTCCATCTTTGATATAACTGTTAGTCACCGTGACGCTATTGCCACCACTGAATAATATCTTGTCTACTCTAGGTTTGTCATCTTCAAGCACTAGCGAGCCTTCAATTTTGCCCTCAACAAGTTCGACAGGACAAATATATGACATATCAAAGGACTCAGTTGTAACCTTAGTCTCACACTTTGTGCTGTAAAGGTCCTTTATCACAGAAAAACTTTCCTCTCCAAACGCGATTGCAGATAGAGTTAAAGGAACTTTCACAACGATCTTGCATCCCTTTTCATCTTCGACAAGTTCGCAAGTAACATCTTCCTGCGACACAGCTACTTTTCCATCTACAAGACTATCCCTTGTTGCGCCTTCAATTTCAATTTCCTCTTTGAAGGTGTCGTATACATAACCGCTTTCAAACTTATCGTTATCATTTATATAGATGACCCTTGAAGCCACCTCACCACTTATGGTAACAAAGTTGACTCCACTTTCAACAGATTTTACAATAGCACTGCTTTCAGTGAGCAAAACTTTGCTTATCTTATCTCTGATATTGATTTCGCTTGTGACTTCAATATTAACACTACCACATCCAATAAATTTTATTATAGATATATCATCATTTTTAACGCAAATATCATCATCATTACTTGAAATGGTTTTAATCTCTTTGTTTGCAACGATAAAGCCACATTGCTCAAGAGTTACAACAATTTTGACATTTTCGCCATTGATACTTTCAACATTATAGTCAATTATCTTCAAATTAACAATGGCACACTGATTATTATCTATATTCCCATTTTCAAACTTGGAAGAAAATGGACAAGTTGACGCAACTGTATTCAGCCCTCCGTCACTATTTAGCACAACAACCTTTACATCTAAATTGCTAGAAAAATTGACTACTCCGTTTAGAGTTTCACTGCTAATTTTGCCTAGCCCAAGCGACACCGATAATACCTTTGTAATGTTTTCTCCTGCGTCAATATTGCACTCTACAGAAAACTCACTTCTGCCAAGCGAGAACTTCTTTGCAACATTAAAATTATTTGTTTCAAATGCCATTTTACCCTCCAACTCAAACATTTTTTACAAGATATTACTACGCACTCCTTAAATGAAATATTACAAAAAAGTTTAAAAACCTTATTTTTGGTCAATAAATATAAAAATTAAAGGAGATGTTATGAGAAAGGTAAACTTAAATATAGATGATATAAAATCAAAAATCTTGTCTTTAAAGGGCGAAGAGGTGGAGATGAAGTACAATCGCGGTAGAAAAAAGTTTGACACAATCAATGGCACAATTCAAGATGTATACCCAAGTGTCTTTACCGTCTGCGTTAAAGACCAAAATGGTCAAGTGCAAACCTTTTCCTACTACGATGTGCTATGTGGCAATGTGATAATATTGTAGACTAAATAAGCAATATATATTACAAGAAAAAACAAGGCTTTAAGAAACTAGCCTTGTTTTTGTTAATCATTAATTTTGTGTATAAACGTTATATGTCCTTCCATTTTTAACTTCAGTTGTAGACAATGTGTAGCTTGATGCCAAATACGCATTACTTCCATCATCTATAGATTGAGGGAATTTGACTGTTTGTGGCATACCATATGCAAGGTTAGCAAAAGCATCATAAACTTCTTTACTATCTATTATAAATGTTGTCGCACGAGAGGCATCATTTTCAGTAAATATATTAAATATAGTATGGTTTTGATCATCAAGCATCAATGTACCATCAAATCCAGATCTTAAATGTACTGTAGTTAGACCTGCCATTCCATAAAAGTCTGATACATACCCAAATGATGATTTCCAATTTATTATAGTCGAAGGAATTATCAATTCCTTAACAACACTTCTATAACTATCGAAACCTTGTAATTGTGTAACCACATAGGTTGTACCATTATAATTTACAGCTGAAGGAGCTTCCATATATTCCTCTTCATTTAGGTAACTAGAACGAGCAGTAGCCTCACCTTCTGCTGGCGAATCATAGGTGAAAGTAAACACGGCGTCATCGATGGTACCGAAATCTGCGTAATACGTAGTAGACATACCCTCTGTGTAATTTAAAAATAGCCAAAATTTGCACCTCAAAAAACACTCAAAAATTTAATAAAAATTGCTTATGCTAATGTAGCACAGTCGGTAGTGCACCGCCTTGGTAAGGAAATTTTAGCGCCTAAAAAAGACTAAAAAATTTAATAA
>CAMLSW010000053.1 GCA_946484195.1 uncultured Clostridia bacterium
CTTGTTCGACTACGTCTTGTTCGACTACGTCTTGTTCGACTACGTCTTGTTCGACGTTATACTTAATTAGCTTCAAAATCCTTAGAAAGTAATATAAAAAATTAAAAAAAGAAGGCAACAAATGAAAAAAGGTATAAGTTTTTATTTCGGATATGAAAAAGAGCCTGCCGAGCGCGCAAAGCTAATAAAAGATGCGGGCTTTGATAATGTAATCACAAACGCAGACAAGCGCTTTAATAGTCAAAATGGGAGTATAAGACGCCAAGTAAAAATCTTCAAAAAGGCAGGGCTTGGGCTATCCTCCCTTCATATGCAGTATAGGGCAGATTTTCTTCATTATTTTTGGGAGAAGGGCATAATGGGCGAAAAACTGAAAAAGCGCCTTATCAAAGATGTCAACCTTGCCTCAAAATATGGCTTTAGCTGTGTAGTTGTGCATTTAGATGGTAATTTTAGTAGTTTAGGTAAAAAGCGTTTACTTGACGTGCTGAAAGTTTGCGAAAAGAAAAATATTCCGCTTGCTATTGAAAATATTCACAATCAACCTCTTTTTGTCAAGGTTTTTGAGGAGATTGATAGCCCTTATATGAAATTCTGTTACGATAGCGGTCACAACAATGTTTTTGACAAAGATTTTGACTACCTTGATAGGTATGCAGGCAAATTGATAGCCCTTCATCTTCACGATAATGACGGCACTGCCGATAAGCACACCTTATCACGATTTAATGGCGCGATTGATTGGGATAAGATTGGGCATAGCCTTGCCAAAATCATCAAAAATAATCCAAAAATAAGCCTTGACTATGAAATTATGATGCGAGAGGGCAAGGATGAGTTCTCGCTTGCTGACTGTCTTGCCGAAGTCAAAAAACAGGCAGACGCTCTTGAGAAAATAATAAATGACGAGATAGACTTGTTAAAAAAGCAGTAATGTTTGATTTACTGCTTTTATATTTTTTTTAAATGAGTTTATCGCCAACTAAGAAATCTAAACTCACATCAAAGGTCTTAGCAATATCTAATAGGTTGAGTGTCTTAGGAAAAAGCCCATTCTTCCATCTATAAAAGTCATACTCACTTTTGCCAAGTAACTTCATAGCACTATGAGAGAGGTTAGTAAAGTAGTTATAAGAGAACTTAGAAGGCTTAACAAGGTAAGTGTGAGGAGGCGCTCGGGAGTTAAATTTTAAGCAAGGCTTAAAATTTGTTTTGTTTTTTTGCAAAAACAAAATTGGCGTTTGATGGCAAACGGCAACTCCCGAGCGACTTTCTGGGCAAACCAACCCCAAACCAAACAGTACCACCCGAGCAAACTAAACACAAATTGATTTAAACAACCTTCAATAAAGATTGCTTTTACATCATTTTTCTGCTATAATATCACTATGAATTACTATGAAAGAATGAAAGGAAAATATAACGCTTTAAAGGATAAAGAAAACGTTATCATACTTGCGATTGAGTCATCGTGCGATGAAACCAGCATTGCGGTTGTCAAAAATGGACGAGAAGTGTTATCAAATGTTATAGCCACTCAAATTGAAATTCACAGACGTTTTGGCGGTGTTGTTCCAGAGGTTGCCTCAAGAAATCATATCACAGCCATCTCTAATGTCTATGACGAGGCGCTGTCTCAGGCGGGCATCACAAATAAGGATATTGACGCCGTTGCCGTCACCTATGGCGCTGGGCTCATCGGAGCGCTTCTAGTTGGTGTAAACTTTGCAAAAGCCCTTGCTTACAGCCTTGACATTCCGCTCATTGCAGTCAGTCACGTCTATGGTCACATCTCGGCAAACTTTATCTCGCATCCCGCCCTCAAGCCACCTTTTGTGTGCCTTATGGTAAGCGGGGGACATACCGCACTTCTTCGCGTTGATGACTATAATAAGTCGTCACTGCTTGGCACCACCATTGATGACGCGGTTGGTGAGGCGTTTGATAAAGTTGCGAGGGTTCTTTCACTGCCATATCCAGGCGGTCCTGAGATTGACAAACTTGCAAAGGATGGCAAGCCGACCTATCATTTTACAGTGTCAAATGCCTTGAAAAACACCCTCAATTTTTCATTTAGCGGTATTAAAACCGAAGTGGTCAACCTTGTTCATAACCTTTCGCAAAAAGGCGAGCAAATCAATGGCGGTGATATTGCTTGCTCCTTTCAAGAAGTTGTCACTGACGAGCTTTCAAATAAGGCAATCAAGGCTTGCAAGATGTGTGAGCTTAAAAAACTTGTCGTTGCGGGCGGTGTTGGCGCAAATTCAAGACTTCGTGAAAAACTTGGGCAGATGTGCAAGGACAATAATATCGAGTTCTTTAGCCCAGTGCTTAAATTCTGCACAGATAACGGCGCAATGATTGGCTCGCGCGCCTATTATATGATGAAAGACGGGCTTGGGCTTGCAAATCTTGACCTAACCGCCAAGGCAAATGTGAGCTTGTAGGTGAAGTATGACTTTAGCAGAAAAAATAAAGAGATTTTTTTCACATTTTACGTGGTTTGAAATAACCTATGTAACTGTCGGACTTATTGCAATCATTGTTGTATCTATAATTGTCAAAAGTTCGGCTATCACCATTCTTTATTCTATATTTGGTATTATATATTGCGCTTTACTTGCAAGCAAATTTAAAGTGTCACTGCTTTTTGCCGTTCTTCAAGTGAGTTTCTATATCGTGCAATCGGTGTTATACAAAAATTGGGGTGAGGTTATTCTCAACAGCGCTATAGTTTTGCCTATAATTCTAGCCTCGTTAATATCGTGGTTTACAGGCGCCGATAAAAAGAAAGAACAAGTAACAAAAAATCAACTAAAAAATTACGAGTGGATATTGCTTGCAGTGATTTTTGTAGTTGTTGCAATTTCATTTTACTTTATCCTTGACGCTCTAGACACTCAAAATGCCGTTATCGCTTGCATATCTTGTGCGTTCACAGCGGCAGCGCATTATCTGCTACTACGCAAAAGCCAATATATGTTTCACGTCTTTATCGGTTTAAATATTGTATTATTTATTTTGTGGCTTTTACCTATAATCCAAGGTGACGGCTTTGGCATAGAAAGCTTGCCAATGCTTATAACCTTAGTAGTTTACAGCATTTCAAATATACGAGGTATAGTAAACTGGTCAAAAGAGAAGAAAGCCTCTTCGGCTAGTGTGACAAGCGAAAGCCACGAAGATGCTGACAATCTAGAAAAGGACAATGAGAATAAAGGTTAATATTGCAAGTCAATTACAGTTTAAAAACACAAAAATATGAAATTTTAGGAAATTAAAAAGGTTTTATTCAAATAAAAAGGAGAAAAAATAATGGAATTACTAGCGCCAGCAGGTAATCTTGACAAATTAAAAACTGCCGTTCATTTTGGTGCCGATGCCGTCTATTTTTCAGGTAAAAAGTTTGGACTTCGCGCCTTTGCCGGCAATTTTGACGAGAATGAAATATTTGAGGCTATGGACTATCTTCATTCCCACAACAAAAAGGGGTATATAACGCTCAACATCGTTGCAAAAGATGACGATTTTGATGGGCTTGACGACTATTTAGATCTTCTTATAAAGGCAAAAGTTGACGGGCTGATTGTCTCAGATGTCGGTTTGATTTATTATATAAGAAAGAACTTTCCTTCGCTCAATATTCACGTATCAACGCAGGCGAATGTCAACAATTCGCACTCGGCGAAGTTTTTTGCTGACCTTGGTTGCACGCGCATCGTGCTTGCAAGGGAGCTTAGCCTTGAGGATATTAAAAAGATGCACGCTCAGCTTGGCGACAAGGTCGAGCTTGAGGCATTTGTTCACGGCGCAATGTGCATATCCTACTCGGGACGATGTCTTCTTTCAAACTATCTAAGCGGAAGGGACAGCAATCGTGGTGCCTGCGTTCAGGCGTGCAGATGGAAGTATTATATAAGAGAGGAAAGCCGTGATGATGCCCTTCCAATTGAAGAGGACGAGCGGGGGACTTACATATTAAACTCAAAAGATATGTGTCTTATTGACCATTTGAAAGAGCTTGGCGAGGCTGGCATTGCAAGTTTGAAGATTGAAGGGCGAATGAAGTCAGATTATTATGTAGCCTCAGTAGTCAATGCTTATAGACGCGCGCTTGACGGTTTTGATGATTATGATGCGCTCCACGCCGAGCTTGAAAAGACCAGTCACCGCCGTTACACTACAGGTTTTTATTTTGGCGCCGATGATAAGGAGTATTTAGAGGACTCAATGCCTGTTCAGACCTATGTTTTTATAGCCAAAGTGGTAGAGGATGCAAGGGATGGACAGGTCAAGGTTGAGATGAGAAATCGCTTTAGAGTGGGCGATACACTTGAGGTTTTGTCCGCCGATGACAACTTTTTAAAGACCGTCAAGATAGAAAAGATTATAAATTCCAAAGGCGAACAGATAGATGACGCCAAGCGTGTTCAGGAGATAGTGACCATCAATTGTCCATACTCGCTCAAAGCGGGCGACATTCTCCGCACCCAACCTTAGGTTGCACCAGCCTTACGCTGGGCGATTATCGTTTAGTGTATCTGTAATTTTACTGTACCTTGGTCCAGCCAGCCTTACGCTTGGCGATTATCGTTTGTCGTGCCTTTTATACGACTTTACCTTGGTCCGTCTAAGCCTTACGCTCAATGTTTTATACCATCCTTATCTTCAGTCTTTACGGAGTAGTACAGGTTAGTAGCATTTTTTGGTGATAATCCCGAGCGAAGTACGTCAATTTGCTTGGCAAAAAATGCGGAACAGATGTTGATGTAACAGACCCAGAAGTCAATGCAGATAATCTTTCTAGATACTATTATGATTATTATTGGAAACGCAATGTGTAAGTATTGATTAAATTTATTGTTATAAAATAAAGCGAGGTTAAACTTTAAAAAGACTTAACCAATAAAAAACTCTAGGCAATTGCCTAGCGTTTTTTGTCTATTTACACAATATTTTTTTGCTTTCTTTAAAATTTGATTACTTAAGTTTAACAGTTGCACCAGCTTCTTTAAGCTTAGCTTCGATTTCTTTAGCTTCCTCTGCTGGAACGTTCTCTTTGATTGCCTTTGGAGCGCTTTCAACGAGTGCTTTAGCCTCGCCAAGTCCAAGTCCTGTGATTTCTCTTACAACCTTGATAACTTGGATTTTGTTAGCTCCGATTTCAGAAAGTTCAACAGTGAACTCAGTTTTCTCTTCTGCAGCAGGAGCAGCAGCGCCAGCAGCAGGAGCAGCAGCTACAGCTACAGGAGCAGCAGCAGAAACTCCGAAAGTTTCCTCAAGTTCTTTAACAAGCTGTGAAACTTCAAGAACAGACATAGATTTGATTTCTTCAACTAATGATTTGATATCAGCCATTTTATTTTCCTCCTATTTTTTATGGGTGCCTTTCGCACCAAATATGTTTTTAATATTTTTTATGGTCTAATCCATTATGTTTGCGATTATTCGCTTTTATCACTTTTCTCGCATTTATGCTTTTTGCTCAGAAACAGCATTTAAAGCTCTAGCAAGCCCAGTGACAGGGGCTATTAATACTCTTGCAAGAGCAGAGATAGGTGCATTGAGTGTGCCAAGAAGTTTTGCAATAAGAACTTCTTTGCTTGGAAGGAGAGCAAGTTCTTCAATTTCCTTACTTCCAACAATTTTACCATCAAGTAAACCAAATTTTACAGTTATTTTCTTAGTTTTTTCAGCGGTTTGGCAAGTGATTTTAGGACCACTTACTTCATCATCATAACTGAAAGCAACTGCAGTTGTGCCGTGAAGGTACTGCTCCGCACCTTGAATACCGAGTTCGCTCAGTGCAAGGAGTAATAATTTGTTTTTGTAAACTTTATACTCGGCGCCATTTTTCTTAAATTCACGACGCATTTCGGTATCTTCAGCAACAGTCAAAGCGTTATAGCTTGAAAAAGTTACAGATTTAGCTCTTGAAAGCTTTTCTTTAATTTCTTCAACTAAAACTTTCTTTGCTTCAAAGTTAGCGCTCATTTATTCCTCCTTTCTTTTAAAATATTGTGTAAATTGTCTAATTTTAGTTGCGCCTTACTAAAACCTTCCATTTTGACTTGCAATAATGTTTCAAAAGGTGGATTTATAGACTTGACGAACTAAAATTTGACTTTAAAAATAAAATCTCTATGCCACACGGAAAAAAGCATAGAGATAGAATAATCTAAACGTCTTACTTCTTTCCTCGGCAAGCACACTTCTCGTGTTTATGTTTTCACACTTGCGGTCTACGGATAAGATTTTATTTTCGCTCACTATTATAACCAAAAAAGAGGGCGTTGTCAACTATTTTTTGAAATATTTTTAAATTTATTAAAAAAATCTTTTTAGGCGTACAACTGTAAATATTTAATTGACATAAATGAAAAAAAGTATTAATATATCAATATTAAAGGCTATTTTTATATAAATTAGCAATTAAAAATGACTATTTTAAGGTAGCTTGCGGGGGTTACCTTGCAACAAATTTGAAGGAGAAAAGATGGAATACAGAGAGATAGAGAAAAAATGGCAAGATATTTGGGAGAAGGAAAAACGTTTTGAAGTGCCAAACCACTGTGAAGGCAAGGAAAACGCCTATGTGCTTATAGAGTTTCCTTATCCAAGTGGCAAGGGGTTACATACTGGGCACGTGCGAAGTTACTCGGCAATGGACGCTGTTGCAAGAAAGAAACGTCTTCAAGGCTACAACGTGCTTTTCCCAATGGGCTGTGACGCCTTTGGACTTGAGGCAGAGCGAACTGCAATAAAGGAGAAAAAGCCACCTCAAGAGATTGTTGCGCGCAATATTGCCACTTTTAAGGAGCAACTGAAAGAGGTTGGGCTTAGCATAGACTGGTCAAGAGAGATTTCTACTTGTGACCCAAGTTATTACAAGTGGACACAGTGGCTTTTCTTGCAATTTTTCAAACACGGACTTGCTGAAAAACGCTACGCAAATGTAAACTGGTGTCCAAACTGCGGTGTTCTTGCCAATGAAGAGGTTGAGGACGGCAAATGCTGTCAGTGTCACGCAGAGGTTGAGCAAAAGCCAAAGAGTCAGTGGATTTTGAAGATTACAAAGTATGCCGAAAGGCTTAATGATGACCTTGACCAGACCGAGTATATGGAGCATATCAAGCTTGGTCAAAAGCATTGGATAGGCAAGAGTGAAGGCGTACAAGTTAAGTTTAAAGTGGTGCAAGGTGGTGAGTTTGATATCTTTACCACTTGTATTGAAACCATCTACGGCATAACCTTTATGGTGCTTGCTCCAGAGCATCCACTTATTAAAGAAAATAAAGACAAGATTAAAAATTTGGCTGAAGTTGAAGATTATATCAAAAAGGCAAGCCGAAAGAGCGAGTTTGAAAGAAGTGAACTTGTTAAAACCAAGACAGGTTGCCGTGTTGAAGGACTTACCTGCATAAACCCAGTAAATGGCAAAGAGGTGCCAATCTTTATTGGCGACTTTGTGCTTATGAGTTATGGCAGTGGTGCGGTTATGGCTGTACCATCGCACGACCAACGTGACTTTGACTACGCGGTGGCACATAATATCCCTATGGTTCAGGTTATAAGCGGTCGCGACACAACAGAAAGCGCCTTTGAAAAGCAAGATTATCTTGGCAAAGGTTGCAAACTTATAAATTCGGAGGAGTTTAGCGGGCTGACTGTCGAAGAGGCAAAGGTGGCAATCACTGACAAGCTTGTTAAGATGGGCGTTGCTAAAAAGGTGGTAAACTTTAGAATGCAGGACTGGGTGTTCTCACGTCAGCGTTACTGGGGCGAGCCAATACCAATGATAAATTGTCCAAAGTGTGGCTGGGTGCCTGTGCCAGAGAACGAGCTTCCTGTGCTTCTTCCAAAGGTTGATAGCTACGAGCCAACCAAGGACGGCGAAAGTCCACTTAGCCTCATAGATGAGTGGGTAAATGTAAAGTGTCCTTGCTGTGGCGGTGATGCAAAGCGTGAGACCGACACAATGCCTGGCTGGGCAGGGTCAAGCTGGTATTTTATGAGATATTGCGATTCTCATAATGACAAGGAATTTGCCTCTTTTGATGCACTTAAGGCTTGGCTTCCTGTTGGACTTTACAACGGCGGAAATGAGCATACTAATAGACACCTTCTCTACGCTAGATTTTGGAATAAATTTTTGTATGACATCGGTCTTTCACCAGTTAATGAGCCATTCAAGTCGAGGGTATCACAGGGCATCGTGCTTGGCTCTAACGGCGTTAAGATGAGTAAGAGCCTTGGCAATGTTGTCGACCCGCGTGATGTAATTAAGGAGTATGGCGCAGACTCTCTTCGTATTTGGGAGGCGTTTATGGGCGATTACTTCCAAGATGTAAATTGGTCTGACGAAGGTGTGAAGAGCGCAAACAAATTTGTAGGGCGTGTAGTTGCATTAAAGGATATGCTTGTTCACGGCGAAGAGGTTTCTGACGAGCTTTCATATATCATCAATTTCACCATAAAGAAGGTTACCGAGGATATTGACAAGATTAAATTTAACACCGCAATTGCTCAGCTTATGACCTGTGTAAATGAGATTTATAAGATTAGACGAATAACTGACGGCGAATTTAAAATTCTTTTAACACTTTTAAATCCTTTTGCACCTCATATCACAGAGGAGCTTTGGACGCAATGTGGTTACGGCAAAGATATAACAAACGCCTCTTGGCCTAAGTACGACGAGAGCAAACTTGTTCAAAAAACAGTTGAGATTGCCGTGCAAATAAATAGCAAGATTGTGGCAAAAGCAAATATTGACACCTCAAAGTCTCAAGGGGAGATTTTAGCTGAGGTAAAA
>CAMLSW010000054.1 GCA_946484195.1 uncultured Clostridia bacterium
TTCGCACCAGCTCAGACCTTCGCACCAGCTCAGACCTTCGCACCAGCTCAGACCTTCGCACCAGCTCAGACCTCCGCCTTCGCTCCGACCTCCGCCTTCGCTCCGACCTCCGCTCTTATTTTATCAAACAAATCGACAAAAATGTGAAACTTTTTCACTCAAAAATGTTCACATCTGCGTTAATTTGTGCTATACTTTAAAAAGTAGGAGAAGATTATGAGCTATATCAATGATTTAATTAAAGAAAGACAGGAGTGCATTGCAAGACTTAATAGTCTCATTTATGGCAGTGTGGAAGTGCGCGAAAGTAAGGGTGAAAAATACATCTATCTTCATTATAACAACAATGGAGTGAGACTGACTAGGTATGCTGGCGTTTACTCTGATGAGCTTTACAATCTTATACTTAATAATAATATTCTTGCTAAAGACTTGAAAAGGAAAATTAAACAACTCACTAAAGATCTTAAAAGCTTAGGTTATATTGATAATGCCCTATCAGAAAAAGTTGCCCTCAATATAGATTTTGCAAAAAGGCATATGGTTGACACCATCTATAAACAAGCGGTTTTAGAGGGGATAGCCACAACCTATGCCGACACTGAGACTATAATAGAAGGTGGCAAGGTCAACAATCTTTCTGCCGACGATGTTTTAAAAGTGGTAAATCTAAAACGCGCTTGGCAATTTATTTTAGATAAGGATGTGCTGGAGTTTGACACCAACTTTGCTCTCCTCTGTGAAATTAATAGACTTGTGCTAGATGGTTTTTATTATAATGCAGGCAAACTTCGCACAACTCCAGTTTCAATAGGCGGGACCAAGTGGAAACCACAACTTCCTATGGAAGGCGAGATAAAACAGGATATTAAAGACATTTTAGATAGCGCTGATAACATCAGCCAAAAGGCAATAAAACTCCTGCTCTATGTAATGAAAAAACAAATCTTCATTGACGGCAACAAACGCACGGCGGTTATATTTGCAAACCATTTGCTTATTAAAAATGCTTGCGGGCTTATCGTTGTGCCAGAAAACTTGGTCGATAAATTTAAAACCCTCCTTATATATTACTATGAAAGCGGAAAGGAAGATGAGATTTTGGCGTTTTTAGAGGAGCAAATAATCAAACTTTAAGCAAAATATCAAAAATTTTGAGGTTGGTGGGGGTAAGCTCTCGAATTTTCAACGTGATTGCATTTTATTTGAGTAGGGTATCTAGAGCTTTAACTTGATTTTTACAAAATTCAAACAATTAAAATTTGATGTTTGAGAGTAAAGCCCAAAATTTAATTTTATTTTATGTATAATTCAACTAAATTTGCAAATATTAAGTTAAGGCTAAAACGACCCCTCTACACCCTTAATCTGCTAGTTTTTCAGGCATTTTTGGACTGTCGTCGAAAAAATAGGCAAAAAAATATCGAAAAAAATAAAAAAATAAAATTTTTTTCAAAAAATTGTTTATTTTGTTTGACAATTACATCCAAAAGGGAGTAGAATGAAATCAGTTAAAAGGAGGAAAAATTATGTCGTTAAAAGCAAAACTTGTAACATCAATTTCAGCATTCGCTCTTGTACTTGCATTGTTAATTGTTGGTGTATTCGCAGTACAATCAGCAACTATCAATATGGGAGGTTCAATCTCCTTCACAGCTACAGACGTTAATGCTACTGTTGCAATCAATGTAGAAGGAACAGTTTCTAATGATACCAGCGATGATAAAACTTTCACATTCAATGCTTCACAAGGAGAGGCTACTGATGCTTGGACTGGTAAGACTTGGGTGTTTGACGAAACAAGAGAAATTACTGTAACTGTAACAGTAACAAACAACGATGCAAAGCGTTCTTTGACATCTTCATTTGTTGCTCCTGAAGAGGGTACTTTAGGAACTAACTTATCTTGCGCAACTCAAACACAAGGCGAAGAGACAGTTGCTCCTAAGGGAACAGTTACATACACTATGACTTTCACAATTGCTGATGAAAATGCTAGTGTATCAGCTGCTGCTTGGACAGCTGCTTTAACTCTTGCTAACGCTTAATCTAAGCTAAGTTAGAGGAAAAATTCTGCGACGAAAATCTTATAGGATTACCTATAAGATTTTTTGTTTTCTATGATAGATAAATTAAAATTATTAGCAAGCAAATTATAAGTGCTAGTTTTAGTTAAAAAACCTAAAAAATCGTTAAAGCAAATTGCTAAATACAAGTTTAGCTAAATTTATTATGTTGCAAATGCCAACTTTAAATTAGTCGTTTATGGCTAGGGGTATTAGATAGCTTATAAATAGAAAATATAGTGCAAATGCCCCATCAAGCTTATATTTGACGGCAAAATGGCGTAAGAAATGGTGTAATACTGGCTGATGATAACATTTTTCCTCTTAAAAAATGTAAAAATTTTTATATTTTTGTCAAAAATGTGTAAAATTGTTTTATATTTTTGATAAAAAATGCTAAACTAAATCAAGGAGAAAGATATGGCAGAAGAAATTATTGATAAAAACGATAATGAAGAGCAAGAGCAAGAGCAAGAAAAAAATTCCAAAGCTGGCCTTGTCGTTGCTTTTATAATGCTTGCACTTATCATTGCCTTGCTTGCAATGGGTATTACTTTTTATTTTGTAATACGCGATGTTCAAACAGGACAAATCAACGTTGAAGGTGAGAACGTGAGTATTGAGGCTACCGCTACTATTACTGGCGTTCCAAATCCGCCAACACTTGATAAGATTGTTATCAATGCTGATGGCTCATCTGGGCAAGACTCTTGGCAAAACCTTAACCTTGTGTTTACAGAGGAAACCCCTGAAATTACCATCACAATCAATGTTTACAATGTAAATGAGATTAACTCACTTGAAATTGTATTTGATAACCTCACTACAGCAGAAAACATCAACATTGAGCAGTACTATTATCTCAACGGACAAGCTGAGGTGCCAATGGATATAGACAATCAAGACCCTGTTTATCTTACAGGAGGGGACTATGCAACCTTTGTTGTAAACTTCTCTATTAAAGATAGATTAGAGTCTGTTACCGACATCTTAAATATCAATATTCACTGCACTAATATAGAGCTTTAATCTAATTATAAAAAATCAAATTATTAAAAGGAGTGGTTATGAAACCTAAAACGAAAAAGGTTTTTAACATTGTATCTAACGTAATTTTTGCGATAGTTATGGTAATTTTAGTAATCTTTATGGTATACGGGTTTGGTAGTATTGCCAACAATAAGGTACCATCATTCTTTGGGCAATCATATGTGCGAATTTCCTCAGGTTCAATGAGTGACCCTGTGTATAGCGTTCCAGACGACCCAAGCAGTGAGCTTATCTCTGAGGGCTTTGAAGTTGGCGATGTTGCCGTTATCAAGAAAGTCAATGTAAAGGAAATTGAGGTTGGTGATATTATCGCCTTCTATACTTGTAATGTAACATATCCATCCTTCAATGGTACATTAGAGGAAAGCTTGGACTTTAAGACAGGTGAAAAATCATTTGACACTCGTATAACCTTCCACCAAGTAGTAGACATTCTCTATGGCTCAGATGGCTATATTTGGTATCAAACCAAAGGTACACACAATGGTAGCGTTGACGGCGGATATACAAGAAGTGACTATGTTGTTGGTGTTTACACTGATTCAGCACTTGCAGGCGTTCTTCAATTTATTTCATCTCCAGCAGGTATAATCGTGCTTGTTGTAGTACCATCTTGTATAGTTCTATTCATCCTTCTTATGAATATCATCGACACAATCGACAAGATGATAAAGAAGAAGAGAGAGGAAGAGGCGTTCCAAGACGCTCTTATCAAATCAGTTAGTGACAGCAATGCGACAACTGCAGTTAAGAAGGAGCAACCTGCATCGTCACTTGGCGGACTTACCGAAAGCTCAATGGCAGACTTTGAGCGTGAGATGGCTAAGATTGAAAAAGAAAAGGGCGAAGATAAAGACGCTAAGGTTGAGCCTAAGACTGACACAGTTGCAACAAATAATGTGGCAAGTGGTAATGGGGTAGATGCAAAGGTTCCACCAAAGAAACCAGTTATTCAACCAAATCAAGCAGTAAATGCAAGCGCAGTTAGTGGGGCAGCTCAAAGCGTGCAAACAGCTCAAGGCGCTACAACTGCTCAGCCAAACACAGCAAAAGTAGATAGTGCAAAACCAGCCGAGGTAAAAACTGCAACAGCAGCGAAATCAGCAGAGGTAAAGGCTGAGCCAAAAGCGGAGGCTAAACCTACTGCAAGTGCAGAGGCTAAACCTGCAGCTAAAACAGAGGCAAAGCCAGCAACAGCAAAAGCCGAAACAAAGGTAGCTGAGGCAAAGCCAGCAACTCAAGCTAAGGCAGAGACTAAACCAGTCGCTCCAAAGGCTGAGGCAAAAGCTAGTGAGGCAGCAAAACCAACAACCGCTAAAACTGAAGCAAAGGTAGAGCCTGCACCAGCTACAAAGGCTGAGCCAAAGGCAACAACCACTGCAAAACCAGCCGAGGCAAAGGCTACAAAGACAACTGCCACAAAGGCAACAACAAAGGCTACAACAACTGCAAAGGCAAGTGGTGCTAAGACGACAGCGCCAAAGACTAGCACAGCAAAGACAACTACAACCAAAACAACAGCTACTAAGAGTACAGCCACTAAGGCAAGCACCGACAAAAAGACCAAGTAGCAGTTAAAAACTTATAAATTCAAAATATCACACTAAGCTAAAGTGTGATATTTTTTTGTATATTAGAGTTTGAAAAAATAATAATGTAAGTTTTGACTTTTCTATAATTTGACAAATTATCAATATAAAATCGGCTATAGTATGGTATAATCGTTATAGAGGTAAATATTATGAGAATTATATACGTTCATCACGCACTAAGAGAAATGGGTAATCCGCCTAGTCAAGACGATAAAATCCAGCCGTTAGGCATAAAGGACGCCGAAAACTTAGCCGAATTATTTAAGTTATTACAAGGCAAATCAACAATTAAAGCAATCTATACGTCGCCATATTATAGGTGTGCTAAAACTGCCGAGATAATAAATAAACATATCAATGTGCCTATATTTGAAGAGCCAAGGTTTAATGAATTTAACAAAGTTTTTAAAGTGTTAAAAGATGATAAGCTTGTTACTATGACAGAAACTTGGCAGGTGTGTCAAATTAGAATTAGACAGGCTCTTAAAGACATAGTCTTTAAATATGACGATAGCGACATTGTGATATGTGTTACAAGTGGAGTTAATATAGTGGCATTTATCGCTCTTGCATTTAAGATTAAGCCAAGCGATGATATGCCATTTCTTTGGGTGCCAAGTTGCTCGCCAATAGGTTTCAATATAGATAAAAGTTGTTTTTAAAAAGCTTTATGATTTTTTATTTGCACTTTTTCGAAAAATGTGCTAGTCTATTATATAAGAGTTATCATTCTTAAAAAGCAAGGTTGCGATAAGACTTGCAAAATTGATATTTTATATTTGATTTAAAAAATTACAAAATTAAGGAGAGTTATGTATAAGCCTATAGTCGCAGTGGTAGGGCGTCCTAATGTTGGGAAAAGTACTTTTTTTAACAAGATTTGCGGAAAACGAATTAGTATAGTTGATGATGAGCCTGGGGTCACTCGCGATAGGATTTATGCCGATGCGCAGTGGTGCGGGCATTCTTTCACGCTTGTAGATACTGGCGGTATTGACGAAAAGAGTGAAGATGCCTTCCAAAAGGATATACGCGCGCAGGCAGAGATTGCCATACGTGAGGCTGACGTTATAGTTTTTCTTGTCGATGGCAGAGTTGGGGTTACAACAAATGATGAGGAAGTTGCCCGCATTTTGCAACGCTCTAAGACGCCAGTCGTTTTAGTTGTAAACAAACTTGACAATTTTGAAGTTGAAAAGACCTATGAGTTCTATAGCCTTGGACTAGGCGAGCCTCATCCTCTTTCAGTTATGCAAAGTAAGGGCATAGGCGATGTGCTTGACGCGATTGTCTCTCATTTCAAAGAGAGGGCAGAGAGTGGACTTGAAAATACCACCAAGATTGCAGTTGTTGGCAGGCCCAATGTGGGTAAAAGCTCTCTTGTCAACCGCTTGCTTGGCAAAGAGCGAGTTGTTGTAAGCGATATTGAAGGCACCACGCGTGACGCTGTGCTTGTGCCATTTAAATACAACAAAAAAGATTATGCGCTTGTCGATACGGCAGGGCTTAGGCGTCAGCGCTCGGTTGAAAGGGTGTCTATTGAGGGATATTCAGTTCTTCGAACGATGTCGGCAATTGATGAGGCTGATGTGTCAATAATTGTTATTGACGGCTCGCTTGACAGCATTTCAGAGCAAGACGTCAAGGTTGCTGGCTACGTCGATGAGGCGGGCAAGCCTAGCGTCATAGTTGTCAACAAGTGGGATATAAAGAGTAAGAGTAAGGAAGAATTTATCAAAATGCTCTCTCAAAGCTTGGCATTTATGAGTTATTTTCAAGTTGTATTTGTGTCAGCGCTCACTGGGGCGTCTGTCGGGCAGATTATGGAGACTGTCGAAAAGGTTTACCAAAATGCTAGCAAGCGTATCACGACCGGGCTTCTTAACGACATACTGCAAGAGGCAATTCTCAATTACGAACCGCCTGCTCACAACGGCAAGCGTATAAAGGTGAAGTATATCACGCAGGTTTCAGCCAATCCGCCTACCTTTGTACTGTTTGTCAACGATGCCAAGGCAATAAATTTTGCGTATAGACGCTATCTTGAAAACAAATTTCGCGAGCGAATTGACTTTTCTGGCTCGCCTATCAGATTTAATATTAAAGGAAAGGGGGACGATTAATGAACGGCGTACTTGTCGATGTGCTTTACTATATTTTTATAGCTTTTGTGTCTTATTTTATTGGTACTGTCAATTTTTCGAAGATTATTGCCTGGTATTTTAGGCATAAGGATATCACAAAGGTGGGTAGTGGCAACCCGGGAACTATGAATATGCTCCGCTCGTTTGGGCTTGGGCTTGCACTGTCAACTTTTATTGCAGAGGTGGTAAAGGCGGGACTTACTTGCTTTATTTTTCAACTGCTCTTTCCAGAGTATCCTATTGTCTACTTTTTCTCTGGGCTGTTTGTTCTGCTTGGATATATCTTCCCTGTCTGGAGCAAGTTTAAAGGTGGTAAGGGGGTTGCCTGCTTTGCCGGTATCTTCCTATTTTCAGAGCTTTGGTATGTCGCCCTTGGCTGGTTTGCGATTTGTTTCATCCTTTTCCTTTTTATCAACTATGGCAGTGTGATTTCATTCACCTATATTGGCGGGCTTACTATCGCATACACCATTTATGTTTGGGTTGCAAATGTGCCATATGCCTGGGCAATAACTACGATACTATGGTTCTTGTACGCCTTAATGCTGTTTATGCATAGGGGAAACATCAAGCGACTTATCAACCATACCGAAAGTAAGATTGACTTTAAAGCCAAGATAAAAAAGGTCTTTTGTCACAAAAAGGGCGAAGAGATTATTGATGAGGAGCAAGTTGCTCAAAAGCCTGAAAAGGAGATAGTTATTGAAGATAGCGCCTCACAAAATCAAGAAAAAACAACAAGCGCAGACAGTCAAACAAACATAGACACTCAAACTGACACAGCCTCGCAAGCCGATACCGCATCCGACACTGGCGATAATAGCAAAAAGGAGTAGAGGAAGTCTTATAAAAAGCCATTTAGATTTTCTAGATGGCTTTTTAATCATCCTCACCAAACTTAGTTTGCCAGCCTAGAGGCTGGGCGCCAGCATTATGCTGGACAAGTATCGTTGAGTGTGTCTGTAATTTAGTTAAACCTTGGTCCGCCCGAGTTTGTTAAAGGAAAGAGGTGTCAACGGGATAAAACTATTTACAGGCATATCAATGTTTGCGATAGCGCTTGCAATGCTCATAATTGGCGTTTGGGCGGTAGGTGAAACGCAACACATCAATTTAAGCGGTAACGTTGATTTTACTATAACAGATGGTAACTTATATATTAAAGACATCCGAATGAAAGACGCCAATGACGCGGGGTAAGGAACTACAATAAGCAATTTTATTCCAGGTTTTATAGACAGCTCCTTTGATTTAAAATTAGGAACAATAAACGCAAGTGAAAGCTTTACACTTATAATAGACGTAGTAAACACCTCTCCAACTACATACGATGCAAGTACAAATTCAACCTTGCCAAACGGCTCAATCTCAGTAAGTGGAAGAATAGAAGGCGATGATGTGCCTCTAGCAGAAGTTGCCACAGCTGACATTTCTGGTCAAGTAACATTAGCTATTACACAAACCTCATCCGGTCCAATTGACTTAAACCTAATTGACATAATATTAACCGAGTATATACCACTAGTTTACGATTATTTTACCTTTGAAGTAAACTATGATGGAAAGACAGTAACACTTACTGACTATAACAAAAACTTATCAGATAGCACAGACGTGGTAATTCCGTCCACAGTGTCGCAAAATTCTAGCGGAGAGTGGATAGAAGGTAACACCTACACAGTTACAGCAATAGCAAGTGCATCATCAACCTCAAATGGAGTGTTTTATGATAGTGGGATAACAAGTGTAACATTTCCATCAAGTTTAACAAGTATAGGAGATTATGCATTCGAAGATTGCAGTGGACTTACAAGCATCAGTTTACCATCAAGTTTAACAAGTATAGGAAATTCTGCATTCTCTGGTTGCAGTGGACTTACAGGAGAGTTAAACTTAGGAGGATGTACAAGTTTAACAAGT
>CAMLSW010000055.1 GCA_946484195.1 uncultured Clostridia bacterium
TCAAAAACCACCAACATGGGACGATTTATGGAGCCAAGTTAATAATGGAACCATCAAAATAAATTGGGGAGTTATTTAATAAAAAAAAGATATTAGTACAAATAACCCGTAGGGTTAAAACGAACTAATAATTAAAAAGAGAGAGATGCAAGAATTTGTTGCCTAAATTGCATAGGAGCAAGTTCTTGTATTTTTTCTTGCAATCTTTCATTATTATAATACATTATGAAGTTTTTTACAACTTCTTCTATTTCTTCTTTTTGTAAATTTTGTTTTAGATATATACATTCTGTTTTTAATATTGAGAAAAACGATTCTATCGGCACATTATCCGCACAGCTTCCTTTACTTGATATACTTAGTTGTATGTTGTTTTCTTTTAGTAGTTTTACATATTGCCAATTTGTAAAATACCAGCCTTGGTCAGAGTGTAGGATTAGATTCTTTCTTTGTTCATATGGAACTGATTCTATTGCTTCTTTTACTGTATCTAATACAAGTTTTAAGTCAATAAAGTTTGAAACCTTGTATGAAACTATTGACTTGTCATACATATCTTTAATAGCACATAGATACATCAGTCCATTTACTGCAAATATGTAAGATAAGTCTAAATAATACCCTGTCGTGTGGGAAATAATCAATAGTAATTTCATCAGGTAAACTTTTCCTACATTCATCAAAAACAGTTTTCAATTGTCTTTTCATCTCATTTATTAATTGCTTGAAAGATTGATAATAAGTACTTCTGTAATTTTTATCTATGTGAACCGTTTTTTATCTCTCTCATAATAAATTTGTTTAATGTCTTTTCTGCTTTCTTTCCATTCACTTCTAGTTTTTTTGTTCTTTAGAATTTAAAATCTTATTTTTATCTAAAAAACCATCAACAACCACACAACAATTTATGTAAAAATGTTCTCTAATTCTATCCACATATTCTTTTCTTAAAGACATTGTAATTTTTAATAAATTTTCCTCTATATACATCATACTATCAATATCTTTTTTTGCATAAAAAGTATTTTGCTACTTCCCATTTAGTCATATCTTTTCTCCTTTGTTATATAATTATACATGAGATTATTTATTTTACATACTAAACAAGATTTGCCCTTTTGCGAGATTTCCTACTACATAGAAAGACTAGAAATAATTAGGAGGCTAAAATGGCTAGAATTAAAACAAAAGATTTGAAAACTCAATATATGATAAGAGTTTACAATCAAGATGAGTATGATATTTTTAAGCGAGCACTTGAAAAGTTTAAGGACAAGTTTGATAGTCTAAATGATGCTATGAAATATTTTGCCTTGCTTGGTGCTGACAAAATGCTTGGAGATAATGCACTCAACCAAAACATAAATTACAGCGAAATTAGAAAAAGTTTAAAAGGAATAAACGATAAACTTACAACCATATCTGCAAACCAAAAAATGGACTTTGTGGACACTAATGCAAATGTGAGAATAGATCAAGCACTGCTAAACTTAATCACTAAACTAATCAATAAACAAAACCCAACAAACCTAAACTCTTACTCGCAAGGTTGGAAGTATGAACCACTAGATGAAACTGGCATTGACACCGAACGAGATAGAATTTTAAGGGAGCTCATAGATGTCAGATAAAGTTCCAAATGTGGTTTACGAACAAGAGTTCTTTTTGCCGAACTACAAAGACAAAACTAATCAAGACAAACGAAATTATTACTCATCTAACAAGTATGACGACTACCTAAAATATGTCGCCACCGGCATTAAAGATTTAGAGAAATTAGACTTTGTTGAGTATTCAAACAATAGCACAAAATCTAGTGGAATCTTTAACCAAAATGGACTTATGAGTAAAGAATAAATTGCAGATTTTAGAAAAAATTTGCGAGAAACTAAATCGGTTATTTGGTCTGGCATTATTTCCAACGTTGGTAAAAAATGGTGTGGCTGTTATGAGCAAGCATACGAACTTGTGAAAAGCGAACTACCAAAATATTTCAAACGAGCAGGACTAAATCCTGATAACATTGAGTGGTTTGCTGGACTACACGAGAATACAGATAACAGACATATTCATTTGTTGTTTTTTGAGAAAGAACCACAACAAATGAAAAACAAAGAAAAGCATTTTTCTCGTGGTTACATTTCAAACAATGCAATGGACTTTTTGAAAGCCAATATTGAACTCTCAACAACCGATTTTAAGGCTAGTGAAAAAGAAATAAGGTTAAGACTAACAAAGAGTGTTAAAGAGCGATTAAACGATGTTTCTGGGCTCAAATTAAAGCAAATGTTACTAGACTTAGCAAATCAATTTCCAGAGCAAGGACATATATTTTACGACTCTGATAATATGCAAAAACTAAAACCAAATATTGATAACATTTCAAACTATATCATCTCCCGCAATGCTGATATTAGCATTTACAAAAATGATTTTGATGACCTTGTTAGTGAAAAACAAAAACTTGTAGATAGTTATTGCAAGCGAAATGGCGCCCCCAAACCACAACAAAATTTGAGTGAAAAATATACAAAAGATTTGTATCGCAGACTTGGAAATTTGGTTATTGTTAGTGCTAAAAGTTTGAAAGGTCAAGAGATTGAGAGATTAAAACTTAACGCAAAATATGTAGTCCAAAAGCGAATGCAAAAAGACAAACTTTGAAAAGAACTTGAACATTGTATGTATCTAAATTCAAAGTGTGAATACGAAGCAATTAAGTGCTTTCAAGACTATATGAGAAAACTGGAAGAAATGCGAATTAAAACACTCATAGATGAAGGCTATTTATCTAGTGATTTTGAGATGTAGAGTGTGATTTTATGTAGATATTTAGTATAGGGCATAAAAAGTGTCAATGTTGATGTCGAAAGTGGAAAGGTTATTATTCTTTCAAACAAACAAATTGACGAAAGTTTGATTAAATCTGCAATAGAAAGTACAGGATATAAATTAAGATAATTTCATAATATATATTTTTTCACATGCTTGTACTCTATGCTAATAAAAGCCCTTATAAATACTAGCAGAAACGCTAGTATTTTTTCATTTGCTGTCAATTTTAAAAAGTTTCTTTTGTTTGAATTTTAGATAGAGATAAAATGTTCTTTTTCTTTTGTTTTATTTTTTATTTATAATGTGATATACTGATGATGAGGTATGATTATATGGATGAATGAGCAGTTGAAGAAGAAATGTATGAAAAAGCAGTTGCATTTCTGAATCAAAGATATGGAATACATTCTGGAGGGGTTGGAATAGTTCGAGTGGACACTGGAGAATACTACATCAGTGTGTGGAACGAGACTCTCAATTCTTGTGTGGATCTATGTGCTGAGACTGGTGCGATACTTGAAGCTCATAAATACAATAAAAAATCACGCATTCATTGTGTGTCGCAAGGGATGATGGGTGTGAAGAAATCAAGATTTTGACTCCGTGTGGAGTTTGCCAAGAAAGATTATATTTTTGGGGACCTGATGTAAAATGTGCGGTTAGCAACAAAGACAATAAGTTAGTGTTTTTGCCATTACATGAATTGCAACCATATTATTGGAATCTTGAACATAAATAATAGAAACTTTATTGTTTGGTGTATGAGATATTTTCGCAGCAAATTTGAAAGCTTTGCAAAATTTTAGCAAGGCTTTTTTATTTTGTGGGATTATTAAAATTTTTATTATTTTGCGTTGAGTGTTTTGTAAGTTATATTTATGGAAAAATAGAATTTTAAATATATTAAATATATTTGTTGACAAAGATTTAAAAGTATGTTATAATAAACAGGCACGCTTTTGGCATTAAATATTTTGCATTAAAATACTGTTTAACTTTCTACTTGTTTTTTCCTTAATCTATTTAACAAGGGAGGATATGAAATGGTAAGAATCATAGAGTTTACAGACATTTGCAAAAATTTTAAAGTTCCAGAAAGGAACAAAGGGCGGTTTAGCATGTTTAAGAATTTTTTCATGCGAAAGCACAAGATTATACAAGCCCTAAAAGATGTTACTTTTTCGATAGACGAAGGAGACATTGTCGGATACATTGGTCCAAACGGAGCAGGAAAAAGCACCACAATAAAGATAATGAGCGGAATCCTTACCCCATCATCTGGAACATGTATCATTGATGGACTAGTTCCATGGAAAAACAGAAAAAAATTTGTCAAAAACATTGGTGTTGTTTTTGGTCAGAGAAGTCAACTGTGGTGGGATGTCCCAATTATTGATAGTTTTAACCTATTAAAAGACATATATAAAATACCTGATGACGAATTCAAGCAAACCCTTGAGGTTTTGAATAAGGCATTAAATCTTGAAGAGTTGCTTGGGCGACCTCTAAGGCAATTGTCGCTTGGACAAAAAATGAAATGTGAACTAGCCGGAGCATTGTTGCACCGACCAAAAATTTTGTTCCTTGATGAGCCTACAATCGGACTTGATGCTGTAACAAAATTGGCTGTAAGAGATTTTATCAAATACATAAATCAACAATGGCATACGACAATCATACTCACCACGCATGATATGAGTGATATTGAAGCCTTGACAAATAAAATCATTTTGATTGGAAAAGGTCAAATATTGTATCAAGGAAATTTTGATAGTATCAAAAACAAATATTCATCTATTAAGACAATTGAAATAGAATTTGCAAAAGAATATGACACAATTGAATTAGAAGGTTATGAAGTTGTATCACATAACAAAAAATTTGCAACTCTCAAAAATTTGCCTACAACAGAATTCCATACCAAAAATTTTGTAAATAAAATATCTCAAAAATATGAAATCATAGATTTTCAAGTTAACAATCTCAGTGTTGATGAGATTCTAGCAAGGCTCTATAAAGAGTATAAATTGTAGAGGTGGTTATGAGAAAATCATATTTTGGTATTTTTAAAATGGAGTTCAAGGGAGAACTGCAATATAGAGCGAAAGCCATCTCAGGCATAGCTACACAATTTTTTTGGGGAATTTTGCAGATATATTTGTATACAGCTTTTATGCAACAAGACGCGGTAAATGGTTTCACAATTTCGCAAATGATATCATACATTTGGCTTGGACAAGCATTTTTTGTCATGAGATACATTGTCATGGGAAAAAGAATTGGAAAAGACATAACAAATGGCAATGTTTGCTATAAATTTATTCGACCAATTGACATATACAATCAATGGTATGTAGAAGGTGTTGGACAAAAATTAGCATCGACCTTACTTAGATTTGCACCAATTATAATCATCGCATTTTTGCTTCCCGCAAATTTAAGAATGCATGGACCAGTCAGTTTTGTTGCATTTTTATTGTTTATTGTGAGTTTGATCTTGGGGTTGTTTATTAGCAACGCAATTTCTATGTTCGCAGTCTTTTTGACTTTTAAGACACTGTCTGACAAAGGGTCTATTGGCATTGTGTCTTCTATATCCAATCTGTTTGCTGGGCTCATAATACCTTTGCCTTTGTTTCCACAAGGGGTGCAAAATGTAATAAACTATTTGCCATTTAGATTTATTTCAGATTTGCCATTTAGGATATATATAGGAAATGTTGGAATAACAGATGGCCTCATATATATTGCAATTGGTCTTGCATGGTTGGTTGTTTTGATGTTGTTGGGGCGGGCACTAATAAATTCTGCTTTGAGAAAAACTGTCATTCAAGGAGGTTAGTATGCTGTATGCAAATTATTTGAAAATGCATTTGAAATCTTCTTTTCAGTATCGTTACAATATGATGTTTATATCGTTTAATCAAGTGCTTATAAATATCAGTGAAGTGCTGGCAGTTTATCTGCTGTTCAAACAGTTTGACTCAGTTGCTGGTTGGACATTTTATCAATCACTTATTATGATGGGAATTGTCTACACGGTTTATTCTCTTACAGAGTGTTTTGCAAGAGGATATGATGAATTCCCAAAACTTATTCAATCAGGAGAACTTGACAGATTTTTGATCAGGCCTGTCAATATCCATTATCAAATATTTGGTTCTAAAATAGAATTTTCAAAACTTGGTAGGGTGGCGCTTGGTATTGTCATCAGTATTATTGCGTTTTTGAATGTGGACATTGAATGGACGGCCTTAAAAGTGATTGTTTTGATTGCGACATATGTGTGTGGGATATTTGTCATATTTGGACTGTTTGTTTTAAGTGCGGGTATCAGCATATACACTATTGAAAATTTGGAATTTTTGAATATAATCACAAATGGTAGCAAAGAACTTGCTTATTATCCAATCAATATATATGCCAAATGGTTAACAACAATATTTACCTATATCATTCCTATTGCATGTTTCAATTACTTGCCACTATCATACATCTTAGAGATTGGAACAATTCCTGCATGGTTGTGCGCAACAGCACCATTTTTTGGAATGTTATTTGTCATCCCTTGCATAATATTCTTTAATTTGAGTTTGCGTAAATACAAAAGCTCAGGATCATAAAATTTGGACAAAGCAATTTGACAAGAAAAGCATAACGAAAGCACCCAATGTGGTGTTTTTTTTGATAAAGAAAATTATCTGTTTTTATAAGTCAAAAGAGTAAAGCATTGTAAAAAAATTAGAAACAAATTGAGGAAGAATAAGGATATTTATAATACAAACATATATATAATTTTGACAGCAACAGTGCGCTTGCAATTTTTTGTGTCTATGTGGGAAAAATTCTTTGGATAAAAATGTTGATGCCTGGCGAAATTTCTATGGCAAAACGCAACCAAAATAATTCAACACTTCGGCTTTTATTGATTTCACCAATTTAAAAATATTTTAACCAAAACTTGCGCTCTATCCTCTAAAAACCTTATAAATACTAGCAAAAACGCTAGTATTTTTTTAATAGGTGTAAAAATTTTTTAAACTTATTATATATACGATGGTGGACAACCATTTTTCCTTTGTTAAATATAAAATTGTGTTTTTCTAGTTCGCTGTTTAGGAACGCAAAGTTGGCATCATTTTTCTTTGTTAGATTTTATCTTTCTACAAAAACAAAAATACAATGCGGGAACAAAACATTGTATTTTTCCTACACCTATATAGATTTTTCGGCTGTTTTTGCACTTGTGTTTTTACTGTTTTTAGCCAAATTTGATGATTTTTAGCAAGCAATACGCCTGAACTCCTTTATTTATCGTAAATTTTGAACTTTTTAAAAAAATTTAAAAAATTTTTAATTTTTCATCAAAAAGTGGTTCACTATTTCAGTCTATTTCACCCCTAACACTTTTTTTGCTTGATGAATTCCTTTGTTTATATGGTATTGTTTTATTCTTCTTGGTGCAACTTTTAAACTAATCCATGTTGCATTGCGTTTTGTGGAATATAACTCATCTAAAAGTGTCAAAGTGAAAAAGAATTTACTTCTATATTTTCTATGTCTTCTTTCTTTTTCTTTATAAAACTCGCCATGAGTTTGATATTCACATATCTCGCCCATATATTTACCAGAAACTTTTTGTTTAAAATATTCCCGAGATAGTTTATTTGTTGCTTTTTCAAGATTGGTCTTGTCTGTTATAGTTCTTTCATTTAGCCAAAATTCACAATCTTCAATCTTGTTTCTATGTTCGTTTCGTTTGTAATCGGTCATTAAGCAGACAAATTAATTACCATCTTGTTTTGCCACAAATATTGGCATAATCACTCTATCGCCACCATAAGCAAGGTCTTTTTGCTTTTCAGGGTGGACTATGTAGGAATTTTTGGTTTGTCTGCCTTTAAAAGTTTTGTTTATTTGTCTTTCAATAAAACCATTGTCTATCAAAAATTTCAAATCATTTTGAATTGTCCTTTCGGTTACTGCAAACTTCCAAGCTAAATCTCTAACAAAAACTTTTTTGTCATTCAAATATTTTAAATACGCAAACAATTTTTCTCTACGCAAATCTCTTGTGAAAATGCACTTAATTTGTGCTTCTTCATCTTCTTGGTAGTAGTCATCTCTATCATAATAAAGTCTTTTCCCACGCTGACCTTTAAGATATGAGCGTCTTTGCGCTTTTATATACTTTATCCGTTCTTCTCGCTCTAACTGTTTTCGCTTTTCAATAATTTCTCTATCCGCCGGGTTAGAGTAGTCTAAGCAATCATCATAATACCACATAGATTTTGTTTCCTTAATTTTTAGTATATCATTACTTGTACCTATTTCAAATCTGTTATATCTCTTATTTCGTTTGTATAAAATCCCTTGATGTTTAAATTACCAAGATTATCAATTGTTAAGATAGAAACAGTCTTTCCATTTTTAATTTTATAGTCTTTATATTTTCCTTTGTGAGTTATTATCTTTTGGTTTGTTGAGCCTTTGAATTGTAAATAAAAATTTTGTTTTTCAAGTTTAAATCTTCCGGAAATAACTATGTCTGAAAGGTTCCAAACTTTTAATTTATAATCTTTAATTTCTTTTTTTGTATACCCTGTAAAAAGTATAACAGTAAATTTTTTTTCTTTTAAAGCCTTTACAATTTCTAAAAGTTTTTCAGCTTGGTCCAATGGTTCTCCACCGTGCAAAGTAATTCCATCGACTTTTTCTATTTCACAAATTCGTAAGATATCTTCATTAGATAACATCTTCTCACATTTGAAATCCCACAAATGTTTATTCACACAACCTTTACAGTGCAAAGAACAGCCTTGCAAAAATATAAGCAGTCTTTTTCCCGGTCCATATAAATGTTCATTCTCAACTATTT
>CAMLSW010000056.1 GCA_946484195.1 uncultured Clostridia bacterium
GGGCTAATTAAACTCTTGCAATATGTCTATGGATATGTCAATGTTGAATTAGAAGATGTTGCACATTATTCATCTAATAAAATTGATGCTCAATCATTAACTGAGTATACTTATGTTGGCGTAGATAATTTACTTCAAAACAGACAAGGTAAACAAAAATCGAGTTATGTCCCAAATATTGGAAAGTGTATTGAATTTAATGTTGGTAATATATTGATTGGGAATATAAGACCATATCTTAAAAAAATTTGGTTTGCCAATTGTGATGGTGGAACAAATGGTGATGTTTTGACTATAATTGCAAATAAAAATCTTGTAATACCGAAATATTTGTTCTATGTATTATCGTCGGACGAGTTTTTTGAATATGATGTACAAAATTCCAAAGGCGCAAAAATGCCAAGAGGAAGTAAAGAAATGGTTTTAAAATATCAATTTTTACTCCCATCACTTCAAAAACAAAAAGAAATTGTTGAGATTTTGGACAATTTTGATAAATTAGTTAACGATTTATCAAATGGGCTTCCCGCAGAAATTGAAGCAAGACAAAAACAATATGAATATTACAGAGATAAACTATTAAATTTTAAGAGAAATAATTGAGAAGGAGAAGTATGGCTTTTTATAACATTGTTGCACAGTCAAGTGAATGCACAGTTGTGACTGAGTACAAATCTCAAAAAGTTCGTTCTGACGCATATCAAAGTGAAGCCGAACTTGAAAAGGAATTTATCAAACTTTTGCAGGAGCAAGGATATGATTATTTACCAATAAAAACAGAAAAAGACTTGATAATAAATTTGCGTGCAAAAATAGAAGAGTTAAATAACTTTAAATTTTCCGATGATGAATGGGAAAGGTTTTTTAGCGAAGAACTTGCCAATGCCAATGATGGAATTGTAGAAAAAACAAGTAAAATTCAAGAACAAAGCCGTATTGCCTTCAAATTAGATAATGGACTTAGCAAAAATATAACCTTAATAGATAAAGACAATGTTCACAACAACAAATTGCAAGTTATCAATCAGTACATCAATAATGACGGTCTGCATGACAACAGGTATGATGTGACAATTTTGGTTAATGGATTTCCACTTGTGCATGTTGAATTAAAACGCAGGGGTGTTGCAATTCGTGAAGCGTTTAATCAAATAGACAGATATCAAAGAGAAAGTTTTTGGGCTTCTAGTGGACTTTTTGAATATGTTCAAATTTTTATTATTTCAAATGGTACAAACACAAAATATTATTCAAATAGCACAAGGTTCAATCATGTTAAAAACAACGCTCAAAAATTTAGAAAAGAAAAAACAAGCAACAGTTTTGAATTTACTTCTTTTTGGGCAGATGCAAATAACAAAATCATACCTGATTTAATTGATTTCACAAAAACATTTTTGTCTAAACATACAATATTGAATATTTTGACTAAGTACTGTGTTTTTACAAGCGAAAAACTTCTTCTTGTTATGCGCCCTTATCAAATTGTGGCGACAGAAAGAATTTTAAATCGTATTGAAATCAGCAACAATTACAAAACCTATGGAACAGTTAAAGCAGGTGGATATATTTGGCACACGACAGGAAGCGGAAAGACACTGACATCATTCAAGACGGCAAGGTTTGCAACAAAACTGCCATATATTGACAAAGTTTTGTTTGTGGTTGATCGAAAAGACCTTGACTATCAAACGATGAAAGAATATGACAAGTTTGAAAAAGGTGCTGCAAATAGTAACACTTCAACTGCCGTGTTAAAAAAACAACTTGAAAATCCAAATTCAAGAATAATCATAACTACCATTCAAAAACTTGATGCTTTTATAAAAAAATACAAAGAGCATGAAGTTTATAATAAGCATGTTGTTATTATCTTTGATGAATGTCACCGTTCGCAATTTGGAGATATGCATGTTGCAATTGTAAGGACATTCAAAAAATATCATTTGTTTGGCTTCACAGGAACTCCTATTTTTGCGGTCAATTCAAACGCAGGAATAAAGCATGTCAATTTAAAGACAACAGAGCAAGCTTTCGGCGACAAGTTACATACATACACAATTGTTGACGCAATAAATGACAAAAATGTTTTGCCATTTCGTGTTGACTACATCAAGACAATGGACAAAGAACCTGATATTGACGACAAGCAAGTTGCTGATATAGACAGGGAAAGGGCTTTTTTGGCTCCAAAAAGAATAACCAAAGTAGTCGAATATATCTTAGACCATTTTAATCAAAAAACATATCGCAACGAAAAAAGTTATGAATTTAACAAACTCGTCAACATATACGATGTTGCAATAGCAAAAGATAAAAACGCTATTGAAGAGAAGAAACAAAAGTTGAGATTAAGTGGCTTTAATTCTATTTTTTGTGTTTCTTCTGTTGATGCTGCCAAACTTTATTATAACGAATTTAAGCGCCAAATGAGTGAAAACCCATCAAAGAAATTAAATATTGCAACTATTTTTAGTTATGGCGCAAATGAGGAAGTTGATGACTCGCTTTTGGTGGAAGAAAATTCGGAAGATACATCTAATTTAGACAAATCTTCCCGTGATTTCTTGGAAGATGCCATTCACGATTATAACGACATGTTCAAAACAAATTATGATACATCAAGCGACAAGTTCCAAAATTATTACAAAGATGTTTCACTTCGAATGAAGAATAAAGATATTGACCTTTTAATTGTTGTGAATATGTTTCTTACAGGTTTTGATGCCACGACTCTTAACACTTTATGGGTTGATAAAAACTTGAAACAGCACGGGCTTATTCAGGCATATTCGAGAACAAATAGAATTTTAAATTCTATCAAAACATTTGGGAATATTGTTTGTTTCAGAAACTTGCAAAAGCGAACCGATGATGCCATTGCTTTGTTTGGAGACAAAGAAGCAGGAGGCATATGCTTGCTTAAAGGCTATCAAGATTATTACAATGGATATAAAGATGAAAAAGGCATATACAAACCTGGTTACAAAGATTTAATAAATCAACTTGAAGAACAATATCCTTTGTCAGAGCCAGCGATTATTGGTGAAAAGGCACAAAAAGATTTTATAGGATTATTCGGTTCTGTTCTTCGTATGAAAAACTTGCTATCATCATTTGATGAATTCGAGGGTAACGAGATTTTGTCAGAAGGGCAAATGCAAGATTATTTGAGTAGATACAATGATTTGTATTTAGAATGGAAAAAATACAGAGAGGGTCATGAAAAAGAAAATATTAACGACGATATTGTTTTTGAAGTTGAACTTGTTAAACAGGTTGAAATAAATATTGATTATATTTTACTGCTAGTGAAAAAATATCATGACAGTCACTGCGAAGATAAAGAAATTTTAATATCAATAAACAGGGCAGTTGATTCGAGTTTGGAACTACGAAGCAAAAAAGCACTGATTGATACATTTATTGCAGGAATAAATGATGTTGATGATGTTATGCTTGAGTGGAAAGATTTTGTTGCAAAGCAAAAAGAGCTTGAGCTACAAACGATTATTACTGAAATGCAACTGAAAGAGAAAGAAACTCGTAAATTTATGGAATATTCATTCCGTGATGGAGTGATGAAAACAACAGGTACAGATATCGACAAGATTATGCCACCAATGTCAAGATTTGGTGGTGGAAGAGAAAAGAAAAAATTAAGTGTAATTGAAAGACTAAAACAATTCTTTGAAAGATTTTTTGGAATTGGTTAATATTTAAATTTTTTTTATAAAATCAATAACAAACTCAATAATTTGATCAATCTTAGGTGATTTTATTTTTAAGTTTCACAATTTTTGTCAGTTGAAGTTCGTATTCAGCTGACATTTTTTGTTCATAAAATTTTTCTTTAATAAATTCAATAACAGTTTCGTTTTTCATGGGTCCTCCAAAAGTTGTGTGTGCTTTAACTCTTATAAAAATCTTTTGCAAGTGTTTTTAATGTTTAATTAATTGTTTTTAAAGTATATTATAATTTTTGAATAAGTTATTTAAATTATTAAATTTTTTATTAATTTTATATTGATATGTGCTATAATCTAACTAAATATCTTATGTTTATAAAGGAAAATAATTTATGAAAAAAAGTCCGCGTTGTCTGTTTAATAGTGATTTTGAAAGGTTTTTAAGTTTAGATACAAGTGCAATTCTAGGCACATTATGTGATAATTATCACGGGGTTGCGCTTACCATAACAATAGAAGCATGGAAAGATGAAATAAGAAAACTAAAAAATGTACTTTCAAGATTTGATGATAAAAATGGACAAATTATTTTTGAATATGATATTCCACGTTTAGGTAAACGCATTGATACCATTCTTCTTTATAGGGGAATAGTTTTTTGCCTTGAATTTAAAGTTTGGAAATCGAGAGAACTAAACGATTTTGAAAAGGCTATTGATCAAGTGCTTGATTATGCGTTAGATTTGAAAAACTTTCATAAACTTAGCCAAGATAAAGTTATTGCTCCTGTTTTAATTGTGGTAAATTATCCAAGAAAAACTGAAAACATACAAATGTCTGCGTATGACGATAATGTAATAAATCCGCTTATTACTGGCGAGTTTGGGCTTCTTGATATATTAGAAAAGGTGTTAAATAAATTTCCTCAAGAAACGCCTGTTGACCCAAATTGGATTATTAGCCCATATGCTCCAACTCCAACAATTATTGAAGCAGCCAAAAGGCTTTATGAAAACCATTCGGTGGAAGATATTATAAGGCACGAGGCAGATAACGCGTCCACTGACAGAACAATAAAATATATTCTTGATGTTATAGAAAAAAGTAAAACAAACAGGGAAAAGAGTATTTGTTTTGTTACTGGTGTGCCAGGTGCTGGTAAAACGCTCGTTGGGCTCGATGTTGCGGTTAAGCAAACTTATCAAGGCAATGATAAACCAGTTGAAGATGAAGGGGCAGTTTATCTTTCAGGAAATGGACCTTTGGTCGCAGTGTTAAATGAAGCGCTTGCAAAAGATAATTATAAAAAGTGTAAGGAAAGAGGCGAAAATAAAAAGCTAACAGATTCTCGAAGAGAAGTAGGTAAATTTATTCAAATAATTCATCGATATCGTGATAATATGCTAGCGAAAATAAAAAATCCAGTTGAAAATGGGGTTTTAGAAATTGACCCTGAAAAGGCGATGAAATTCAATGAGGCTGGCTACGGAGAAGTTGAGCATGTTGCAATTTTTGACGAGGCACAACGTTCGTGGACTAAAAAAAGATTGGCAGATTACTTAAAAAGAGGTGGAACATATGGCAACAAGTTAAAGGTTCCAAACTTTCCAATGTCAGAGGCTGCATTTTTAATTTGGTCACTAGACCAGCGCGAAGATTGGGCTGTTATAGTTTGTTTGGTTGGTGGCGGACAAGAAATTAATGTGGGTGAAGCAGGAATAACTGAATGGATAAAAGCTTTAAATGATAAATTCCAGCAATGGAAGGTTTATATATCTCCACAACTTACAGAGCCTGAATATGCTGAGGGTAAAGTTAATGAATTACTGGTAAAAAATAAAAATGTTACTTACTCAGAAGACTTACACTTAAATGTTTCACTTCGTTCATATAGGGCTGAAAAATTATCTGCCTTTGTTCATGCTATGCTTGCCATTGAGCCTAATACTGCAAGCCTTTATAACGAGATAAAAGATAAATATCCAATAGTTCTGACTAGGGATATGGAAAAAGCAAAAAAATGGTTACATGAAAAGGTAAGAGGAACAGAACGTACTGGTGTTTTAATAACAAAAGAATCCGCAAGATTTAAGCCACTTGGCATACACGTTCTTGAAACAGGAGATGAAAATGCTGTCCATTGGTTTTTGGAAGATAAGGTTGATATTAGGTCTTCAAATTATTTAGAAGATGCTGCAACTGAAATTCAGGTTCAAGGTTTGGAACTAGATTATACCTGTGTGTTGTGGGATGCTGATATGAGGTATAATAGAGGAAGATGGCGTTATTATAAATTTAATGGACAAACTAAGTGGGTTGAACAAACCCCTGATACTGAAAACAAACAGGAACTTATAAAATACATGTTAAATGCGTATAGAGTTCTTTTAACTCGTGCAAGGGCAGGAATGGTAATTTGTGTGCCAGCGGGGAACCAAAATAAAAATTTGAGCGGATACTGGGAAGACAGCACAAGACTCCCTGAGTTTTATGATGGCACTTATCAATATTTAAAAAGTTTAGGAATAAAGGAAATTTAATTAAAAACTCATTGCCTCTCTTTTTGAGATAAAAGAAAAGGGAAAAGAGATTGGTCACACTGTGAGGTGTGGCCTTTTTTTGTGCAACAAAATAAGGGAAAGTGGGGAGGTGGAAATAAAAAGTTAAAATAATTTTATGGGGGCGATGAAAAGACTTATAAAATAAGGGATCGCAGGGTTTTGGGTGATTGAAAAGTGTGTTGAATAATGGTGGCGGAGATGTATAAAAGGGGTTAATTTTGGTTGAAATCTGGGAATTTTTACGCAACAAGAGTGCCTTATATAGAGGGGCATTTTTTTATTTGAGTTAAAAAAATCTATTATTTTTGCCTTCATTTTAATAACGAAACGGGCAGTTTTGTTTTAAGAAAATATGTGCAAAGTGACTAGAGAGTGAGTGGTTGCATTAATGGTTGTCGAGTAGAGAAAGGGCAAGTATAAATGGAGGTGTTTATGAAATATGGCAAGTAATTAGTATAGCAAAGAACAAGGAAGAGGTTTAGATTTTTGCTTGGTATTAAAGTTATTATGCGAGTTGGAAAAGTGTGTTAAAGCGGAATTAATATCTCTATCTTTATAAGCTTCATTATAAGCAGAAGTCCTAATAATTACATCTATTTAAATTTAACAAAAAAAGGAGGTGACGGCGAAAATGGGCGGTGTTTGGCAAGCATTATGAGTGGCAAAGAAAGTGTAAAGGATAGCGGGGTTTTAAGAAAATTGGGGCGAGTAATGGGCATAGTGCAAAGTAAGCAAGTTGCTGTTGATTTGAGTTGGAAATTGAAGAGAATAGACAAATTGATTGTTAAAATTAATGGAAGCAGGAAAAGAGGTGGCTCAAAGTGCTGAAAATACGCCAAAAGGCCAAGGAAATAAGGACATATTTTGACGCACCACCCATTAGCACTGACGCACTTTGCGCCACCTACGTTTAGCCGAGAAGTGGGAAACCCACTTTCGCTTTAAGCAAGATTATTAGAAGCTAGATATTTTAATTTTATAGAATTTATTTTAAACAAGTTGGCTTTTCATTAATCTAAAAAGCTTAGCATGTGGACCATTCTTTAAATAAACAAAAATAGAATTTTAAACAAAAAAATTATTTAACTCATTGCCTCTCTAATTGTGATGAGGAGAATAATTATGAATGAACAAAATTTAAACAATGTGATTGATAGAGTTTCAAAGAAAGTGTTGAATGAACCACAAATTGAGATAGACGAAGAGGTTTACGCTGAGGTTGTTTCACGGTTGGTGGAGAAATTATTGGTAGGCTTAAGACAAGGCAAGAGTATAAAAAGAATGACGCCTAGGAGTGTGTTTTCATATCAAAAGCCAGACAGCAGAAAAACTTCGCGATCATAAATTTGCAAACAAATTTATTTACTGCGTTAACTGTAAAATATCCCAAAACAGTCATTTATGGAAACTAAACTCCTGCTTTGGAATATTTCCCGAGCCTTGTCTCGCTGGTTTTTCTGCAGTCTGGAAATATTAAAAAGTCTTTCAGGTATGTGCTGAACTTATGAAAAAGTTTGTGGTATGTGTTTGTGATGAAAGATACTCAAAAAATAGAGCATTTGATTATAGGAGAAAAGATGAAGAAAATAAAATATGCAAAAAACATACAGACTATAAATCTTAAAACAAATAAAGAAAGAAAAGGACAAGCCAAATTCTATCCGTCAGTAACCAAAAGTGTTGGCGAAACTTTAAGCAATCATTTAATTGATTACATTAAAAAAGGTGGAGGTATAAATAATCTCACACCAGATAATGTTTTTAAGAAATGAATATTAATTTATTTTATTGATAATTACATAGTGATTATTATTCTCTACTTGATAAAAACATTTTTCATATAAAAATTTGTTTAAAATAGATTTCCCTAGTGGAGAATTGTCTGAAATAATATTATTGTCGATATTATGATTTGGTAAAATCTCTTCGACATAATCAATTCGTTTCCATGGTTTTCCAGAAAATATTGGTCTATATTGTGTATTTTGAGTAGTTATCTTTAAGTTTAATATTTCAACATCGTCAATAATAATTTCAATTAGATCATTTATTTTAACTTTAGGTAAGTTATGTTTGTTCAATAATAGTTTTTTCAAATTATAGTATTTTTTTATGGCATCTTTTTTATTTCTTATTATATCAGGACTTGATAAAATCATATGATATTCTTTATTTTTTCTATCTACAGCATAACAATAATTTTGTTCTATTTTAATTATTTTGTAAACTTCCCCATAAACATTATTTCCTTGAATCCACACTTTGTAAAATATATTGTTTTTTTCTAACTGACTATTGTTCATATTAATCTTCCAATCCCATTAGGTAATCAATTGATACGCCAAAATATTTAGCGAGAATTACAAGTTGAGAACCCTTTACATCTGCTTGACAGTTTTCCCAACGACAAAGAGATGATGAACCAATCTTGA
>CAMLSW010000057.1 GCA_946484195.1 uncultured Clostridia bacterium
TGTATAAACATCAGCCTCACCCTTGCAAGCAAGTTCGGCTTCCGATAATATAGTTGTGTAAATTGGGAAGGATTTTATAGCTAAAACTACTAAATATTTAATAAATTGTGTAAAGTATTTAATAATTGCATATTGACAAAAATGCGTCAATGAGTTATAATATAAGTAAATTAAGGAGGGAACTATGGGTTCACGACGTAATATAACAGAAATTTTAAGTAGATTAAATAGGGCTAATGGCGCTGAGAACTCTTCTGCAACTGATGCGGAAGGCGTAGTACAACAGCCTCAAGACGTACCACAAACACAGCCAGGAGTGACTGCACAAACAGCTCAAACAACACCAGCACAACAGACACAAGCAGAGCCTACAGCACAAGCTGGTCAGAGTGGCGCTCAGGCTCAACCTGCTCAACCTGCTCAACCTGTTCAAGATGGGCAAGGCACGACAGAGCCAGTTGAGGAACAGGGAGGACTTTACGGTGGCTCTAATGGTCCTACGCCAGAGGAAACTCAAGACATAGGAGGCTCGCAAGCTCCAGCAAATAGCTCAGGACAAAATAAAGGTAAAGGAACAATTAAAAAGGCTATAAAAGTTGTTCTTGCAGTTGCTGCTGCTATAGTTTTGGTAGGTGGACTTACTTTAGGACACTTTTATGGATCTGCTGAAGCTAGAGCGAAAAGAGAGGCGGAAGGCGCAGATGCACAAATAGTTGCAACAGCAACAGACCAATTAGATGATTCTGCTACAGCTCTAGAAAATGCTGAGAAAGCAGTGAATGGTGCTAATACTCAAGTTACTACAGCAGATGGACTTGTCGCTCAAGTAGAGGGCAGACTTGAAGGAGATGATGGGGCGACATTATCTGCTCTTACTATGGAAGTAAGACTTTCTGCATCTGAGGAGATGCAAAAGAATTTGGAAGAGGCGCAAACTGCCTTATCTACTGCTAACTCTACCCTTGAGTCTATGAGTGCCAGTCAAGCACAAATGAAAGTTGAGTATGATAATGGCAACTATGCTAAAGTTGGCGAATTGAATAAAGCTGTTCTTCAAAATGCTACTGACATTGCTAACTTGACTGCAACCGTAACCGAAAAGACAGATGCAATCACAAGGCAATTCCAAGAACTTTTGAATGAAGCTGAAAATATAATAAATGAAGCTCAAGGGGAACTTGAAAAGATACAACAAACAGCTCAAGGGCTTTATGCTCAACTTCCAGAATTTCAAACTACTGTTGCAACTTCAATTGAACTTATTAGACAAACAGTTACAGCAACTCAAGGATATTTAACAAAGGCTCAAAACGAAGGTGCCGACGGAAATACTTTAACGATTATCAGTGATGCTTTAGCTTCAGCTCAAGACTATCAATCTAAAGCTAATGCTGAGTTTGAAAACTTTAGAAATCTAGTAACCCAAGTAGAGCAGGCATACACATCTGGTGATTATAACAGTGTAATCAGTATAATGAATAATATAAACAATTCAACTAAGACGATTGCAGAAATGGCAACAAGTGCAAGCGATTGCGCATTAAAGGCAGCAGATGCATATTCTGCTTTCCAAAAAGAACAAAATGACGAACTTTCAAATCCTGTAACAAATATCGAATTTACTCAAGAAGACTTAAATAATTATGAAGGTGTTACAAAGTATCTCATAAGTCCAAGTCTTGGTGGTACAATTACAAGTGTTGATCACTGCGAATACAACAAAAATAATGGCGAAGTAAGCATTCTTATAAGTGGCGTAAGCAAGAGCGGAAGTGCATATACAAGCACTATCACAGCAACCATTGCAACTGGTATTGACGGTTTATCTCCACTTGACCTTGTAAATAGACTTAAAGAGGTGAGTGTAAATAGACTTGTATTTGAAAGTGAGATGGAAACGGTAGCAAGCGATGACGCAACAGCAACAATAAGTAGTGAGGACGGCGAAGTTACTGGCAATGCTGATGTAAAATATTCAGTAAATGCAATATACAACGCAAAAACTGGAAAGACAACTATTACCGCTCAGGCAATCGTAGTAGTAAAAGATGCAAGTGGAAATGTTCTTGATTACAAAGTTTACAAGACGGACTCCGAGATGAGAAAGGGCAATGTTAAAGTAAACGATGTAAAGGCAGAATTTGAAGCTAAACTTGCAGATTTGATAAACGCAGATAAAGATGTAAGCATATCAAACACACCTGTTGAAATTACAGTTGAATACTCGCCTGAGCCAGAGGCTTAATAGAAACTAAAAATTAAATAAAATGATTTTAAAATTGCTAATGTTATCAACATTGGCAATTTTTTATGTATAAATAATTTTCAAAATCTTAATAATTAAAAAGGGTCAAAAAATAATACTTATGTATTTTAAGGATTTATTTTCCTTGACTTTTTGAAATATTTTATTTATATTTAAAAAGTAATTTTTAAAACATTTTTATAGGGTAATAATTATGGAAAAGAAAAATGAGTGTATTCATTCTGGACATCGCAAACGTCTTATGGAGCTTGCCTATAGGTCAGAATTTGAAAATTTGACGATTATTCAACAAGTTGAACTTGTGCTTTGCTATGTTTTCCCAAGAGGCGATGTAAATCCTCTTGCGCACAGGCTTTTAGATAGGTATAAAAAGTTAAGACACATTCTTGAGGCGCCAATTGAAGACTTACAGCAGGTGGAGGGTATGGGCTATCTTTCTGCTTTAAAATTACATAATATCTTGGGCATCTTTCAAGCTTATGTTATGGAAAAGGCGCGCAAAGAAGTTAACCCTTCATCGATTGGTGAAATTTATGATTATATAGAGGACCTCCTTCGTTTTAAGACCAAAGAGGAAGTGCATTTAATCGGACTTGATAGTAAAGGGCAGTTATGCGCTGAAAGATGTCTATCAAGAGGCAAACATAGCATTGTCGGGGTAAATTTAAGAGATATCTCATTTTTTGTGTCGACCTATGATTTACCTGCAGTAATCTTGGTGCATAATCATCCCGATGGTTTAAGCACACCCTCAGCTCAAGATTATTTTTCACACGATAAACTGCAAGGTTTGTTTCAATTTTCTGGATGCAGGCTAAAAGATGACTTGATTGTCGGCACTGATGGAATTTATAGTATAATGCAGGATAGGCTTATGCGGGCATTTGTAAATAACGATGCCTATGAGGAGGCAATAAGCCAGTTAAATACACTTGCGAATCAAGACGAGGCAAATGAATAATTGAGTTAAAATTAATAAAAAAATCTTAATTTTTATTAAAAAATAATAAAAAATTTATTAAATTTGATATAATGTTTATATAAAGAGGGTAAAAAATGATAAAAATAAAAGACAAAAAAGACAGTATAAACAAGATGAAAGAGCTCCGCCTCAACTATTTTCCATTGCAAGTGTTTGATGTTAAAGATATTGACGGTATTCAAAAATTCTTCGACGATAATCCAGCAGAAGAGTATGTTTTAAGAAGTCCTAATAAAACAAATGGCAACTTCTTTTATGTTGAAAATTTTGAGAAGGCTAAAGAAAAACTATCTTACTTTACAAATGAGGTTACAGTTGATGTTTCATACAGACCATACAAAGAGGATATTATTTTAGTAGGCGATATCAAGGTGCATAAAGGCTATGACGGCGTAGATATGGTTGACCTAACAGCAAGAACGGATAGCGAGGCGACACAGCGAAACATCTACGAAAACCCTCAATACAATTTGCATACGACGATAGAAGATAACAAATTATGGAATATACCAGGTTTTTCAAAGATTATGAGATATATCTCGGATTATGGACTTTATGATGTGATAGTTGAGTTTTCTGTCTACGATTGTAAAATCGGTGTCAACAAAGATAATGTAGTTATATCAGAACTTAGAACTGCATATTAATAAATAAACCAGCATTCCGCTGGTTTTATTTTTGATAATTTGTTTTTATATATTATTTTTTTAATTTAAATATTTGGAATATCAATTATTGATATTTTTGCATATAAAACTGATTTTTTATCTTTAAAAATATCATAATCAAATTTAGTTTGAGATATGTAAAAACAATAGCCTATTAGGATATCTTCAATGATATCTTTTATTGGCATTTTATAAATATTTTCTACTAAAATCTGATAATTTTTATTGTTTTTTAGGTAATTTTCAATAATTTTATAACAAATTAAATAATTTTCCTTGATTATATGTTCTACGTTTCTAATGAAAACAACTTTAAAAGATATAGTAGCGATCAGAGCAAATTTTATGACAATTTAATTGGGCCAATAAAGCTAAACAATCTTTCGCTAAGGCAGTTTTGCAGGGAGCTTAAGTTTGCACGCGCTAATTTAACTAGATGGAAAACTGGCACTAGTCCCGGCATTGAAACTTTATTTGACATTGTAAGATATTTTAATTGTTCCTTCAATGATTTGCTGACAAGAGAAAATAATTGATAATTTATGTTGTAAAATATGTAATTTAAAATTTTTATTTAAATACAAAGAAAATATATTTAATCTAAACTATAGTCATATATATGTGGCTATAGTTTTTGTTAAATTATAGTTTATTTTCATCGTTATAAAAAATTTTTGTAAATCGTTTGGAAAATGAAAGGATATGTTATATAATTGTCATTGTGAAAAAAGGAGAGTTTATGAAAAAATTTGTTTACTTATTTAAAGAAGCTGACGGCAAAAATAAAGCACTCTTTGGTGGTAAGGGCGCTAACCTTGCTGAAATGACAAACCTTGGTATGCCTGTTCCACAAGGCTTTACTGTAACTACTGAGGCTTGTACTCAATATTACGCTGATGGACGTAAAATCAATGACGAGATTTTAGCTCAAATCGAAGAAAAACTTAAAGAACTTGAAAAGATGACAGGCAAAAAGTTTGGAGATAAAAATAATCCACTTTTAGTATCTGTTCGCTCTGGCGCTAGAGTTTCTATGCCTGGTATGATGGATACCATCCTTAACCTTGGTCTTAATGACGAAGTTGTTGAAGGACTTAGCAAACTTACAAACAACCCTCGTTTTGCTTATGACTCTTATAGAAGATTTATCCAAATGTTCTCAGACGTTGTTATGCAACAAGAAAAGTCTAAGTATGAACGTATCCTTGACAAAGTTAAGGAAGAAAAGGGCGTTCAATATGATAAGGACTTGACAGCTGAAGACCTTAAAGAAATCGTTGAAATGTTTAAGGACCTTTACAAGAAGTCTCAAGGAGAGGAATTCCCTCAAGACCCTCAAGTACAATTAATCGAGGCAGTAAAAGCTGTATTCCGTTCTTGGGATAATGACAGAGCAAACGTTTATAGAAGAATGCACGACATTCCATATGAATGGGGAACTGCAGTAAACGTTCAATCTATGGTATTTGGTAATATGGGTGAAGATTCTGGTACAGGTGTTGCTTTCTCAAGAAACCCTGCAACTGGTGAAAACAAACTCTATGGCGAGTATCTTATGAACGCTCAAGGTGAGGACGTTGTTGCTGGTATCCGTACACCACTTCCAATTTCTGCTCTTGAGAAACAAAACCCAGAAGTTTATAAACAATTTGCAAATATCGCAAAAACTCTTGAAAAACATAACAAAGATATGCAAGATATGGAATTTACTATTGAAAAAGGTAAACTCTATATGCTTCAAACAAGAAATGGTAAACGTACAGCTAAGGCTGCACTTAAGGTTGCCGTTGACCTTGTTAAAGAGGGCTTAATTACAGAGAAAGAAGCTCTTATGATGATTGACCCTAAACAACTTGATGCTCTTCTTCACCCTCAATTTGAAGCTGACTCTCTTAAGAAGGCAACTCCTATTGCTGAGGCTCTTCCTGCATCTCCGGGCGCTGCTTGTGGTAAGATTTGCTTTACTGCAGAAAAGGCTAAAGAGATGGGCGCAAATAAGGAAAAGGTTGTTTTGGTTAGACTTGAAACCTCTCCAGAAGATATCGAAGGTATGGCTGCAAGCCAAGGTATCTTAACTGCTCGTGGTGGTATGACATCTCACGCTGCCGTTGTTGCACGTGGTATGGGTACTGCCTGCGTTGCAGGTTGCTCAGCACTCAAATTTGCTGAAGACGAAAAATCATTCACTTTAAATGGCAAGACATACAAAGAAGGGGATGTTATCTCTTTTGATGGCTCAACTGGTAAGATATATGATGGCGAAATCAAGACAGAGCCAGCTAAGATTGTAGGCGAATTTGCTACAATTATGGAATGGGCTGATAAATATCGCGCACTTCAAGTTAGAACTAATGCCGACAATCCAAGAGATGCTAAAAATGCATTCAATTTTGGTGCTGAGGGTGTTGGTCTTTGCAGAACAGAGCATATGTTCTTTGAAGCTGACAGAATCCCAGCAGTAAGAGAGATGATTGTTTCCACTACTGTTGAAGAGAGAAAGAAAGCTCTTGCGAAGCTTCTTCCTATGCAAAGAAAGGACTTCATCGGTATTTATGGCGCTATGGAAGGCAAGCCTGTTACCATTCGTTTCCTTGACCCACCACTACACGAGTTCCTTCCTCACGAGGATAGTGAGATTGCTGCTCTTGCAAAGGAAATGGGCATTTCATTCGATAGATTAAAGCAAACGGTTGCCGACCTTCACGAATTTAACCCAATGATGGGTCACCGTGGACTTAGACTTGCTGTTACCTATCCAGAAATTGCTGAAATGCAAACTCAAGCAGTTATTGAAGCTGCAATCACAGTAAACAAAGAAAAAGGTTACAATATCGTACCTGAAATTATGATCCCACTCACTTGTGACTGGAAAGAATTTAAGTATGTTCGTGATATCGTAGCAAACAAGGCTGACGAAGTTATCAAAGAAAATGGCGTTAAACTCTCATATAAGATTGGTACAATGATTGAAATTCCTCGTGCCGCTCTTACAGCTGACGAAATTGCTAAGTATGCTGAGTTCTTCTCATTTGGTACGAATGACTTAACTCAAATGACTTATGGCTTCTCTCGTGATGACGCTGGTAAGTTCCTTGACGTTTACTATGCTAAGAAGATATTTGAGTCTGACCCATTTGCAAGACTTGACCAAAATGGTGTTGGCAAACTTGTTAAGATGGCTAGTGACCTTGGAAAGAGCACTAGACCTGATATCAAACTTGGTATCTGTGGCGAGCACGGCGGAGACCCATCTTCAATAGAATTCTGCCACAATGCAGGACTTACCTATGTATCTTGCTCACCATTCAGAGTTCCTATTGCAAGACTTGCTGCAGCTCAGGCTAACCTTAAAAATCCAAGAAAGTAATTAAAGTGTGTGGTTATGAAGATTAAAGATTATCTGCAATTGATATTAGAGAAAGGTGAAGAGAACGATAATGTCAATAAAGTTAGACAAAAGTTCTCGTTAATCTTGGCGCCAAGAGAGTTTAGAGTGATGATATCTGCTTTAAAAGACCAGCCTCAAGTCTTTGAAGATAAAGATTGCTATAAAATCTGCTCATTGCAAGAAGTTTTGAAAAGCGAAAAAGAACTTGGCACTAATATCAAGCGTGCAAGACTTATTCCTTTAATAGAGTGTAAAGACAATGTTTATATTTGCTGGAATTTAGATAAATACGATTGGTGCAAGTATAATGTTGTAGATGAGTCAAAATTTTCAGTCAAACATACTATTTTAGATTTCTTTAATTAATCAAAAACTACCGATTATTGAAGTGACCCCTTCGGGGTTCACTTCATTATTCGGTAGTTTTTTGTGAATATTTATAGCAAGAAAGTTGTAATAAATCTTTAAAATTAATCTATAAGTTTCAGGTGTACAAAGAAGGTTGGCACCATTATATTTGATATAATTTTACTGCGCAGTATGAGTAGAAAGGCGGAGATATGCTTGCCTTGTTAAAGGTGAATATTGGAGCTTGCACAATTTATTATAGTTGCAATTTCCTTTAGACATAAAAATAGACACAAAAAAGATAAATAGGTTTTGATCTACGTCTTGAATGTGTTATACTAAAGATAAAATTTGACAAAGGAGAAAATATGAGGGTTTTTATTTGCGCTGGTATGGGAACAGCTAAAAATCAAAAGATCAATGATGAGGCGAAAAATTTAGGTAAGCTTCTCGCCGAAAATGATTGCACCTATATTCAAGGCGGTAGTGACGAAGGGCTGATGGGTGAGACCTTAAGGGAGTTTATTAAGTATAGCAAGCAAGTTGAATTTGTCATTCCTGAAAGATTTTGTAGGCAAGCTATTCCAAGGCTAGAAAAAACAACAGGTGACAAAGCCTTGAATGTGCAAGTAGTACAAGCTGAAGCCGACAGATTGAATATAATTAAAAGATGTGATAAGATAATAGTTTTGCCAGGAGGCAGTGGAACGCTAGAAGAATTTTTGTATAGCAATGAAACCGCACGCTCAAAAGAGCACTCAAATAAGGTTATACTTGTAAATATAGAGGGCTATTTCAATGACCTGCTTGCACAAATTGACAAAGCTATCAAAGAAGGGATTTCAAAAGATTCCACTAAAAACTTCGAAGTAGTAAATAGCGTTAGCAAAATTGATTTATTTGAGGAATAAAAATTCATAGAAGGAAAAATTATATTACTGGAAGCCGAACTTGCTTGCAAGGGTGAGGCTGATGTTTATACATACTATGTGATG
>CAMLSW010000058.1 GCA_946484195.1 uncultured Clostridia bacterium
CGATTGCTACCTTTTTTGTTAAGCAATTTTGTTGCAATTAATTTTTCTTTGCACCCATTTAAAAATTCACTATTGACGAATTGCGATTTTTGTAATATAATGTTTGTAAATATGGAGGGAATATGTTACTTGAAAACCAATTAAGTGATATTGCAGAGCAATACTACTTCATAAAACATACCACAGATTATATAAGTAGTGTACTGCTTTATGATAACTTTGTCTTTTCTTCTTATATTGACAGATTTAAAAGTACTGCCATATACAAAAAATTTGCCTACAACTTACAAGAAGACAGCTCTACACGCGAGAAAAAAGAAAAAGTTTTAAAGGCGTATGTTGACCTTATCAAAAGTGCAGGACTTGCAATTGAAAGCGCAATACTTAGTGGTATTGACAAACTTGTTTCGCAAAATAAAACGCAAGAAGAATTTTCCGCGGCTGTATGCGATTATTTTGATGATTACGAATACTCAAAATATGTTTATTCGCTACTTCCAGATGACGACAACATCATTGACAAGGCAACATATTTGATTGTAAATAGCAATTTTGAAGATGATATTCTTGAAAAACTTAAAGGCGTTCAAGAATACTTTGATAATGTAACTTCATACAACAAAAAACATTTTAAATATTTTAAGAAGATTTTACCAAATGCCCTTGATTTTAACTATACAGATATAAAAGAAATTTTAAAAGATCTTTATGAAAAGGCAAAAACAAGCACTTTGAATGAAAACGACCAAGATGACGAAGAGTATCAAGATAAAAAAGAAGTTTCTCAGCAAAATATACCGGCGAATACCGCCCCTTCTCAAAACAATGAAAAAAGAAAGAAGCTAAGTGTTGAGGACGCTCTTGACAAAAATTTTGAAGGACTTATTGGCTTAAAAGATGTTAAAGAGACAATTTTAAGAAAGGCAAAACTTATCTTAAAAGCACCTAAAAAAGCCGTTGACTGCAACTTTAGAATTGTTGGCAACCCTGGCGTTGGTAAAACTACCGTGGCTGAGGCTATGAGCCGAACCTTCTATGACTCAGGCATAATCAAGAACCCTATATTTATCTCCTTGAACGGCGCAGAACTTAAGGCAAAGTATGTTGGTCAGACCGCCCCACTTGTAAAAAGTTACTTCCAAAAAGCACACGGTGGCACACTCTTCCTTGACGAAGTTTACAGCTTGAATGGCAATGGCGCCAACACAGACTCCTTCACACAAGAGGCTATCACTCAGCTTATGATTGAAGTTGAAAACGCCTACAAAGCACAGATTAAAGACCCAAATGACAAAACCCTTATTATAATGGCAGGCTATAAGGATAAACTTGCAGAGCTTCTTGAGCAAAACATCGGTTTTAAACGCAGATTTTCAAATATTATCGACATAAAAGATTATTCTGTCGGCGAACTTGAGGCAATATTCCACCTACTTATGCAAAACGATGGCTTCTACTTCTCTGTTCAAACAGCATCGGTTTTGAGTGATATTTTACAAACACAAAAGAAAAAGCCTAATTTCTCAAATGCTGGATATGTAAGGAACTTGCTCCAAAAAGCCGAAGAATATCAAGCGGGTAGAGCAAAAATTGACGACTTTGAACTTACAGCTGACGATTTAAAACAATCTAGCAAATCCCTTGAAGATGAAGAAAGTAGCAAGCGTATAGGCTTTGGCGCTTAAATTTTAACATTTAATTGACAATATAATTGGAATTTGCTAATCTATTTTAGTAAAGGATGATTATGGAAGAAAAATTAGAAGAACAAAGCAAAAATGATAAAATTTTAGCAGAAAATGATAAAAATAACGTTGCAGGCAATGCAAAATCCGAAAATGAGGTTGAAAGCAGCGAAGAACTGCCAGACGAAAAGGACCTTAAGTTTAAAAACACGACAAAACTTAATGAACAGGCGATAACCGCATTCCAAATTTTTGCAATGAAAAAATATACTTGGACTATTGCCTCATTAATATCCATCGTCTTTGGTGGACTTGGACTAGGACTATGTTTTGTCAACGCATACATAGGCGTTGCAGTGCTAATTGCAGGAATACTTGGCGGTGTGATATTCTTCCCCTACCTGTCACGAGAGCAAATTAAAAAACAAAATGCACTTATCTTTGAAGGCAAAAAATACGTCAATGTTTTTGAGTTTTTTGATGAAAAACTTGTTGTAACAAATGTTGACGGAGAAAACGACATCTATCAAATATATGATTATAAAGGTTTAGCACAAGTGGTTTTGTTTGCCGAATATATCGCAATCTACATAAACAAAAATCAAAGTTACTTGCTTGATAAAAAGGGAATGAATAAAGGCACAATAGATGAGGTACTCGCCCTTCTAAAATCACAAAACATCCCCTTTAAAGACAAAACAACACTAGGCGAAGTGAAGAAAAAATAAATAAGGTGGAAATTAATCTATCAAAAAAATCTCTCGTAAAATGTGGTGCACCACAAAATATGAGAGTTTTTTTTCTGTATTTATAAAAACTAATATCCTACAATTATATCAGCATAATTTGACCAACCGCTTTCTGATTTGTATGTTTCAACACTTGCGGATAGCACTAGTATTTGCTGTAAAGCATTATTTCCTATAAAAGCGCTTTCATTTAATTCTGGTGGCACTGTTGATTCTAACTGTATTGTTGTTAAATTTGCACAAGATTGAATTGCGCCAATATCTATATAAGTTACACTTTTAGGAATAGTAATGCTAACTAAACTTGTGCAAACGTAAAATGTATTTGTATCAATACTTTCTATTTTACAGCCCTACGGACTTTTGAGCGCAATTTATTGAAATTTGCATCAAAAAACTAGAAATTATTATATTATTGTATAATATTGTTTGAAAAATATAAATTTATTGCGTAAATATTAATTTTTTATAAATACAACTCTTCTGGGAGTTTTACTTCGCAGTAGCCTTGTTTTGCTCCGCAAAGCGGGCACTCCTCCCAAGCCTTTTTATCAAAGCTTACATAGCCACACGCTGGGCATACCCAAGCCACCTCTTTGGCTTTTGCGTAAAGCTCTTTATTTTTCATTTGATTATAAAGCTCTTCAAAAACCTTTGCGTGTCTTATCTCAACTTCTCTAATCATCATAAAGATGTCGGCAATTTCATCAAAGCCCTCTTCTCTTGCAGTCTGCTCAAACTCCTCATAGGCTTTAGCCTCATCAAGCTCATCTTGGCAGAGAAGCTGTAAGTTTGTAAGCAAGTCCCACTTTTCCTTAAAAGGAAAACCTGCGCAAACATCAATGTTGTCAACCTGTTTCATCTCGGCGTCTTGAAGTTTCATATAGAGCACTCTGGCGTGGTTAAACTCTTGATAGGCAATCTTATCAATAAGGGTTGCTATTGCCTCGTAACCATTATATCTAAAGCCATACTCACAAAATTCATAACGCGTTCTTGCCCCGCACTCTGCCATATAGGCGCGTGCAAGGTTTGCAAATGTTTTACTATCTTTAAGTTTCATAAATTATCCTCCTGTAATAGTTTTTACAAAAAGATGTTTATTATTCAACTTAAAGCAAATTTTATCTATCAAATTTTGTGTTCTATTGGTATAAGTTCGTCAAAACTTAACTGTTCTTGCCCGTCACCATCAAACTGATTGCTATAGGCACCGCTCTTGAAAACTCTTTTAATCTCTTCACGGCTGATAAAATCGACATCTTCAAACTCATCTTCAAAAATATTGTCTACATTTTGGGCAATGCTAAGCCAAGATGTTGCAAGCGCAATGTTTGGATATTTTAGTAATTTATATTGTCCTTCATCGTCTTTCAAACTGCCTTTAAAGAGAATAGAACGAATACCAACTTTATCTAATTGTTGACAAGTCGCAAAATAGTCATCTATCATAAGGTCCACATTCTTCTCTTTTGCATAGATTGCCTTATTTCTACACCCAAGCACAACCTTATCATATTTTATATCATTTTTATCAAGCCATTCAAATGTCACATTGATAATCGGAGAAATATTAGGTCTACTTGAAATAAAGTACACCTTAAACCCAATAGAACGTAAGAAATTTATTGTTTCAATTGCACGTGGATAGGTGTGATACTTCGCTGGATTGAACACTTTATGCAATTTTTTAAGCAAAAAATTTGCTTTTTTATGATTTTCACCGCTAAATTCAGCAAAATTACCAGTACTACTCTTTATTGGTTGGAATTTATTCATAAGTCCATACATTAGCGACCTAAACGTGAACATTGTATTATCAAGGTCGACACCTATAATCTTCATTTTTACCTCTTAGGTTTATAGTATAACACATTGTTTATGCAAAGTAAATAGAAACCTTTATTAATAAATATGAAAAAAATTGATTTTTTGTATTGAAATGTTGTGATTATTTTGATATAATGAACTTGATTAGGTAAACTTAGGAGAAAAAATGATTTTAATAGGTTGTAACTTAGACGAACTTTTGGACCTTATTGACGAAAACTTTTACAGAAAAATTCAAACAAAAGCTGAGTTTATAAAATTTTTAGAGAGCATTTACTACTCTTCTTGCAGGCAACTTGGAATTGAAGTGGATTTTAGCGAGCTTCAAGTTTGCCCTCTTCCTAAAAATAAGTACGCGTCAATAAGTGAATATACATACAAAACCTTTGTAAATCAAAAATATGTAGACCTATTTGACATTTGCAAACAAACAAACAATATATACTTCCCCTTCCGATTAAGTGAAGCCTGCCTGCACGAGTCACGCCACATTGCTCAGTATAAAGGCGACGGCGATGTTGGCGAGCTACTTCACTACTATGCGCAGTTCACTAAGGTGTTTCCTAAATTTATTTCAGACATTTCAAAGAAGACAAGTCCGCTTGAAGTTGACGCTAGATATTATGCCTACTGCCAGCTTATAAAGCACAAATATCTTCAAAAGTACTTGACAAATTCTCAATATGTTATCGCAGAGCAAAACAAGCTTTGCGAGTATGCTTCTATTTATAGCGCTCTTTTAAAAACGCAAAACGCCTCTCGTTTTGCCATTACCAAGCCAAGCGAGAACGTCGAGCGTCTGCAAAACAAGCTGACTTTTGCCTGTACTAGACTTTTATCAAAATATGAGATTGACGTACAAGACTATTCAAACACCTTCTACCTGCTCGCATCACGTGAAAGGGTTGTCTCAAAGATGACAAGAAGACCGACAGAACTTAAAATCATTGAAACAAACACTCAGCCTATTGAACAAAACATTAAGGAAAGGCTTTCTTCGGGCGAGGATTTCTCGCAAGAGGAGTTACTTAAATGGAAAGAAAAGATGTTGTCACTTGCCGTAAGACCTGAGATAGCGGAAAAAGCCTATTACGCCTTAGAGCTTAACTCCTTCCGCGCAAGAGAGACAAGGGCGCTGTATAGTGAGTACGCACCAAAATTTGCAGAGTTTGACAGCACCAAAACTCTTCCACCGCCACCAGATGACGAAATACAATATTTAGAAATACTGCGAGGTAAAGTAAAATGAAAACAAAAGAGAAAATCAAAAACTTTTATAACCAAATTAAATACGCCATAATACCTTTTTTAATCTTTGTGTTGTGCCTGTTTGTGTCATACTTTGGAAACCAACTTATCTACAACACAATAGGCAATCCTGGCTCAAACTACCCTGAAATTGAACTTGACAAGCATATTCCGCTCATACCTTGGTTTGTATATTTTTATTACCTCACCTTCCCGCTTGGCATTTTAACCTTCTTCTACATAGCATATAAGGACAAAAAGTCACTTTACAACATATTTTTAACGCTTTGCATAAGCTTTTTAATCTCTGGCGTCATCTACCTTGTTGGACAAACCGAGTTTACAAAACCTGACTTTGAACCTGTGACCTTTACCGACAAATTGGTTGTCTGGACGTGGGGGTCGGTAAATCCTATCAACTGCTTCCCTTCACAACACTGCTTTATGGCTTTTGCAATTATAATTGGATGTTTAAGTAGCAAAAACCTCAATATCTTCTATAGAATATTCGCAATCTTCTGCGCTAGTATGATAGTGCTTTCAACTGTATTTATAAGGCAACATTTCGTGCTTGACATCATCGCATCCTTTGATATTATGTTTGCAGTCTGGGCAATATGTTATGTATTTAACCTAGGCAAAAAGTGTCAAAACATAAGTGATAAGGCGGTTGAAAGATACAGAAACAGGAAGAAACTTAAACAACAATAATTGAGTTTAATATATTAAAGTAATAGCAAGCTGAAAAATAGCTTGCTTTTTTGATGAAAATGATTATAATTAATGTGTAAATTTAACCACTAAAGGATAAGTATGGAAAACTTTGACGCTATAGTGATAGGCGCAGGTCACGCAGGGTGTGAAGCAGCGCTTGCACTTGCAAGGACTGGAAATAAGACACTACTTTTAACACTGAGTTTAGACGCAGTGGCTTTTTTGGCGTGCAATCCTTCCATTGGTGGCACAGCAAAGGGTCAACTTGTTGCTGAAGTTGACGCACTTGGTGGCGAAATGGGAGTGAACACCGATAAAACCTTGATACAACTGCGAATGCTTAATAGCGGAAAAGGTCCAGCCGTTCAAAGTTTGAGGGCGCAAGCGGATAAAGTTGAGTACCATTGCCAAATGAAGTTAACCCTTGAAAAAACCGAAAACCTATTCTTAAGGCAAGGTGAAGTTGTCTCTATTAAAGAACTTGAAGATGGCTTAAAAGAAGTTGAAACGGCAGTTGGGCTGATTTACAGATGCAAGGCAATAGTTTTTGCAACAGGCGTGTATCTAAAAAGTAGAATTATTATCGGGCCATACACAAAAGATTGTGGACCAAACGGCTTTTCTAATGCGCAGAAGTTGTCTGATAGTTTAAGCAAGCTTGGGATAAAACTCCTTCGCTTTAAAACAGGAACGCCAGCAAGAATAAATGGCAGAAGCATTGATTATAGTCGACTTGAAGTGCAAAAAGGCGAAGAAAATATACAAAATTTTTCATTTTTAACAAAAAAGAAGCCAAACAACAAAGCAGTTTGCTATTTGACTTACACCAATCTTGAGACACATAAAATAATTCAAGACAACCTTGACAAAGCCCCAGTGTTTTCGGGTATGATTAAGGGCATTGGTCCGCGTTATTGTCCATCCATCGAAACAAAAATCGTTCGATTTGCCGACAAAGAGCGTCATCAATTGTTCTTGGAGCCTGAGTCGCTTTCAACAAATGAGGTGTATATACAAGGCTTTTCAACCTCTATGCCAGTTGATATACAAGAAAAGATGATTCACTCCATCAAAGGTCTTGAAAAAGCCGAGATTATGCGTGATAGTTATGCTATTGAATATGACTGTATAGAGCCGACACAACTTCAACCTACCCTTGAGCTTAAGGGGCGTAGCGGGCTGTTCTTTGCAGGGCAAATCAACGGAACCTCTGGTTATGAAGAGGCAGCAGCGCAAGGAATTATCGCAGGAATTAACGCAAATCTTTATTTAAAGGGCAAGGAGCAACTTGTGCTTAAGCGAAGTGACGGCTATATCGGAGTGCTGATTGACGATATTGTCACTAAAGGCACAAATGAACCTTACAGAATGATGACATCGCGCGCCGAATATAGACTGCTTTTAAGACAAGATAATGCCGACCTAAGATTAACCGAGATTGGAAGAGAAGTTGGGCTTGTCGATGACAGACGCTGGAAGGTGTTTTTAAAGAAAAAGAAAGATTTAGAAAAGATTTTTACAATTTTGCAAACTAAATATAAAGTTGCGCAGGTGGCAGATTTTTATGTCGAAAATGGCGAAAATCCTCCAAAAGAAAGCGTAACCATCTATTCAATGCTAAAGCGTAGCAATATTGATGCCTTTAAAATAAATGAACGTTTTCACGTGTTTAACAACTTCTCATATGAAGTCATCAATGAAATGAATATAACAGTCAAATATGAAGGCTATATCAAACAACAACTTGATGAAATAGAAAAGTTTAAAAAACAAGAAAGCACGCTGATACCTAAAGACTTTGATTACAATAGATATAACGGACTGAGACTTGAGGCACGCGAAAAACTTAACGAGATAAAACCACTTAGCATAGGTCAAGCCTCACGTATCTCAGGCGTCTCCCCTTCCGACATCGCAGTGCTATCAGTACTCGTCAAAAAATTTAAAGAGGAAAATAAATAATATAAACTATGTGATGTTAAAATTTTATTATCATAAAATTTTATAAATTCTAACGAATTTGCGTGCTTTGCACGCTCATCACATAGTATGTAAAACCATCAGCCTCACTCAAATACAACTAAAGTTGTGCTTGGTTCGGCTTCCGATATTATAAACTATGTGATGTTAAAATTTTATTATCATAAAATTTTATAAATTCTAACG
>CAMLSW010000059.1 GCA_946484195.1 uncultured Clostridia bacterium
AATTAATAAATTTTGTTATTTAATTTATAAATTAATTTTAAAAATAATATTTATTTATTAAATTTTTAATACAATTGGAAATTAATATTTTTATTTAAATTGTCACTATTATTTATTAAATTAATTTTTAATTACTTATAACCCTATTTGTCACTATTTTTAATAATTACTCATAATAGAATCTCTATAACTAACGCTAAAACAAATATTTATTATATAGCAATAATTCAAAATATTTGTTAATTTTCAGAAGTGCTAGGCAAAACCACTTGGCTTGTAGGTGTTTGCTCTTCAATGAGCTGAGCTAAAACATTGGTAAGCGCTAAGGTCGCACCGCTAAGGTCAACGATATTGTTTACCGAGCTATTTTCGCCGTCCCTTATTTTTACAAGATAGCTCTCACCTTCTACGCTGGTCGCATTTATTTCAACGCTAATATTTATGTTGTTCTCTTGGCAGGCATCAAGAGATATCACACTCACGCCTTCACTTTCAATATTCGCTGTCAAGAAGCTGTTTGAAAAAACAAAGTTGTTTTGAGTAAGGTTTGTCAGCACCAGCAGACTTTCGCCGTTTAGATAACTTCTGTTTTTCACCTCTACATTTGAAGAGAAAATGCTATCCATAACAACAACCTCATCGCCACTTAAGACACTTCCGTCAATATTCAAACTTAAATTGTTGCAGTTTGTAATCTCAAGGTTAATATTTGAAGTGATTTGACTGTTTGTAATAGTCAGACTGCTGTTTTGAACATATGAAAGTTTGATTGCCCCTTCTAAATACTCGCTGATATTTATTTGACTATTTAAAACTTGAATATTAAAGTTTTCAATCAAACTGCCTTCTTGTGCTGGCAGAGCGAAGTCAATCGCGCCTATTGTGCCATTTATTGTAACATTGTCTATAGTAAGGTCAAAATTATTAAGGCTCTCAAAGCTATCCTCTTGATATGTGATGAGCGCGCTCGTTTCGCCCTGCCCAGAAAGAGTGAAGTTTGCAAGCGTAAGCGAGCCTTCTCCCTCACCTACAATGACAAAGGCAGGTGAATTTGCCCTTGCGGTGACCGAAACGCCAAGGCTGTCGGTTGCTCTTCCAAAGATGATAAGGTTTTTAGATGATGGGATATGGATTGTCGGCACATTGTTATGTCTGCCCGTTATCATAATGCTGTCGCCATCCGACGCGCTATCTATCGCCTCTTGGAGCAAGCCGTAATTTGAAACAACTGTATTTGCATTAATCTCAAGTGGATAGAAGAGACTGACATCTTGGTAAGTCAAGGTAATACCGCTGTCATTATAGTCAAACGGCTGACTGTCGAAGGTGTAATCGGTTATAACCTCTCTCTTGCCACTTGCATAGACCGCCTCAACCACCATACCCGTGCTGTCAAAGCTGTCGCCAATATAGTATTGCTCTACAACAGGAGGCGTAGTGACCTCAAGCGACGCAATATAGTCATCTAAGATAAGAAGCTCCACCTCATAGTCATAGTTCCGATAGGATATCGTCAGACTGTCACCCTTAATAAGTGGTGTATCGACAGACAACTTCTCGCCTTCTCTTAAAACATTGACTTGATAGTCCTCTTCTGATATCTGACTGCTCTCTCCACTTTCATAGAGTGCCCAAACGGTCATCCCTGTTCTTTCAAAAGTCTGCCCGACATAATAATTTCGTATAACTGACAGCTCGTCAACATACATATCAACAATGTCGCCGTCAGTGACATTGACAATTATGCTGTCGGTAAGATTGGTATCTCGAATTGTTGCAGTTATCTCGGCACTTCCATACCCTCTCGCCACTATCCGCAAATACCCAACGGCCGAACTATCAACCCGCGCAATCTTCTCGTCACTTGAAGTATAGTCTATTCTAAATCCGCTTGCATTTCCTGGAACTATACGAAGAAGGGTACTCATCGTAATGCTTCCATTTAAAACAAGGTCCACTTGGTCTTGAACAAAGTATAGATTTGTAGGCGCAGTTGACCCTCCGCACGCAAACAGCAGTGCAGACGCTCCAAGGCAAATAAGGCATAACAAGCAAACCAGCGCAACCCTTTTCATAACTCTCCTTTTGTCTTAATATGTACTATCTTCTATTTTTTATGTTTTTATCTATTTTTTAAATTTTTAATATGTATTTTTGTTGAATTTTTTTGCTTATTTTTTAAGATTTTTAATATATTTTTTTATATTTTTTCTTATTTAATACTTAATTTATTACTTTTTTGTGTAATATTTAGTATTTTTTTTGATTTATTTAACTTTTAAAAATTTTACTTTGTATTTTTTTATTTGATTTTTAATTTTTTCTATTTAAAACAATTTTGCTATTTATTTGTTTGATTTTTTAATTTTATTTTGTATCTTTAAACTTTTTATCTTAATTATTTTTAGATATTTTTTAATAATTAAATTAAAAATAAATTGTTTTATATTTTTTCACCTTTTTACATTGTTTTTACTTACAAAATCTCAATCAATTTATTGTCAACAATATCACACGAAGTTAAATAATAAGGAACACCATTTTTAATAAAAGTTGTTTGAATTTTCTTTCCGTGCAGATGTCCAAACACCACTTTGTCAACCTTGTACTTTTCGATAAGCGAAGTGAACTCGCTGTCGTCTCGTGTAAAGTTGCAAGGCGGATAGTGCATTATGCAGATAAGCTTATCACCCTCTTGCCTAAGCTTGCTTGCCGACTCAAGAGTAAGTTCAAGTCTTATCACTTCTCTGTCATAAATTTTCTTATTTTCTTCACTTTGCTCGCTGTTTCGCTCTGGCACCATCCATCCGCGCGTTCCGCAAACTACGATATCACCAAATTTTATAGCATCGTTTTGTATGGCATAAAAGTTTTGTGGCAAAAAGGCGCGCACAGCAGAAATTGATTTCCACCAATAGTCGTGATTGCCTCTTATGATAATCTTTTTGCCAGGCAACGAAGAAAGCAAGGCAAAGTCCTCTTTGGTGTCCTCAAGCTTCATCGCCCAAGAAAAATCTCCAGCAAGCAAAACTAAATCCTCATCGCTGACTTTTGCCTTCCAATCTTCAAAAATCTTGTCTAAGTACCCTTGCCACACAGGTCCAAAAATATCCATCGGCTTTGGATTGTTGATTGAAAGATGAAGGTCACTAATTGCAAAAACTTTCATTACAAACTCTTTAAAACCTCTTGCACAAGCTTCATATCACACTTGCCGTTGTAGTTTGCCTTAAAGTGTTTCATAACACTTGGCACTGACCTGTCCTCTAGCGAAAGTATTACCTCTTTAATCTCCTCGGCTGTCAACTGCTTAGGAAGATAACCTTTAGCAATCTCAATTTGCCTTGCAATACTTGCAACCTCTTCGCTGTTACCCACCTTGGCATAGTTATCCTTTTCTTCGTCAAGCTCCTTTATGGTCTTTTGCAAGATGTTCGCGATATCACTATCGTCAACCTCTCCGCCCTTTTCTCTTTTTTTGATGTTTTCAAGCATAATTTTATTTAAAAGCACACTATAAAAACTTCGCGCCACAACGTCCTTGTCCTTCATTGCTTGAACATTTGCTTTTTTAATATCCTCGTATAACATAAATCTCTCCTTTTAACCTATTATATATTTTTTCTCGCAAATTTACAAACAATTTACGCCTGTTATCTTAAATCGAGCTCTCTTACCCTCTCTTTTTCTCTCGCTCCCTCTTACTATAGTCCCAATATTTCTCTCCCAACTTCCTTTTGCACATACTTTTCTCTCGCATCCCCACACAAAAGCAATCGTTATCACTTATAAAAAACTAGAAGAATAGGGTATCCAAAATTTTATTTTGGATACCCTATTCTACCCCCGTATTTTTATCAAGCAAATTGACGTACTTCGCTCTAAATTGTCACCAAAATAAGTAAATTATAACCACAAAAAAATGGGCAGTTTGCCCATTCCTTTATAATATTCATATTTTTAATAATACCTTTGCGTCTTACTTTTTAACTTACTCCGGCTTTTCTACCTTGCTTAAAAGTTGAAGGTAGCCTGTCTTGTTCACTCTATAAAGGTAGTAGTTTTCGTCAGTCGCGGTCTCTGTGCTGTCGCTATCTTCCTCTTCGTCTGTATCGCTTTCTTGCTCTTCAAGTTGAGCGTAGAAATAGATATAGTTACCATCATATCCGCACTCGCCAGAAACAATACTAGTCATTGATACGAGTTGTTGTTCCACTCTGTCGCGTACGCTGATTCTTGAAATTGATGTGCTGTTTGAATAATAAACATAATCGCCGTCAACAAAAAGGATGTCGCTAAAGCTATCAGACGTTAAAAGTGCGATAGGAGTTGGGTCAACATACCCCTCTTCTGCTGTTGAGTTCATTCCGAGTGTTGGCTTATACATAAGCGAGCCACTTGTCTCAGATAAAAACAGATAGCCATCTCCAGCCCTGCCATATAAGGTTATATTGCTGTGTGATGGATAGAATTCATTGCCACCATTGAAGAGCTTGTCATCGTTTGCAAGGTCTTTATAGAAGATTGATTGTGGGGTGATGTTTGAGCTATAGCTGTAAACAACAATATCGCCAAATCTGCCCATAAAGGTTGTAGTAGAGCCTAGCGTCTCAAGTCCATTGCTATAATTGCTAACCTCACCAGTTGCAAAGTTGACTTCTTTAATAGCAGTTGTCTCGTAGTACTCATTTTCGGCAGCGGTTGTAAACAGCACATTTCTAAATTGAGAATCCTCGTCACAAATTGCAACAGATGTCACTTCTTCTGCAAGTAATGTGGTGTCACCAATTTTAGAGCCAATTTTTATAGAATAAAGATTGTACGAAGTTGCCTCGCTATCAGCTGGGCAATAAACGATATAGTAATAGTTGCCATCGTCACCCTTTTGAGCTGTAATAATACTGTTTTCGTCATACCTAAAAGTCTCGATTTCATCAAATTTGTCGCCGTTAAACTTAACTCTAAAGAGCGACACTTGGCTGTAATCGTTTTCAAGTCCAGTTGTGCGGTGTGTGTTTACTGATGTAAAATATAGATACTCACCAAGCGCAAACATATACTGATTTTCAAAACCAACAAACCTGTCATTGACCATTTCACTGCCAATTGGGCTAGGATTTACATACCCATCTTCATCGGCAGTATAATCATAAGAGATGCTAGAAAGATTTATTCTGTTCAAATATCCAGTGCTTGCCGCCGTGTCATAGTCAAAATTTTCATCGCTAGAAGATGTGTAGCTATTAGCATAATAAAGGTAATCGCCAATTACGGCAACCTGACCCTCAAAATATTGAATATCGTCGAAAGTAATTTTGTTACCATTTTTGTCTCTGACATCAGAAACTGTCGCACATCCTGTCAAGAAAAGCGCAACACAGATAAGCAAAACTATAATTTTAAAAATGTTGTTTTTAGCAATAGCTTTCATAAAAACTCCTGTAGAATAAAATTCTTGCTCTTTGTAGTTTACACTACTTTACCGAAAAAGTCAAATAAAATATAGCAATATACAAACAATTTCTACTAAATTATACCCATCCACAGGGGTTTTATAACAACACATCTCCCTCTTGCTGTTTTAAATTTCAATCGAACCCTTAACCTATTATTTTATAAGAACTGAAGAAACATCTTAAAATCAACTTCCGGCATTCCTTTTTTAAATTTCTAATTTCAAAAAACCTTCTGCGAAAGAATCACAAAAGGTTTTTATTATCATAAACTTTATCTGTCGATTCCAATAGTAACCTGAATACTGCCCAGTAAGGTTGCTTGCGTTAGTACTAGGGTTTGTCACAATAACGCTTGTGCCACTTGTCGCAACTGGTGAGGTTGTCACACGCCACCCTGTTGAACCTGTAGGAAAGGTAACTGTTTCTAAAGCTTCACATCCAAAGAATGCAGAATTTCCTATTCTTGTTAAACTTGTGCAATCACTTAAATCTACTTTTGTTAGTCTCTCGCAATTATAGAATGCAGAATTTCCTATACTTGTTACACTTGCTGGTATTACTATATCTCCTGTTATATCGCAAGAATAGAATGCATGACTTCCTATACTTGTTAAACTTGTGCAACCACTTAAATTTACTTCTGTTAAGCTATCGCAAGAATAGAATGCAGAACTTCCTATACTTGTTAAACTTGTGCAACCACTTAAATCTACTCCTGTTAGGCTAGTGCAAGAAAGGAATGCATTATCTCCTATACTTGCTAAACTTGTACGATTACTTAAATCTAGTTCTCCTGTAAGTCCACTGCACCCCCAGAATGCATAATCTCCTATACTTGTAATATATGATGGTATTACTGAAGATTTGCAACCTACTACTAATGTATTTGTATTTGTTTCTATTATACAATTGCCTTCACTATGATATACACTATTCCCTTCCTCTACTGTTATGCTTTCTAGTCCACTGCAATATTGGAATGCACTACCTGCTATACTTGTTAAACTTGATGGCAAAATGATACTTGTAAGCCCACTGCAACCACGAAATACAGAACTTCCTATACTTGTCAAACTTGACGGTAAAATAATATTTGTAAGTCCACTACACCCCCAGAATGCATTATCTCTTATACTTGTAATATATGATGGTATTACTGAAGATTTACACCCTGTTACTAATGTATTAGTATCAGTTTCTATTAAACAATTGCCTTCACTATGATATACACTGTTCCCTTCCTCTACAATTATACTTTCTAGTCCAGCGCAATCCCAAAATATATTACTTCCTATACTTGTTAAACTTGATGGCAAAATTAAACTTGTAAGCCCACTGCAAGAATCGAATGCAGCCCCTCCTATACTTGTTAAACTTGTGCAACTACTTAAATTTACTCCTGTTAGGCTATCGCAACTTCGGAATGCAAAATCTCCTATACTTATTAAACTTGTGCAACCACTTAAATCTAAACTTGTTATAGCGCAATTATTGAATGCAGACTCTCCTATACTTGTTAAACTTGTGCAACCACTTAAATTTATTTCTGTTAGGCTTTTGCAAGAATAGAATGCATAACTTCCTATAGTTTGAAGCGTTGACGGGAACTCTATACTTGTTATTCCACTATTTCTAAATATTGAGTTCAAGTATGATGTTGCATTATTATCTATTGCTGTAACTGTATAAGTACTGCCTTCCTGCCAAACATCATCAACATAATCTACTTTGGCTGGAATGACAATATCTTTACTATCTGATAAACTTGAGTTGTAAGCTGTTAGTGTAACTGTCTTTCCATCCTCATTTACTTCAAAGGTAAAGTAGTCATAAACCTCTGGTATAAATTGATTTATTGTAATAGTAATTTCACTTAAATCTATTTGTGTGCCTGGAGTTGAGGTAACAACAAGTTTTATTGTAGCAGAAACTTGTGTTGTTGATTGTATTTGTGATGGCTTTAATGTCCCCTGTGGTATTTGGTCGAGAGCTTCACCATCTGAACCCAAAATTGACACACTGACTATTGTTCCACTTGGTGCAGTTGGCTGTTCAACTGTATAGGCAAAGGTCTCGCCAGTTGTCTCATCCATTGTGTTGATTATATCAAAATATAATGCAAAGGAACCATAAGTGTTGGTAAAATCACCTAAATTTATATAAAAATTACCATTAATAAAACCAGGAATAAATTTACCTTGAGCTTTTAGGCTATAAGGTTCACTGTTTTGTTCCTCTTGCATACGCACATCTTGAACGTATAGGCTTTTATCTGCAATTTCAAAATTTACACTACCACTCATTGTGATTGTTTAACTTTCGCCTACTGCCCACACACCTACAATAAGTAGTGCAAGTGCAATTACAAACATTGATATGCCTGTAAATAGTTTCATCCTCAAACTTTTCATAATTTTCTCCTTTGTTTAGTCTTTACCTTATAGTCCTAATTATCCATCATTTTTAGAACAATTTCTTGTTATTTTATTTTAACTTTATTTTATAAAAGTGTCAAATAAAATAGCTTTTTTATGGGCTTAGGTGTCATTGAAACCTTTTTTCTTTAAGTTTTCTTTGCCGGACCAAGATTAAGTTAAACAGCAGATACACCAAACGACAATGATGCAAGCTAAGTTTGCCGGACCAAGGTACAACAAAGCAACAGACACACTAAACGATACATCGCCGAGCGTAAGGCTCGGATTCAACATTATTCAACAATATTTACCTAAAAAGTATTTTATTTTGTTTTTATATTAGGACAAAAAATTATATAATTGTTCTTGTCTTGGTGATAAAGCCAAGAATTATTAGGAGTAACAAATAT
>CAMLSW010000060.1 GCA_946484195.1 uncultured Clostridia bacterium
CAATACGCTTAAAATTAAGGCAATACACTAGTATTGTCTTTTTTCCCTATTTCATTATTGCTCTACTGGTTATAGAGATAAAGAACGGCAACATTATTTAGGACACTCTAGCATTATCAAAACAAACAATATTTACACATATTTTGAAAATGATATAAACAAAGAAGATACACACAGGTTATACAATAATTTTTACTATGAAAATTGACGACAATTTTATAGATAACAAAAAAAATAAGCACTAGTTATTGTGTTATCTAATGCTTATCTAATACTACTGGTGGAAGTTATAGGGCTCGAACCTATGACCCTCTGCTTGTAAGGCAGATGCTCTCCCAGCTGAGCTAAACTTCCATTTAATTTGCTGCAAAACCTTTACAATTGATGCTTGTAATCAGCCCTTGCTTTTAGTTTGCTTTATTAATATATCAAATTCTAGCTTGATTGTCAACTATTTTTTCATATTTTTTTAATTTTATCTACAAAATTTATTGTTTAACTTTCACTAGGCGATGTTTTTGCCAAATTTACTTAAATCGCTATGTCAAGAAAATCAAATTTTAATATAATGTAATAGGGCTGTGATTTAGGAGGAAATATGCCTTGTAACTTAAATTTTAACCAGTGCAACTCTTTTAGAAATTTCCCTAGACCAATCTTTAATTGCTACCAAAACTTTCTTGCACTTTTAAATCAATCAGGCACAACTATTATAAACCCTGTTGTAGAATCTTCAAGCATCATAAGTGACGCGACAGCTCAAACTATATTGCAAAACGGCAATGTTCTTTCAAACACTGCATTCAGTCAAGGAAGTGCAATTTTCTATAACAACCTAGGTGCTTACACCCTTATAAACGGCAGATATATGATTAACTACAATATAAACGCAACTATCGCAAGCAATGGTCTGTCAAACTATGGTATTTATCTTAATGGGGTGCTTTTACCTTCATCGTTATCTTCGGTAAGTGGTACTGTTGGCGCTTCTGCAACTCACTCTGGTAGCAGTTTTGTTGAAATAACCGCGCCTACTGGTGAAATTACTATCAGAAACACAAACAGCGTCTCGCAAGTGCTAAACAGCGGGAATATCAGTATCACAAAGATAATTTAATAATTATAGGTTTTACCTTATTTTATAGGACTTATAGCAATTTTGCCATTGTTCCCACTTAAAAACAAAACTTCAAGCAACCTAAAAATAGACAAAAGATTTTTAAAAAAACTATAAAAAATGTTGAAGTTTTTAAATGTTTGGTATATACTAATAGTAACAAAGGAGGGGCTATGGAAGAAAAAGATAATACCGCTAATGACAAGAGTTTAGAGAAAAAACTTGCTAAGGCAAAGAGTGATTACATTGGTTTTTGGCAAGATGTAGCCTCTGTTACTGGTGACACAGAAGATATGAGACTTTTAATTGAACTTGCAGAAAAATATTATGCCCTTTTAGGCGAATATAACAAACAAAATCAAGCTGACAGTCAAGATAAAGAGCTGTCGCCGATAAAGCCACAAACATTAGAAAGCGAATATGAAGGGATAAACTTAGAATAAAATGGCAACAATTAAGACCAAAGCTATAGTTATTAAAAGTACAGATTCAAAGGACAAAGACAAAATAATTCACCTCTTTTCCCTTGAAAATGGCATAATGCTGGCTTCAATGAGAGGCGTAAAAGGTGATAAAGCAAAGTTAAAGTCAGCTAAAGAAATTTTTTGTTTTGGAGATTTTGTTATCGAGCAAACAAAAAGTATAAATATTGTTACCTCTGTTGATATAATAGATAACTTTTATGATTTATCAAAAGATATAGATAGATATTATGAGGGTTGTGCGATACTTGATATTGTAGACAAAATAGCAAAAGAGAGCGACCCTCAACTTTTTATTGAAATAATTAAGGCATTAAAAACGCTTTGCTATGACCAAGTGAAAAAATATTACTGTATTGACAAATTTTTACTTGCAATCTTTAAAGCACTCGGCTATGGTTTTATAACAGAACGATGTCCTAGTTGCAATTCACTATTAAATATAAGATATTTTGATTTTAATGATGGAAGCTTTACCTGTCCTGCCTGCAAAACAGCAACCTGCCAGCAAGTATCAAACGCTTGCTATGCGGCATTACGCATTCTAGATAGCACCCCCTACGACAAATTAAGGCTTGTAAAACTTGGTGGTATGGGCGAAGTGCAGGCATTTAATTTACTGAGCAAAAACTTTCAATGGCGAACTGGTTTTACTTTGATAGAGTTTTGATATAAATATATTTTAACTTTTCAAAATATCAGAAATTTTTCATCGCCTTCAAACTAAACATAAAATAATAAAATATTTTTAATTTATAAATAAAAGATAAGTTCAACAAATCAAAACAATATAAATAGAAAAAGATGAGAAAGGTTTTAATCATTCTCATCTTTTTTGTTACCTACTATTAAGGATTTGAGCCGCCCGAGTTGTTATTACTATTGGATGTGGTAGTATTTCTATTACCCAATTGTTTAGCCAAATTATTAATAGCTTGTTGTGTTGCTTTTTGTAAGTTTGCACTCTCAGAGGTAGCCGAGGCAAGTGCCTTAAGAGATGCAGCCATATCACTAGTAACTTCAGCTTGTTTCTCGGTGTTCTTAGCAATAGCTTTTTGTGTAGCAGCTGCCTGAGACTCTTTTGCCGTTGCAGCATTCTTATCTGCGGCTTCTTTCTTCTTCTTAGCAGATTCTTCAAACACACCGCCCTTATAAGAAAGTGACTCACCCATTATTTCTTTAGCAGCAGATTGGACCTTATCAAGTCCGAACATACCCCCCACACTCTTCATAGTCTTCAAGAAACCATCGGCAAGGGTTTTGCCCATATCAAGCATATCTCTGCCAAACGACTTAGGAACTTTAAGGAAGTGATCCTTAATTGCAGATTTAGATGCTTGATAACTTCCGCCAGCTGTGGTATGAAGTTGATATTTATCAGCCAATCTCTTTTGCTTTAACTGTGCCTTATCAGCTTTACGTTTTAACTTGTCAATCTTCTCTTCATTTGTTTGGTAATTATTAATATTTTTCTTAGTAGCTAACCTATCAGCCTTTCTTCTTGCGGCTTCATTACCACGTCTTGCAGCTTCTTCAGCCGAAGCACCTGCTTTACTAGCCTTCTTCTCGGCTTTTTGACGCGCTGTAAATACTTTCTTTTGAAGTCCCTTACTCTTCTCATTACCTGACATCAAGTTGTCAAGAGTTTTGGTATTCTTTTGTTTTAAGTCATTAGCCTTATTTTTTAATTTTTCTGCCTTCTTTTTAGCTCTATTCGCCCTACCAGCATTTACCTTACTAGCTATAGCAAAGGCTCCGGCTCCGGCTAAATTACCTACAGCCTTAGCTCCTGCTAAAGCACCTTTTCCAGCAAGTCTTACGCCAGTTCCTGCGACATTTGCTACAGGTTTGATGCCTGCCTTAAGTTTGCCACCTATGCTTGCTTTCATTGGGTCACCAGCAGAAAGAGCATCGGCGCCACCGACAAAACCGTTAACAATACCTATGAAATCTTTTGCCATTAGCAAGCCAGTAATTAGCATTATAAGTTGAATAATTGCATCTACTACGCCAATATTGAAGAAATTAATATTTTGAACATAAGGTAGTATCAACATCAATAGGTTTATACCAACTATCGAACCGAAAGCCATCATTACTTGACTCATAAAGTTTTTAACCCAGCTCTTAAAGGCATTAAAATTATCTAGAGGCGCTATACCTAATAGTGCCGGATAAACTAGGAATAATGCAGCACCCTTTATTAGCCTTGTCATCATACCAAATACAATAGAAATCATTATGATAAAGGTTGTAAATACGCCGACAAAGGCTATTATATAGTTAAATTGCCATAGATTATAGAAAATCCATATAAGAGATACATTAAATTTGCTAAAACTATCAATATTATCTGGAGCAAAGAGGTCAGTAACAGACCAAACTGGAGCAACATCATTTGATTGACTTACAACGCTGCTATAACTATAACTCTCTCTAAAATGAATATTGTTCATAAAGAGGTAATCAACTTGTCCTGCCATATATTCAAGTCTTTCAGCGTTTGTAGTTGCTTGAGAGTAATCTGAACCATCAGCGCCAAACAAACCGCCAAAGAAACCTCTCATTTGGTTTACACTATATTCACCAAGGCGCGCTCTATTTGAGGAATAGCCTGCTGCTTTGAAAAGCATTCCTGAGAATGTTGTGGTTGAGGTTGGAAGTCCATTCCCAAACAAATCGTAATTGCCATATGTAAGTGTTTGGAACTCAACTTGACCATCATCCCCAACTTCAGGCTCTTCACCCGGCTGGAAACGCGCCATAGCATCTGAGCCAAACATCGCTTGCAGTTCTGTATTCGTTGCACTGCCCGCCGTGATATTGTCAAGCGTCCTTAAAATAAATGAAGACAGTTGCAAACCTATGATAACTGCAAGAGGCACAATAGCAAAGGTAAAGATTGCTTTGCCTGCAGTGTAAATATATTTCCAAGGGCTTGTTGCAGCAGAGTCCTCACTATAGTGTGATTTAATCATTGCAACAATAACCGATATAGAAAGCACGATAAGACCAAATATTGCAAGAGACCAAAAGACTGTGTTTAAAGCCTCATACATATATGCGCTATCGCCAAAGCCAAGGATACCATACACAAATTCTGTCAATGGGTCAACACCTGAAACTGCCTGAGCTTCGCCATTTACAGTTTGATAGTACACGTCAAGACCTGCAAGTTTTCTTACTAATGCCTGCAATGCATCTACTGCTGAAGAAAGACAAGCATAAAGGAAGTAGATAGCTTTTGGTATCAAGTCAAGTATTGTAGCAAGCTTGCCCCAAAAACTTAAGTTTAGCAATGAGATACTATTCAAACTCCACCCCCTTTTAAAATTTTCTATTTTATCATTCTCATTATAACAAATAAAAATACAAATTACAACAAAATGATAAAAAAATATTTAATTTTGATAAATTGTGTCTTTTATTTATCAAAAATATTACCAAATTTAAATATTTTTTAATTTTGTAATTGTATTTTAAATATGTTTTTTAGACAAAATGGTGGCGCTTATGCAAGTTTTTCCTTGAAAAACTTAGGGCAGTTACAGAGGTAACTGCCTCATTTCGCACGCGCCCGTGCGAAATGATAAGCGCTAGCCTTGCTCTTCAACCAAATTTTTATATATCATAATTAACTGGTCAAGAGTAAAACTTTCCGCTCTTTTCGAAAGATACTCGCCTTCAATTTTGTCTATTTTATATTTTGGATTTTTTGATAAATTATTCTTTAAAGTTTTTCTTCTCATAGAAAAACAAGTCTGTACAAACTTGAGAAAATTTTGACTATCAATACTATCGTCCCTACGCCTCACATCAATTCTCACAACTGCTGAGTCTACATTTGGCTCTGGATAAAAAAGTTTGCGACTAACGATGCGCGTAATTTTTGCCTCACCAAAAAACTGCACCATAATTGACAGCACTCCATAGTCTCCTCCACTACCCGCAATTATTCTCTGTGCCACCTCTTTTTGAACCATAATAGTTAGAGATGAGAGTTTTTTTGAAGAACTTAAAAATTTAAAAATGATTGGCGAGGTAATGTAATATGGAAGATTTGCAACGACTTTATACTCTCCTTTAAAATCCTTTTCTATTGTTTCAATGTCCACTTTCATAATGTCTTGAAAATAAAACTTTACATTTGATAGATTTAATGAAAGTAAAGTTTCTTTTAAATCTGTGTCTATTTCGTAGCTCACAACACTTTTTGCATTTTGCGAAAGAATTTGTGTTAAAGCCCCAGCCCCTGCACCAATTTCAAGCACATCGTCATCTTTTGTCAAGCCTGCGTCTTGAGCAATGGCATTTAATAAATTTTTGTCGGTTAGAAAGTTTTGTCCAAACTTCTTTTTGAATTTATGTTCTATCATATATTAAAAAGCCTCCTAGCATTATTTGTGGACTGCATTACAACCTCTTCAACTGACACCCCTTTAAGCTGTGCTAAATTCTCTGCAATTGTTGGGATGTAGCTTGGCATATTGAGTTTGCCTCTATAAGGATGCGGGGTAAGATATGGGCAGTCTGTTTCCAGCACAAGACGCTCAAGAGGCAATTTCTTTATAACCTCTTTTATATTTTGTGCATTTTTAAAGGTTGACACACCGCCAACAGATATATAGTAACCAAGTTTTATCGCCTCCATTGCAATCTCATAACTTCCACCATAACAATGAAGCGTTCCCCCGCTAAAATATTCTCTATATTTCTTTAATAAGTCAATCAAATCTCCGTATGCATCTCTACAATGAATTACAATCGGTTTATTTAAATTAAACGCCAATTTTATCTGTCTTATAAAACCACATTTTTGTAGTTCCCTGTCAGGCGCACCCTCAGTATACTGCAAGCCAATCTCGCCAATAGCAACCACCTTTTTATCTTGTCCTAGTTTGTAAAGTTTGCTTTCGACCTCATCATTCAGCTCCAAAATACTTTCAGGATAAATACCTATCGAACAATAGATGTCCTCATATTTTTGTGCAAGAGAAAACGCCTCAAGTGAAGATTTGTAATCTGAGCCTGAGGTAATTATTTTTGTAACACTACATTGTCTAGCCTTTTCTATAACCTCTTCTCTTATATCGTCAAAAGCTCCATCTGATAAGTGGGCGTGCGTATCAATAAGCATAACTACTCCTTGAAAAATATTTTAGCCTTTTTTTATTATTTTGTCAAATCTCTTTTTGAGCAAAATCAACTGAAATATATACCCAAATCAAACAAAAAACTCATAAATAATATTGATAAGAAAAATATGGTTGCTTGCTAATTCTAAATAAAAAAGTAAAGGAATAAATTAAATTATGAATAAAATATGGTTTGTGATGGTTGTAGGCTCAATCTGTTTCTTACTCTGGAGCAATCCTTCCTCTGTGTTAAACTCTATGATAGACGCCTCTGGAGAAGCCTTTTCGCTCTGCATCGAGCTTTGCGCCGTCTATGCGGTTTGGCTTGGAGTGCTCGAACTTGTAGAGGCAAGTGGGCTTAGCGAAAAACTTGCAAAACTTCTACATCCTCTTATAAAAAAGCTATTTAAAATTGACGACAAAGAAACAGAAAAAATGATTGCTCTCAATATGTCGGCAAATATTTTAGGGCTTGGCAATGCCGCAACACCTATGGGAATAAATGCAATCAAAAGGCTTGATGATGGTAGTGGTGTTGCAACAAATGCAATGATTATGCTGATCGTATTAAACGCGACATCATTGCAACTTCTTCCAAGCACTGTTATCGGGCTCCGTTCAAGCGCAGGGTCAGCCTCGCCTTCTGATATAATCTTGCCTACAATTATAGCCACCTTTTGCACTTGCCTTCTTGGCATTTTCCTAGTTAAGCTCTGCAACCATATTCGTGACAAACTAAAAAGGAAGAAAAAATGAGCGCCTATATTATTCCTATCATATTCATAGCAATATTTTGCTATAGTAAATATAAAAAAGTCAACACCTATGACACCTTTGTAAGAGGTGCAAAAAAGTCTATACCTCTTGTAGTCGACATCTTCCCATATATCGCTGCCATTATGGTTGCCGTTGCGCTATTACGGGCAAGCGGTATAACCGCACTACTTGCAAACGCGCTGTCTCCTGTCTTTAATTTTTTAGGCGTGCCAACTGAGCTTATAGAGCTCGTCCTTCTTCGCCCATTTACTGGCTCAGGAAGCTACGCCCTTCTTAACGATGTCCTCGTGCAGTATGGTGCCGACTCATATATCTCAAGATGTGCCTGTGTAATACTCGGATGTAGCGAAACGATATTTTATGTAACAACTGTGTATATCTCTCAGACGAAAGTCAAAAAGTTGCTTTACGCAATACCAATTGCATTAGTATGCGCAACTTTTGGCGCTGTGTTTGCCTGCCTTCTATGTAAAATAATGTGAAAATGATTTTATTTATTAAGATTTTTAGACTTGTTATTAATAAAATTAATTTAGTAAAGAAAATAATTAAAAAAATAATAAATTATAAATATTTTTATAAAGAAAATAAAAAATATTTATAAATAAAAAAGGGATTTTTTGAAAAATAAAACGCCTTTTAATAATTATT
>CAMLSW010000061.1 GCA_946484195.1 uncultured Clostridia bacterium
AAGAGTGGCTAAAAGAAAAAGAAATGCGTAAAAAGAAAAAACAAAAAGATTTTGAGATGTAATAAAATTGACTGAGAATTTGTAATAATTCTCAGTCTTTTTTGTGCCATTTTTTCTAAAAATTTTAGACAATTTTTTAGACAGTGGCGATTTTGGGTTGTTTTTGAATAAAAAATTAGTTTGCAAAATGACAAATATTTTTGTTGTAAATATTGAAATTTTAGACACTTTTTACAAAAATTTTAGACAATTTTGGGCTAAAATTTATATGCTTAGATATTAAAAAATCCCTTATATTATAAGGGATTTAGCGTGGTGGACTGCGGGGGGCTCGAACCCCCGACCCCCTGATTAAGAGGTGTAAATAAAACTTATTTTTCAAGTTGTTTTAGTGTTATCAAATCCCTTAAAATCTCTTATTTTATAGTTAAAAGTCTTGTTATAATGTGTTAAATAATATTTTTTAAAAATGAATAAATTTATTTGAGTTTTAATAATTTTTTTTGAACAGTTATATAAATGTTTAAAATTTCTATCTTGAAAAATTTATTGAAACAATAAATAAAATATGATAAAATATTTTAAAAATAAATTATATAAAACCTATAGACTTGTAAAAATGATGGAGATTAAGTTTTATGGATAAACAAGGAACAAATCAATGGAGTCAGCTTCAAATGACCATTCCAATGGCCGAAAATAGAAAAGAAAGTGACGAAGATAAAATTGCAACAGCAAAAGGAGTTGCAAAAGGAAATAAAAAGAAATTTTTAGAAGATAAAGTATTTTTACAGGAACTCGAAGATGTTGACAAAGACACAAAGATAAGGCAAAATTCAAGCGAATTACTCGTTATTACGAAAACTAAAAAACTTGTAGCTTATGTGATAACTATAACAGAAAAATCCCCAAAAAAATTTCGTGCTGTTTTTGTAAATCGGATACAAAACTATTGTTTAGATTGTCTTGAATATCTTATTGAAGCTAATTCATTGCGAACAGATAACACTAAAAACAAAGAAAGAAGAAAAGAGTGTCAACATCAAGCATTTTTAAAATTGAAACTACTTGGATATATGTCTTTCCTTTCGCTAGAAAGTGAGTGTATTTTGAGAAAACAGTATGAACAAATTTCTTTGCAGGTGGCGGATTGCATAAATCTTCTAGTTGCTTGGCGAAAGAGTGATGCCGATAGATTTGGTAAATGATTTTGGATTAACAGCGGTGACGCTTTAATTAAGGTAAGATTACTTAGGATTAGCAGCTTTGGCTGCGCTCCGCCTACTCTAAGAATAATGTAAACAATGTAAATAATGACGGCGACCGCAACAATAATAATGCAAACAAAACTAATGGCTGTGCGCGTCCTGATTTGCCTTTGAAGAATGAGTTTTTAGCTCGTTATAAAACAGCCAGTTTATTATTGCTTTAAGCAAAGCAATACAGTGTATAAGGCAAAGGAATCTTATCTTTTCTACTCTCTTTATAAGAGATAGAAGAATACGGTCATCTTGACAATCAACGAGAAATCTTTGAAAGTTTACCGAAAGGAAGATGACCATCGTTTTAAATATATAAAGGAGCATATAATTTGTTAGAAGAAGCTTTTACATTTGAAAAATTATTTGACGCACACAAAAAGTGCAGAGTTTCTAAGCAACATAGGAAAGATACAGTCTCCTTTGAAATAAATATATCACAAAATTTAACTAGTTTATCAAAAGACATTTTTAGTAAAAAATATAAACCGGGCAAATATAAAATATTTAAAATATTTGAGCCAAAAGAACGAATAATTGAAGCACTTTCATACAAGGATAGAGTTGTGTTAATGGCTTTTTGCACGAATATAATTCAGCCTAAAATAGAGAAAAAATTAATCTACGATAATGTTGCTTGTAGAAAAGGTAAAGGCACATTTTTTGGTATTAAAAGATTAGAAACTTTTTTGCGAGATTACTATAGAAAGAATAAAACAAATCAAGGCTATTTTTTGAAGTGCGATATTAAGAAATACTTTCAAAGTATAAATCATAAAATCCTAGCTTGCAATTTAGCAATGTCTGGTTTAGACAATGAAGATATGTGGTTTATTGATAGACTGCTTGAAAGTAGATATGAAGATACAGGAGTTGGACTTCCTATCGGTAATCAAACAAGCCAATGGTTTGGTTTATTTTATCTAAACATTGTTGATAGATTAATAAAGGAAAAATTAAGGATAAAATATTATGTTCGCTATATGGACGATATGATTTTAATCCACAATGATAAAGAATATCTCAAATACTGCAAACAAGAAATAGAGAAGTGCGTGAATGAAAAACTGAATTTGCAATTAAATAGCAAAACACAAATAGGTCAATTAAAAAGTGGCATAGATTTTCTTGGGTTTAGGCATATTCTTATGCCGAATGGTAAAATTTTAAGATTTTTACGCAGTCAGGCAAAAGTGAAACTAAAGAAAAAGCTAAAGTTACTCAAAAAGATAAAAACAAGCGAATTGGTTGATGAAAATTATATAAAAGTCAGACTAAATGCTTTCAACGCTCACCTTTGTCACTCAAATTCTATGAAATTATATTATAAACTGAAATCAAAATATGGCTTTAAATAAGAATTATTGATTTTTAGTATTTACTTTTATTATTTTTTATGCTATAATAACTCAAACTAGAAGTTGCTTGCAAAGAGCGATTAATCAAAAGGAGTATGTATGGCAACAGTTGATTTAACACGCTTTATCATTCCGGTAGAGTTAGACAACACCGATGAAAATCAAAAGATGGGAAATAGATCTTTTAAAACAAAAGATTACGTTTTCTTGGATTCTGATGATGACATAAAAGATTTAAACAGTAAAGAAAGACAAACCACTGCAACAGATTATGCGGTAATGAATGGTGCACTTCTCAGAAATAAAGATACTTCCTTCACTTGGTATTGGCTGCGCTCCGCCTACTCTGAGACTAGTGTGAACAATGTATATTGTGACGGCGACCGCTTCTATTATTCTGCAAGCACTACTTATGGCTGTGCGCGTCCTGCTTTACACCTTAATCTTTCATCTATAATCTCCGCGCGAAGCGCGTCGCGCGATTTTGGAAAAATAGGTGTATTGGGAGATAAACATACAATTGAGCTTGGAGAATATCCAAAAAGTCATGCAAAAAATGAAGACGAGCTTGAAAAAATATTTAAAAATGGTTCACTCACGAAAACAGGCAAAAAATACACAGGATACAGAAAAGACGACGGCTCTTTTGCACAAAACGAAGAATTTGAATATAAAGGCAAAAGATACGTTCGTGTTGTTTGCAAAAAATATGATGATGACAGCCATTTTTCTGACGGGAAAAACGAGCCAGAAACTGGAAAAGTTTCTTGGGCGCTTGTTGAACCGATTGTTTGGAATGTTCGCAATTGGGATGATTTGCCAAGAGAAATCAATCCAAAAGGAACTGGAAAGGCAAAATATATTGATGTTCAAACTGAAGAAGGAATCTTAAGCGGTCTCCCATTTTATCCAGAATATGGAGATGAAAAAGGTCGTGACACTATGTGGCAGAACAGCCCAATTCGCGCTTTCTTAAATGGTTATGATTTGCATAGAGAAATAGAAAGAGGAAATGGGAACAAAAAATATAAGAACGATCAAAACTTTAACTTTGCAGGTCGTGGATTTTTGCAAGAAGCAGGATTAAATGCTGAGTTAGTTGCAAGCGCTTCACAAAGTAAAGAAATCGAACAACAAGAATTTATTGCAGAGCCGCAAGCGCGTAGGTCAAGGCTTGAAAAATTAAATCCAGATAAAACCCCTGTATCTTCTAGAAGAAGAATGACAGATACAGAAATGATTAAAAGTTGGATTGACGCTGGGCAATCTGTTTTGCTCCGTGGCCCTTCTGGAATTGGTAAAACCGAAAGAATTAAAAAGCTATATCCAGACTTAATTTATATAAAACTTACAAACAATATGTTCCCTGAAAAAGTTGTTGGCTCAATGAACTTGCAAACGGGTCAATCTATTCCACCAGATTTTGCCAAACAAGCACTTATGGCTTGTGCAACAGATGATGAAAGAAAACTTATTCAAGAAAATATTCAAAATCTTTATGACCTTGCCGACACAATTTACGAGCGTTCAAAAACAGCGAAGGGCAAAGTTGTTATTATGCTTGATGAACTTTTGAACGTTAAACCTGCTGTTCAATCACTTGTCTACACTCTTGTTCTTAACAAACTTGTTGAAACGGGAAAAGGATTAAAACTTCCTGCAAACACTGTTGTGGTTGCAACGGGGAACCAGAAAAAATATTCTAATGTTGCCGAAGATTTGGCAGAGCCTCTTGAAAAGAGATTTGACCACATTTTAGATATGGAGCCAAAAGTTGGCGAATGGATATACGAGTTTGCAATTCCTTCTAAAATACACCCATCTGTTATTGGCTATATTTTCTCAAAATATCAAGAAAATCGACGTAGTGAAGAAATAGAAGATATGGGATATTTCTATGAAGAACCAGAAGTTGGAGAAAATCATCTTGACCGAAATGGTTGCCGTGGAAGAACAAATGATCCTCGTGGTTGGGAATCTATTTCAAGAACTCTTTATGCCTTTGAAGAAGATTTAAAAAATGGTAAATTCGTAGGAAAAGATGTTGAGGCGCTACTTAAAGCTTCAATTGGCTCAAAACTGCGTGAAGAATGGGCGGAAGAATTTTTTGATTTTTATAATCACCCTACTCTTATCGTTGAAGAAATTGTTGAAAAAAGATATACACAGGCAGACCTTCCAACAGATATTAACGAAAAATTTGCAACTATGGCAGGCCTTTTAAATGCAACTCCTGAACAAGTTGGCGTTTGTAGAGAATTTATACGCAAACATTGCGACCCAGAATATTTGTCTGTCTATGACATATATTGGGCTGGTAATGATGAAAAGCGTATGGAAAAAATAGCAGAGCTAAGGGAAATCTCGGCTATGCAGCTTGAAGATGAAGGAGGGCTGATTAGATGATAAAAGAATTAATAGATTTACAGCGCAATTCAAATGCTACTTGTGTTGTAATTGAAAATATAGATAGCGAAAAATTATCTCCAACTGTTTCTATGAAAGCCAATGTAAGTGACAAATTTCTTCTCACAGGAAGCATTCCACCATTTGCAGACAAGATTGATGAAAAATGCAAAAAAAATAAATTATGTTATTTCGTAATTAAAGGAATTGACGAAATTTCGACTGAACAACAAAATAGATATGTTAGTCTTGTTAAAGATAGAGAACTAAATGGATACTATCTTCCAAAGAATTGTATTATAGTTTTTACAGTGAAAGATAGGTCTACTTTAAAGAATATATCTCAAGACCTATATCATTTTGCGGTTGTGGCTTTTTAGGGGTGCTCTATGGAACATGACAGAAAACTTTTGCAAGATGTCAAAAGATTGATGATTGCAAGGTATCCTCGCTTTGGTGCACAAATTGCTGGTGCTAATTTGGAATACAGAACAGATTTAAAATATCATACTGCAGCAACTGACGGAAAAAATATTTATTTCGACCCCGATTATCTTGCAAGTCTAAGTGATGATGACAAACTTTTCATCATTGCACATGAACTTATGCATGTGAAATTTGAGCACATGTATAGAATTATGGATAGAAACGGTCAACAACGAGATCAAGAACTTTGGAATATTGCAACTGATGCCATAATCAATGCAAATTTAGAGAGAGACGGATTTAAAATAAAGGACGGTTATGTCAATTTGCCAGAAGCATTGAATTATAGTGCTGAAGAATTTTATGAAAAACTTTTGAAAGAAAAACAAGCTGAACTTCAACAACGATCTGAAAATGGGCAAAGTCAAAGGCAAAACGGAGACGGACAGCAGGACAAACAAAATGGTCAGGGTAATGTTCAAAGTGACGAAGAAAGCCAAGCAAAGAACGGACAAGGTGGTTCTGACGGGAAACAAGACAATCAAGGTCAAGAACAAGGTGCTGATAGTAGTGAACAATTTGCTGACGACCATAGCCTTTGGGAAAAAGCATTTGAAGAAAGTCAAGAACAAGGAAAAAGACAAAGAAATAAATCTGGTCAAAATAGGCAATCAAGTCAAGTTTCTAAAAATAGCCAAATAGACCCAAATGCTCAAATACCAGAATTTGATAAGGCGCAATTTGATGAAAAAACTGAGTTTCAAGAAAATCGTCAAGAAAGACGTGAACGTGCAAAACGAAATATGGAAAGTTTGCGCGAACAGGAATTAAAAAAATCACAAAGCGGGAATATTGAGCTTGGAGATGTTGGACAGGCAAAACCTATACTTGATTGGAAATTGCTTTTAAGGCGAGAAGTTGAAAAAACAGAAACGATTTGGTCACAACGCAGGTCGATTGCAGAAAATAACTATGCATACAGACTTGAAGAAAATGATGTTGAAGATGAAGCTGAAACCGAAGTTATGATTGATGTTTCTGGCTCAGTTTCTCTTGAAATGGTAAAAGCATTTTTAAGGCAACTTAAACCTATTCTTAAAGAGTCCAAATTAAAAGTTGGTTGCTTTAATGAAAAATTTTGGGGAATGGTTGAAATTAAGTCTAACAGGGATATTGACAACTTTAAAATCCCATTTGAAGCGCGTGGAAATTCCGCTTGGACAGAAGATTGGGACTTGGCAGTCCGCTCGTTTTCTAAAAAACGAGAAGTGAATAAAATCGTTTTCACGGACGGAGAGCCTTGCCCGGGAACTATGCCAAAAGAAGATTTGAAAGGAATAAATGTTATTTGGCTTGTATATAGCAATAGGGATTTTCATCCATGCTGTGGCAAGGTTATTGATGTTTATCCAAAAGATTTGCAAAATATGATCAATGCAGAAAGAGATTTACAAGAAGATGAATTGTTTATTTAAAAATTTTTAAGAAAAAAGTATAATGAGTAAAGTCATTATATTCTTTTATAAATATTAAATTTTACTAATTTAATATGTTATAATAATTCTATGGAAAATTATCATAATAAACATACAAATTTTAAAAATCGAAAATTGAGTAGAATTTATCTTAAAGGACAACGAGGTGTGAGGAAATATTATGACTATGACAAACTTGATGAATTAGGGTTTGATGAAGTTTATGATAAAGAAAAAGATAGACCAACTAAGTGTGTATTTACAAAGAATTTACGAAGAGAAAAGTTGTTTGCTTATCTAAAATATTTAAAAGGTAGAAAGGTTTTAATTAGAGATTTAGCTTGGAAGTTTGCTGTTACTGAAAGAACAATACAAAGTGACTTGAAATTTTTTGAGGATAATGGATTTATAGAACGAAAAGTGAATAAAACACATATTGGTAGAATGACAAAAAATTCATATATCGTAAATAAAAACAAAGAAAAGGATTTAGAACTTAATGACCAATTTCTTTTTGTTGTTTTTATTACTAAAAAAGATGATAAATATCATATTTTAACAAAAACAGAATATAGTGAGAAGAATAAAACATTCTATCGTCAAAAAGTTGAAGATTTTGAGTTTGAGCTACCGAATATAAAAATAGAAAATAGTAAAAAGATTGATAAAATTTCTTTTGCAATAGCAAAAGATATATTTAGTAGAGATTTAAAAGATGAATATAAATCTATAGTTAACTCGAATATTATTAAAGG
>CAMLSW010000062.1 GCA_946484195.1 uncultured Clostridia bacterium
AAATATTATTACAAAATAAATCTATATATTCATATAAAACCACAAAAAAACAAGAAACTAGGTTCCACCTAGTTTCTCCATTATATATTTCTCTTGAAATATTTTTCAACATACGTTCTTGTAAATAAAGTAACATTATTTGTTGCATTTGAAAAATCAACATTATAGCCGCCTGTTCCTGTAGAAGTGTCTCTCCTATACCAACCATCTGTGTTGCTGCCAAAGTTTATACTACGTATTGCGGTACAATTATAAAACACTCGTGCTCCTATATAATTCAATTTTGTACAATCACTTACATCAAAGGATGTTAATTTCGTACAGCCTGAGAAAGCTCTTTCGCCTATTGATGTTAGATTTGTACAATTATCAATATTAAAGCTTGTAAGACCTGTGCAGCCCGAAAAAGCGCCATATCCTATAGACTTTAAATTAGTAGCCCCACTTAAATTAACACTTGTTATCCGAGTACAGCCTCTAAATGCATATTGCCCAATACTTTCCATCTTTGTCGAGCGTATCGTTCCCACAACAACACAGCCAGAAAATGCACTAAGCCCAATTGTTTTTAAATTAGTACAACTTGACAAACTTAACGATGAAATACCTGTACATTCGAAAAACGCATACTGCCCTATCGATTCAATTGTAGAGGTCAAATTTACGACTTTAACGTTTGCATTAAGCGAAGTATCAGAAGGAGTTGGGGAGAATATCTCTGCAGGTATATTTTTTACTCCTGAGCCAAAATTTACAGTAATGCCACTTGCGTTTTGCCCTGCCTTTTCAAATACGCCATTATAATTTTCAAAGTCAGGAACTGCAATAGCATTGTAATTTAACGTTGTTAATGCAGTACAGTTTCTAAAAGCCCCATCGTTTATAGTCGTAACATTCGCAGGTATTGTAATGCTGGTAATAGCACTACAGTTTTGGAAAGAACATGAATCGATAGTAGTCAATTTATTGCAGTTATCCAAATTTAAACTTCGTAGTTTAGTACAATCATAAAATGCAAAACTTCCTATAGACGTTAAATTTGAACAATTACTCAAGTCAACGTCTGCAACCAAATTACTGCAACTATCAAATGCATAATACCCAATACTAACAAGGTTACGACAATTATTAAAGTTGGCACTAACTAAGTTTTCACATTTATAAAATACATAATTACCTATCTTTTCTATTGAAGGAGACATCTGGATTGATGTAATATTTGAAATAAAGGTTGTACCACTATATTGAGAATAGAATAAACATGCAGGAATATTTTGCACACTTGCACCAAAATTTAAAGATATTCCACTTCCATCTTTTCCAGCGTTTGCAAAAATTCTATTATCTAGTTTAAAATCATCCAATGAAATAATATTATAATTAATTTCATTTAGCATTGTACAATTATAGAATGAAAGGGTACCGAGACTTGAAATGTTTTCAGGTAATGTTAATGTTTCAAGGCTAGTACATCCATAAAATGCATATGTTTCTATATTGTTTAAACCAGAGCAGTCGCCTAAATCCAATCCAGAAAGCTTTGCACAGCTATAAAATGCATATGTTCCTATATTATTTAAACTCGTACACCCATTAAGGTCTATACTTGTCAAATTTCCATTATTTCTAAAAGCATTGTTTCCTATAGATTCAATAGTTGAAGACATATTAATTGTTTTTACATTTGTTGTATAAGTTGCTGAATATGTTCTGCTATAACACATATAGGCCGGAACTTTTGTAACACCTTCTCCAAAATTTATTGTAATTCCAGTGCCTTCATTTCCCGCATTAGCAAACACACTACTAGCCTCGCTAAAATCATTTACTACTTTAGCATTAAAGTTTATTGTTGTTAATTTAGTGCAATTATTGAAGGCAGAATTACCTATGCTAGTTACGCCAGATGGGATATCTACACTTTCAAGAGAGCTACATTCATAAAAAGCAGAGCCGCCAATACTTGTAATATTAGCCGGCATTGCTATAGCTTTTAGACTAGCGCATTTATAAAATGTTCTATCATCAATTTCTGAAAGTTTAGAACAGCTGCCAAGATTTGCATTTGTTAAAGAACTGCAAGCATTAAAAGCGTAACTCCCTAAAGTCTCTACGTTTGCAGGTATTGACACGCTTGTAAGAGCAGTACACCCACTAAAAGCAGAACTACCAATAGTCACCAAACTAGTGCATCCATTTAAATTTATACTTGTAAGTCCGCTCGCTCCATTAAATACGCCATTTCCTAAAGTTGTCAAACTTGTACAGTTTCCAAGATCAACATTTTTAATAGCACTACAAGAATAAAAGGCAGAAGTACCAATGCTTGTCAAACTTGTATTACCCGCCAAGTTCAATTGCGCAATACCCTTACAAGAATAAAAGGCATAGTTACCTATATTTGCTAGTTTATCGCAATCATCCAAATTTATAGCACTTAATGAAGTCTCCCTAAAAGCATAATTTCCTACACTTTCTAATGACGTTGGCAAAACAACACTAGTTACATTTGCAATATAGCCCGTATTATTATACGTAGAGTAGAAAAGATAGTTTGGTACTTTTGTTACCCCTTCCCCGAAAACCACGCTAATTCCACCGGCTTCATTGCCAGCGTTAGCAAAAACTCTATTATCAGAAGCTAAATCTTCTAATGAATAAGCATTAAAAGTTATATTACTTAGTTTAGAACAACCATAAAATGCTCTTGCTTCTAGCACAGTCAAATTTTCAGGTATAACCAAGTTCTGTAAGCCTGCACAGCCAGAAAACGCAGAACTTCCAATAGTTGCCAAACTTGGACAACTAGACAAATCTAAGCTCGTCAAGTTTTCGCAGCTATAAAATGCTCTATCATCTATTATTTGCAAGCTAGGACAAACTATTCCAACATTAACTAAGTTATCGCAACTTTCAAAAGCATATTTACCAATGGTTGACAAACTCGTGCAAGAAGATAGATTTATGTTGTTTAATGCGGCGCAACCATAAAACGCATAATTGCCGATATTTGTTAAATTTGAACAACTATCCAAATTTAATATTCCCAAGTTTTTGCAGCTAGCGAATGCATAGTTACCTATAGTATTAATTGTAGAAGAAAAGTTCACCTCAGTAACATTTACAACATTTTGGGGAATGCTTATAGACGTAGTACTATAACTAAACAGATATGCCGGCAATGAAGTTACACCTTCTCCTAAATTAACAGTAATGCCCGTACTGTCAACTCCAGCAGAATAAAATACCCCACTATTATAACTCACATTTGCTGTAGCAGTGGCGTTATAATTTACCTCGGTTAAATTACGGCAATTTGCAAAAGCATATTTCCCTATTGAAGTTATGCTTGCTGGTATAGTGATAGAATTAACTTTTTTATTTGAAAAAGCAAATTCTCCTATCCCAGTAACTTGATATGCATCTCCTTCTACAAAAGCACCATCGCTTTCTCTAATTGAATAAGAAGAAGGTATAATCATTTCGCTATCATCACCAGTATAAGATGTAACAACATTATCTTGAAATTCAAACTCTAATACTTCTGAAGATTCCTCTGGTGGAGCCTCGTACTCGTTTATCTCTATAGTCATATTACTTAAATCTACAGCAGTAGGGTCTGATATAGTTATATTTAACACTATTGTACCAGAAATCGCAGTATCATCATTAATAGTTGAAGGATCAACCCCCTCTCCTCTGATAATTCCACTTGCCGAGATACTTGCATTTGGAATAGTAGCCGAGGTAGATGCAGTATATGCAGTTGTTGTTGTATTAATAACATCAAATAACATTGTAATGCTCGTATTAGCCTCAACGACACCCAAATCTACATTTACTCCGTTATTTACAAAGCCTGGTACAAAGTCTTCAATAGTAGTACCCTGGCCCAACACATCATCAGCATCTCTAATTCTAATATCTTTTACATATAAAGTGTTATCACTAATTTCGAAACTTACATTTCCATTTATACTAATAGTAAACGTTTTAGTGGTCGCCCATACTCCGATAATTAAGAATGAAACTACCGTAACAATTGCAGAGATAATTAAAATCATTTTTATTTTTAAACTTTTCATATACTCCTCCATTGCGCTTTATTTAGTATTTAAATTGTATGATCTTTTATTCTCTATTTATAATTTTAGATTTTTTTACCATAATTGTCAAGCAAATTGATGTACTTCGTTTAATTTCTATCGCAAAAAATGCGGGGATGCTATCTGTGGCCCGCAAATTGAGGATTATTTTAATGCTTTGGTGGACCAAATACAACAAAACAACAGCAAAACTAAACGAAACTTGTCCAGCATAATGCTGGCAAACTAAGGTTGGGTTTGTAGTTTTGTTAGGAATTCTTTAATTTTAGGTTTGTTATGCTTATTGTATGCCATATAAAAGTTCACTTTTGCGCTCTCATCAAGGATTGGAATGCTTATCCTCCCATTCTGCGTTTTTTGCATATATGTAACATTTGTTGAAAAGGTTGGAATGGTCGAGGCGTTCACTATTTCATTCAAATTTTTCCATAGTTTGAGGCAAAAATCGCGATTTTGGAAGGTATTTTTCAATAATTTTATCCCAAATACCTAAATTTTCGGCAACTAAAAAAGATTGTCCGTCCATCTCACTGAAATGCACCCCATCCTTCAGCCCTGCCAAAAAGTGCTGTTTGGGTATGGTCATATACAAGTTCTCGGTAAAAGCGAAGACGCTTTCCACCTGCTCAACCTCGTATGGATTTTGCACAAATATAAAATCATATTTCCAGTTTTTAAGCCCCTTTAGCAAATTCTCTTCCTCATCAATCTTGCTTGCTATATTCTTGCTTGGAAAAATTGAGAAGAAAAGCTGACCATATTTAATCATAGGGCCAGGTGCTATTGTGCCTATCGAGATGCTAGAGGCAAGCTCATAATAGGCAATCGTTCGCTCTTTCATAGTGCGCTCAGCCTCAAGCCCAAGCCTCGCATTTTTAATAAGCTCTTTGCCTGTGTCGTTTAAAGACAATCTATTCTTTGTTCGCTCAAAGATTGGCACACCTAAATAATCTTCAACCTTCTGCATAGCCCGCGTCAATGCAGACTGAGAAATATGCAAAGTCCTACTCGCCTTGCTTAAATTTTCAGTCTTAGAATATTCAATCAAATAACTTAAAAAATCTAAATTTATCATTTTTTCTCACAAATTTAGTTAAAAATCGGCATTTTTCACTATTTTTTTACTAATTTTACTTCTTTTTATTGAAATTTTTTACATTTTTATATTTTAACGTCTTTCTATTGCTTGCCTAATACGCTCCTAGCAAACACAATCAAACAATATTATTGCTTATCTTCTGCACCCTTGTCGCGCCTTAGACTTGCCCCGCAGCTTGTGCATTTGGCACTCTTCTTGTCATTTTGCGAGCCACAATATTCACACACCACAAAATCACTCTTTTCATCCTTGCCTACAATGGTCTTTTTGACGCGAGTGAAAAGGGCGTCCTTAAGCTCATTAATATGTTTGTTAGATCTTATCTTTTTAATCGCTAACACCGTTATTACTATAAATACTATAAAAAAAATCACGCCAATAATGATAGGCACTATAAACATTCCACCCATAATAAGCTCCTTATAGATATATTATATCATATTGATAGTGATAATTTAAACAAAATATTTGATTTATTTATAAAATATTTTTAATTTCGTCTTATCTTTAAGTTATCGACCACTTAAATATCATCTCTCGCGCACAAGAAACTTGCTATGCACTTTAGTAAAAAAGAGTAAAATTTATTAAAAACCTATTAAAAACACACAAAAAAGTGTGAAAAATATTAAAAATTTGTTAATATTGACTAAAATTAACAAAAAAAATAAAAGGAGTAATTATGAAAAAACAAACAACAGGAAGGGATAATTTAGGGGATCTTGCACCTAAATTTGCCGAGCTTAATGACGATGTGCTTTTTGGAGAGGTTTGGGCAAGAGAGGATAAGCTATCTTTAAGAGATAGAAGTCTTATCACGGTAACCGCGCTTATGACCAAGGGTATATTCGACAATTCTTTAAAATCTCGCCTTGCAAATGCCAAGAGCAACGGCGTAACTAAGGAAGAGATGATTGAGGTTATAACTCACCTCGCCTTTTATGCTGGCTGGCCTAACGCCTGGGCGGTTTTCCCTATGGTGAGAGAGGTTTATAAAGATGAATTTACAAACAACAGTTCATCTCTCTTTGGACTTGGCGAGCCTAATAACGCCTACGCAAAATATTTTAAAGGTAATAGTTACCTTAAAATGCTAAATACTCAAGGTGTAAACGTCGCTAATGTCACTTTTGAGCCTAAGTGTAGAAACAACTGGCACATTCATCACAAAGGCGGTCAAATACTGCTTTGCACTGATGGCGAAGGCTGGTATCAAGAGTGGGGAAAAGAGGCAAGCCCGTTAAAGCCTGGCGATGTAGTCTATATCGCTCCAGAAGTAAAACACTGGCACGGCGCAAGCAAAAATTCTTGGTTTACTCATATCTCAATTGAAGTGCCAGCAGAGGGTAGCAGTAACGAGTGGCTGGAAGAAGTAAGCGACGAGGTTTACAATAAGCTAGACTAATTTGCAAACCATTATTTTAAAATAAAAATATAAATTAAATATATTTTTAACAAAAACAATTAATTTTAATAAAAAATTCAATAAAACTTAATATTTACAGAAAAAATATAAATAT
>CAMLSW010000063.1 GCA_946484195.1 uncultured Clostridia bacterium
TTAAATATTAAAATTAAAAAAAATATAAAAAATTAAAAAAAATATAAAAAATTAATATTTAATTTATTTAATTTTTATAGAATAAAAAATAAAAAAATAACAATTAATAATAAAAAACAAGCCAAACTCTGAAATATTGGCTTGTTTTTTGTATAAGCAAAAATAAATTATATTTTTATTGTATAAGAAAACTTTTAATAATAAAAAAAATTGAATCTGAATACAAAAAAGTCGGTCTCCTCGCAAAATCACAATGATTGTCAAACATTGTTATGAATTTTTCTATCTTGTCTACCGCATCAAGACCAAGCCTATACGCCTTAACAATCTCGTCGGATGACATCACTTCTAGAAGGTCGCCAGCAAAATCGTCAAGCTGATACTCAAGCAGTGCCGTCGCGCAAGAGGTGCAACCAAGCCCAAGCCTACTCTTATCAACTAGCACCACATCATAATTTTGTGAAAGATAAAAGTTTGCAATAGCTCCGTCAATACCGCCACCTATTATAATCAAATCTTTAACTTTTATTTTTATTTTCCTTAAAAACAAACCCCGCAGAGTATGATTGTCATAATTCTACGGAGTTTATTTTTAAACTTTTATTTATAATTATTTTTGTTTTATATCTTAAGCAACCACTGTCTCAGAAAAACCATTTGAGTAATTAAATACATAGCCACTTTCTGTTACAGTTATAGTAAAAGTCTCACCAGTTGCAACACCATCTACTGCACTCTTAACTCTGACATTAAATAGGTTTTCATTATTAGGTGCTTGGGTGATTTCATATTTTACTTTGCTTTGGCTAGTTTGAGAGTTGCTGACAAACTCAAGTTCAAGTTTTTTCTCGTTGCGTTCATTTTCAAACTCAACTTCGGTTACACTCCTCTGACCATTCTGCGAGATTGTGTATTGATACTCAATCTCTCCATCCTCCATCTCGTGTTCAATCAAAATGTAGTCAGAGTCATTGATATACGCTCTAAACTCGATAGAAATCTCGGTCTCTCTGCCTTCCTCTTCATACTCTCTTTGCCCTATGACATTATAGGTTGTGCCTCCGCTTACGATTATACCTCGCAAAGTGGTATTTATCTCAAGCTCAAGTTCATTATCATCAATCTCTTCCTCAGTACTTGTGTAAACCTCATTATAGTACATACTAAAGGTTTGACTAATACCATCCAAAGACGGAACGGTTAAAGTCATTTTGAAATTATATTGTTCTGAGTACGGGTCACTAGAGTCGACAACGCCGTTTGTATAATAATCGGTCGTGTCACTTGCAAGCATATCTTGGAACATTCCCATATAACCTGCGATACTTTGCACATCTGCCTCTTGAATGCCACTTGGTCTTTCAACCGCCGATGTCGAAGCCTGAGCATTTTCTGCATTTTGCAGATAGTTAAAACTAGATATTGCCGACATTGCATAGAAGTCCTGCGCGTATTGAGAGCTGTTATCGTCAGACTTTTTACCGCACGCACTCAGCCCCAGCAAAGCCATTGCCCCAAAGACAACAGCTATCGCAATTGTGAAAAATTTTTTCTTTTTTATTACCATATTCCCCTCCCTACTATAATACTAGCATATATTTAATTACTTTTGCAACTAAAATTAGCTGTCTAAAAATGACTAATAAATAAAACTCTTAATTTAAGTTTAAAACTATAGTCTTATAATCCATATGTTTGATTTTTAAATCAACAAGGTTTCGACATCTCTCCCATAACACAAAGAATAATTGCTTACATTATAAAATATAGAAAGAATATACGGGTTAGAATGTGGAGCTACCAGCTACAAATATTGATTTCAAAAGAACCAAAACCTCTATTGGGGAAATGACAGTCAACCTATATCGATGCCCAAGATATTAATAGGTAGAAAGAATTTTATTTTGTTTCTAATGACATAATTTCTTTGTACACAGCCTCCACTTCGCTTTCGTCGCCTTCAATCGCAACTACTTTCATTTTAGGTGAAGTATAATCATCTATCTCAAATTTTACTCCGCCCTTTTGATAGACATACCTAGTCCTAAAATTATTTGCAGCCTCAACGAACTCTAGCACATTCAATATAGACTTTATAATCTCTAAATCGCCCTCTCTTACCTGCATTGGCAAGCTTTCGTTTGATATATTGAGGGATTTTATTTTCTCTCCAACATTTTTACAATCAAAAATTGTTACTTTTTCGCCATTTTTCTCTTCAGTTGTAAGCCTTGCTATAATATGGTCGCTATTTCTATTTTCATATACTTTTCTATTTTGTTTTACTATTTCAATTTCCTCATAACCACGATTTTTGCAGTAATCGATGTATGGGGCTATTGATTTAACCTTAAAACTGTATTCATATTCTTTCATATTCCTCTCCTTTTTAAAAACAACCAATTTTGATTATCATTTTTTTAGTCACTAAATTTTAGCAAATAATTATTTTAATTTTAATAAATTTTTTGTGTTAAGTCAACTTTTTGTAATATCCTTAATAAATATACAAATCAAAATAAATTATGTTATAATTAATTAAACACTAATAAGGCATAAAAAAGGAGCTAAAAATGGAAATGCCGAAAATCGGATTAGGAACCTGGAATTTAAGAGGAAGCGAGTGTGAAAGCGTGGTTGAAAATGCCATAGGGCTTGGATACAGGCTTATCGATACAGCACAAATGTATGGAAATGAAAAAGAGGTTGGCAAGGCAATAAAAAATTCCAAAAAATTTTTACTCCGTTGTGATGAACCTACTTGAATAGAAAAATTAAACATTTTAAAATAGGCAAAGAATGAAGATTTGTTTAACAAAATTCTATTTCAAACATAGAGAAAACTTGCAAAATTATTATGTCTTCATAAATGCAAGAAAAATAAAAACTTCTACTAAAATGAAGTGCACCCCAAAAGTTAGACACTTAAGGAGGTGCACTTCATAATTTTATTTGGAGTGTAATTTATTCTAGTAAATCGTTTAAAAAATATATATCAAAATCTATTAAATAAAAAGATAGAACAAAACATAGATTAGAAAAATATAGTGAAGATATATAAATAAATAGCAAAAATATAAGCACCAATCGCAAAAAAGATTGACGTTTTTTTGTTAAATGCTATGATTAAAAATAAAATTATGATAAAATAAAATTATGATAAAATAAAAGGAGAAAAATTATGAGATTGATTTTAAATGGTGGTGGAAGTGGCGAAGGTGTAAAGGAAAGCTATGAACTTTTTGCAAAAGAAGTGAATGGCGGAAGAGTTATGTATATTCCACTCGCTTGGAATCACGGACCTTGCGGAGAATGTATCCACTGGTTTAAAAGCGAGATGACGCCATTTGGCATAACCGATATTGACCTTATCACCGATGCTAAACAAATCACAAAAGTAAAATTAAAGAACGTTAGCGGTGTTTTCATTGGCGGTGGAAACACATATAAACTATTAAAATATTTAAAGGAAACGCCAGCATTTGAAAATTTGAAAGAATATATCGAAAATGGTGGTTTGGTTATGGGTTCAAGTGCAGGTTCTCTCATTTTTAGCGAATGTATTGACACTTGCCTTAAAGATGAGCTTGATATTAAGTCTTGTGGCGATGAGAATTTGGTTGGTTTGAAGGATACAAAGGGCTTTAATATGCTCAATGGTTATAGTATTCTTCCGCACTATAAGAAATTGCCAGAGCAACAGGTAAACACGCAAAAAAGAGTGGAAAAATTGCTCAAACAGGGCTTTAGACTTATTTGCTTGCCAGAAGAAACAAGTTTGTGGATAAATGGTAAAGAAGCAAAAATCATCGGTCCAAAGCCAGCAGAAATTTATGACGGACACGAAAAGAAAACTGTTCACACAAACGAAGATGTTTTGTGCAGATAAAAGGAATAAAAATATGATTAAACCAAAAAGATTAAATAAAGGTGATAAGATTGCAATTGTAAGTTTGTCGAGTGGTATGATTGGCGACAAGCAGTTTATTCACAAATACTATTTAGGGAAGACGCGACTTGAAGAAGAATTTGGACTGCAAGTTGTTGCTATGCCGAATGCTTTAAAAGGTTCAACCTATTTATTCGAGCACCCTGAAGCGAGAGCAAAAGATATGATGGACGCCTTTAAAGACAAGTCAATTAAAGCAATAATTTGTGCTATTGGCGGAGAAGAAACTTATCGCCTTCTCCCTTACATTGATTTTGATGTTATAAAAAATAACCCTAAAATTTTTATGGGCTTTTCGGACTCAACAACCAATCATTTTATGTTATACAAAGCAGGAGTTGTATCTTTTTACGGTCCTAACATAATGTGCAATTTTGGTGAGTATGGCAAGATGTTTGACTATGAGAAAAATACGATTTTAGACATTCTTTTTGATAACAAAGATAACTATGAGATTAAACCAAGTGAATTTTGGTGTGATGACTTTATCTCTTGGGACGAGAAGAATATCAACAAAACAAAAAGTTTAAAGAAAGACACAAAGAGATATGAACTTTTGCAAGGAAAAGGCATAGTGAAAGGCAAGCTCTTGGGAGGAAACTTGGAAACAATTTCGGCTATGCTTGGATGTTTTGAAGATGGATGGTATGACGATGACCACAATTTAGGAGCAAATGCAAAAGTTTTTGCCGACAAATACCAAATTTTTCCACCAAAAGAAGACTGGAAAGATAAGATTTTGTTTATTGAAACAAGCGAAATTAAGCCTACACCAGAGCGTTTTGAAAAAATGCTTTTGAATTTGGCGGATTATGGAATAATTGAAAATATAAATGGAATGATTGTTGGGAAACCAAAAGATGAAAAATACTATGAAGAATACAAAGGAGTGTTAAAAAGAGTGATTGGGAAATTGCGACCAGACCTGCCTATTTTATACAATGTCAACTTTGGTCACGCAAGTCCTATAACAATTATTCCTTATGGAATAGAGTGTGAACTTGACTGCAAAAATAAAAAATTAACACTAAAAGAAAGATGTTTGGAAGATAATCTTTTACGAAACAAATAAGCTCAGAAGTGAATTTTTGCAAGGAAATGAATCCTAAACAACATTGATATAGACCTTTTCCCATACTTTTTATTATAAATTTTACGCTATTTTTAATATATTTCAAATTACTATATGTGATAGATGTATTTTAAAATTGAAACAGATAAATTAAATTCAAGTAGGAGTTGTTTATGAAAAAGTGTTCAAAGTGCGAAGTAAACTATGTCACAAATGCAAACGACGAGATTTGCGAGGTGTGTAAAAATAAGGGAATTAAAGAGAAAAAACAAGTTGACGACAACAAAGCATCGGTTGAGCAGGTTTTATTACCGTTTTTAAGAAACCAGCCCAAACAAGTCATTGATAAATTTACAACAAAAGAGGTGTCTTTTGATTTATTTGGACTTCATCATCCTTTATTAGTAAAATGTTCACAATTGGGAAAAGAAAGATGCAAGAAAGAAGTTGTAGTTGGAAATTCTTCAACTTATAGATATTACATAGAGCCTTATGAAATAAATGGGCAAATGTATCATATTTGTTCGCAATGGGCGAACTGTTTGGGAAATAACAGCAAAAATGCTTTTGAGTTGATAAAACTTATTTCGTCAAAAATTTAGATAGAAAGTAAGCGATAAATTAACACTAAAAGAAAGATGTTTGGATTAGTATTTTTATAAAATTCAAAAGGATTGTTTATCTAAAAAACCATACACTACTAGAGAAGAAGTCCTTGCAAGACTATTTTAGAAAAGTTTTTTGCACCAAATCATATACTAATAGTTGGTGAAATATGCCAGCAAAAATTCACCTGTTTGACAATGGGAAAATAACTTCTACAAGCACAGGCATCCAATTGTCAGACAGTATGACACTTGCTTTCACGACTGCAAATATTGCTATGCAAAAAAATCTCGCCAAAAGTCGATGTTATGGTATAATGATTTTGTAGGAGTAAAAATGGCAAAATTAGTTGTTGAAGTTGGAATGGAACTTGATAAACATTTAATTTATTATCATAATATACTTATTTCTCACGGGCTGACTTTGTCTTTTGCGTGCATAACTCACGATATTTATTACACAAAAGAAAATCTTGACGGATTAAGCGAAAATCAAATGAAAAATGCTTGTATAAGGCTTAGAAAGGTAGACAGAATTATTGGAGCTAATAAAGATAAAACAATAAAAGATGAAGAAATTAAGGCAAAAGAAACAGAACTTATTTCTAAGGGATATAGGAAAGTTTTTGACACGATAAAACTTGATTTTATGAGTTTGCCGAGTATATACAAAGATATTTTAGAAGATTATTTTAAAAGATTTGATTTTTGAGGAACTTTGGATATAAAAAATGGTGTCTTTGATGAAATAAGCGGAAAAGCGCATATATTATCAAAGCATATTAAAGATTTTATTGGTTATACAACAAACTTGAGGACTATTCGTCAAAATTTTTACTTTATGCCATACTCAATAACTGGT
>CAMLSW010000064.1 GCA_946484195.1 uncultured Clostridia bacterium
CTTGTACGATAAGTTAAAACATATACCTATCGTGCATCTCACGGTAGGTATTTTTTATTAAAGGAGAATATAAATGAAAGTAATTAAAATTAAAACTAAAAACTTTTTTGCATTGGAAGAAAAAAGTGAATGCAACAATAATGGTGATTTAAAACTTGCAAAGGACTTTTTATTAAAACAACTCGACACAAAGGATATCCCAAGTTTTTATAAAATTGATAACTTGGATGAAAGAAAGTTTGTTGTAATAAAGGTTGAAGTAGAACTCGAAACAGGCGAAAAAAGATATATTATAAGAAGCAAATTAAATATAAATAGAATTGTCCACTATTACCCAGTGAATGGAAAAATACCAGAAAGTACAACAAACATTAAAAAACAAAAGTTTGATTTTATTGAGTTTGATAACAACAATGGCAAGGTAAGACATTTAAAACAATTACCATTTGATTTAAAAACAATTTTGGGAGGAATATAAAATGAATAATGCAGTAATATATGCTAGATATTCTAGCGACCATCAAAACCCAATTTCAATAGATAAACAAATTGATATTTGCAAAGAATTTGCAAAGGTAAACGATTATAATGTGATTGATATTTATAGCGATGCTGGGATCACTGGAACGGATGATAAAAGACCTAGTTTTCAAGCAATGATACAAGATTCAAAAATTGAAAAATTTAAATATGTAATTGTATATGATTATAGTAGGTTTTCTAGGGATATAGAACAGCAACTATATTATGAAAGATTATTAAAGTCAAAAGGTATTTCAATTAAAAGTGTGAGAGAAAATTTTGGAGAAGATGCAAGTTCTTTTATGTTTAAAATGATGTCATATTCTTTCAATGCATATTATAGTAAACAAATTGCCGAAAAAATTAAGGATGGATATAAAGCAAAAGATAATAAAATCAGAATATCAAAAAGAGCGACATTTTATGGAGGGAAAACTGCCTATGGATATTCTACAATTGATGGCGAAACTAAAAATGAAAAATTTTTAGTTATTAACGAGTCTGAAGCAAATGTAGTCAAAATGATTTTTGATTGGTATTTGTCTGGAATGGGCTATAAAAAAATTATTAACAAACTTAACGAGTTAGGCATAACAAGACGAAATGGGAAAAGTTTTACAGTAGATGGGATAAAATTTATGCTTTCATACGAACCTTATACTGGCGTTTTCATTAGGCATATAAACACTTCTCAATATTTTTATTCAAAAGATAAAAATCTTATAAGGCAAAGATTTGAAGAGGAAGTAAGAATTGAGGATTCAATGCCAGTGATTATTGATAAAGATACATTTTTTGCTGTTCAAAAGAAATTGTCATCAAACAAGGATGAAGGAAAAAGAAAAAGAGCAAAAAACTTATATTTACTTTCTGGGTTAGTGTATTGTGGTAAGTGTGGCAGTGTTATGATTGGTAACAATAATGGCTCAAGGGCATATTATGTTTGTCCTACAAGGGCAAAATCAAAACAATGTGATCAAAATGCAATACGTAAGGATTTGCTTGAATATATTGTTATAAATTTTCTCAAGAAAACTATAACTGAAAATGTAATAAATAGTCTTATTGAGTATCTTTACAAAAATAAAGACAAATTTTCAAGCAAAATAGAAAATGAGATTAAAACTCTAGATAAAAGCACAAAATCGGCTCAACAAAAGATTGATCGAATAACTGCAATTTTGCTTGAATCAGGTTCCAAAGTAGATAGTCTTGTAAAAAAATTAAGTGAATTGGAAAAACTAAAGAAGGAAAATCAATCAAAACTTGACAATCTAAAACTACAACAACAAACTTCAAACAATCAAATTTCAAAGGAAACCATAAAAAAATATATACAATCAGTTGTTGATATAGACAACAAGACTAATGAGCAAAAAAGAGCAATCATTGTTAATCTTGTTAAAAAAATTACTATAATTTCACACAACGATGATAATGGAGATAAAAAGCCCTTATTTGATGTGATTATTGAGGGAGATTTGAGCAAATTGTGTGCTAACAATTTGTCCACTCATCTCTACCAAAGGTATTGAGTGGACGGGTAAGTTCGCTCTTTTTGTTTTCCCCACCGATTTATGAGTGAAGCGAATTTAAGGTATTTTTTTGTTGATAGTTCAAAAGTCCACTCATCTCTACCATACAAAAAAATTGCGCTTATGCCTTGGTTTTGCTTATGCAAAACGCTTGGTGTGGGCGCTTATTTTTTTGTTTTTCGCGCCAAACGTAAATGCTAAAGCATTTAGCGCGGCTCAATTGTCGAATGCTTGGGTGGTGCAGGAAGGGACCAACAAATTATTCCTCTTTTTGTTTTCCCTACCTTATGCTTGCCGTAGGCAAGCGCAAAGCGATGCTTTGCCAGGGTGGCACCACCCTTAACATCAATCACTCCGCCCTTGGCTCCGTTTAAAAGGTGGGGGTCGGTGGTTCGAGTCCACTCAATCCTACCAATTCTCAACCCACAATCATCCATTTATATTATCTAAAATAATAATAAAAAATGGCAAGTTTAAATGGGTTTAGTCAAAAGATAAGCGACCAAAATCTTTGGTCGCTTTCTATTTTTAAAATACTTTTAGTTGTTTATTGGACAATGTTTTTCCATTTTCATCTTCCCATTCCGTTATAACATAAAACTTACTTGCAGAATTCATATATCGTATTATTATCAAATCAAATGAATTTTTAGGCTCTAAAGTTTCAAGCGGTAGCACATCATTATCTATAATAGGAACATTATATTCTTTGTCTATTTTAACTTTAACATTAAATACAGATTTATCACTATTATTAAAAACTCTTAATTTGTAATTATTATTTGATACCTTTACTACATTTACTTCCACTAGAGTTTTTTCTTTTGATTCTTTCTCTTGATTTATTTTTTCTAACTCATATTGTTTGATTTTAACTTCAAGGGAATTCACTTTGTCTTGCAATTTCTGTGTTTTATAAGATTTAACTAAAGAAATCACCGCTATAACAAGCGAAACTATAGAAACAATAAGCCCACCCCAATTTTGCAAAAAATCAACCATTTACTATCTCCTTTTTAACACTTTAAGAATTTCTTGTTTTATTTCTTTAATTGCTTCTTTTTTTACTTCCTTTATATTTGCATCAATAACTTCTTTATTTGTATCTATTAGTTCTAATTTTAAGCAATTAAAGTTACAGTTGCAGCATTTTATCTTTGTGTCGCCAGGTGCCTCATTTAAAGAACATTCTAATTGCTCTAATGATTTAAATGCGCTTCCTCCACATTTAGGACAATAAAGAGTAACAGTCCTACTTATATTTTTCATATAACCTCCTTTATAAAAAATTTCGCAAAATCACTTGTCGACTTCAAGATAATATGTTATCCTTATATAGGGAAGAAAGGATAATACATAAATTTTGCTAAAATAAAACAGCATCAACAAATTTAGTTGGTGCTGTTTTTTATTGTAAAAAATATTAACTTTTAAATTTTTTTATTATTTTTTATACATCAGCACCTCCTAAACTGATCTATTTTATCTTAATAAGATTATACCATTTTATATATACTTGGGCAACAAAAATAAAAATTTTTAAAAATTTTTTAAACTTGATTTAACCATTATATTTATATAATGGTTATTTTTTTATTTTTCTGCAAAAATGTGGGTAAAGAGGGTTGTTTTTAACCCATTTTAGCCCTTTTCACAATCACAAAATCGACCTTGTGGAGTATAATATAGTGTAGGCGGGTTATTTTTCGCCTTCATCTGAACAGTTAAGAAGGCACTGTTCCATATAAGATTAAGACCTCTCTGATGAATCAAAAAATTTAGGTGTTGATTTTTTCAGAGAGTTTTTTTACGCACCAAACGAAATTTAGTTAGGTGCGTTTTTTATCACCTAACGACCAGCGGAGGGAGGTGATAATAATGAAGTTGGAAATTTACGATATTGAATTATCAGAGGAAAAGATTGAAAATCTTATAAGAGCATTTAGTGGTTTCAATCTTATGGAAGATTTATTTGAATATTTGAAAAAGGTAGGTTGAAAAATGAATGTAAAATGTGGACAGCCCTTTCCTATTCTTGATTCTTATTATATTCATTTTAAGCCTACACACTATGAAGCAAATAGAACTATTTGCAAATGGTAATGCAAGAGTGCATTATCACCCTCTGCCTTATATACCAAGAAAGACCTATACAAGAACAAAAAGGCAGAAAAGCAATGAGTTTATGAAAGTTTGTGAATATAATAAAAACAAGAAAAGGGCAATGAAGAAATTTTTAGGGTTAGAAATAAATCCTAAAAACTGTATGTTTATAACTTTGACAGTGGCATCAAAGGAATATAACAGTGTTGAACTTATAAACAAAAAGTTTAAAAAACTTAAAGACAAAATTAAAATTACCACAAAATGTGAATTTGTAGTTATTAAAGTTCTTGAAATTCAGCCAAACACTAAAAATATACATATTCACGCAATACTTCAGTTTTCAAGAAACTCTCGAACAATAAGAAAACTGATAACAACCGAATGGCTAACTGTCAACTGGGAATTGGGAAGTCAATGTAGTTGCACCCCAGTATATGATGTTATCTCTTTGTTTGAATATCTTATCAAAAAAAGCGAGAGAAATTTAGTATGTTTTGATGAGGATAAAGATTTGGACTATAATGTGCGTAGAACACTTTTTAAAAAAGGAACTCACGCAATAACTATAAGTCCAAACTTTCCAAAGTCAAATAAACTAGACATAACTTGCACTGATGAAGATTACAAAATGTTCAAAGAGCAAACTACATATAAGCAACTTTCAATTCAATCTCACAATTACAATAACAAGAACTGCATTGACTTTGAGAACTTACAACTAGATTTAGAGGGTGAAAACTTAATAAATTTCGTTGCAAAGAAATTTAATAAGCAATTATAAACATATTATAACGGCTTATAGACACCATAAAACTCGCTATAAACACTTATAGCGAGTATATTAGGTATCAAAATTGAATGGTTTAAGGACTAAAATCCCACAAAAATAAGGGTTTTTTAGAAAATTTGTACAAAAGTAGGGTTAATCCGCTCTAGCAAACGGCACTTTTTATGTTCCTTATATAGTGACGACTATAACAAGGGGGAAAATATATGTTTGACATTTTTAAAGATAAATTAGCCTTTCTTATAGAAGAACAAAAAGCAACAACGGAAAAGTTGCGTAGAGAGATGCTCGCCACCTATACCCCAAAACAACAAGAGTTAGCCAGAAAAGCAAAACTTGAATATTGGAAACTTACAGTGTTGCAAGAGTTGGTGGATTATGAAAAGACAAAACTAAATATCTTGGCACTAATTTTTGGTCAAGACAAGTTAGTTGAAGATGTTGATTCTTTTTGCGAGGACTTGAAACAGAAAATGCAAAATGAAAAGTCGAAGAACACTTTACTTCTTTTTAGCAAGTACGCTATTCTCCAGTAACTTTGGAGGTAGATATGAATTTTAAAGACGAAATGAAAATCAAATTTAGCGAAGAAAGAAGCGATAGTGCAATTAAGTTTAAAACATATCGAAAAGTTGAAAACGCGGAAGATGAATTTCTTGATACTCTAAACGATGAACAAAAAAGCCTTTATTTTAAATTTAGAGATATTGAGTTGGAAAGAGATTCTATTGAAGTCGATGAGGCATTAGAGTTCGCTTTTGACTATGTTATATCATTATGCCAAACGATATTAGGCATAGATAGAAAAAATAAGTCATAACTTCAATCCTGGGCTTACCAGTGGCTCTCTGGTGGCACGAAACACATTTCTATGATAAATCACTCGATGAATTAAGAAAAGTGCTTAAAATGGCTAAAAAATAAAACAACGAGATTTTTTATTGTTTTACTTTGTTTTATATAAATTTAAAATCGCATTCTTTTGATTTTCATCTAGTTTTGAAAAGTAGTCTAAAAGTTCCTTATCTTTTTTGTAGGCTAGCATATCTCTATGGAAGAATTCTTCTGGCGTGCTACCACATATCTCAATGATTTCAAGCAGAACTTGAATTGGAACTGCATACTCGCCCGCTTCCAGTTTCGTGATATATGTGGAATTTTTGCCTAATTGTAGGCTCAATTCTCTTGCCGACAAATGACACCTATCTCTCAACTGCCTTATGCGTAGAACAATATCTTTATAGTCCATACATTGTACCTCAAAATCTTATACAAATATTATAATTGACAAAAGTTTTCGCCTATATGCTTTACAAATGACAAAAATAACCCAAAAGCACAGATTTGAAGATTTATAAGTCAAAATATTGACTTATAACGCAATATTATTTATAATATATATGAGATATA
>CAMLSW010000065.1 GCA_946484195.1 uncultured Clostridia bacterium
TTAGTTTGCACCATTATCGTTGAGTGTACCTGTAATTTAATTGCACCTTGGTCCGCCCGAGCCTGTACGCTGGGCGCCAACCTTAGGTTGGACCATTATCGTTGAGTGTACCTGTTATTTGACTTCACCTTGGTCCGGTTTGGTGTGGCTGTTGCTGATAATATAACATAAAAAGAGATTGAAAAACCTCTTTTTTATAATAAATATTGGTTAAAAGTGCAAGTAATTGTAATAGTCACATCTTGATTGATTGTTATTACACCTGTTGTATGGGTAGACAAATCCGTTGCACTATTAAAAACTTTTCTCTCACCTGTACTAAAAGAAATTGTTATAATATGACCTGTGATTACTGGTGGAGCCGCATAAGTATGTGCCTCGGTGCTGGCAATTTCAATGGTTTCAACATTTTTTAGAGTTACATTGCTTTCTATTTCATAAAGATTATTGTATAATTCGTTATTAACATAAACTTCATAGTTAGAAAAAAAAGATGAATCACTACCACCTGATGTTACAATATTAACCGTATGCCCTACTTCTACAGTATTCTCAAGCCCGACAGCAAGGCTAAAAGCTCCACTTGCAGAACTATTTTGACTTTGCACAGAAAGCTCAAAGGTGTATATTATTGTTTGTCCGCCTGGAATGTTTCTACTGTCAGTGGCATTAATGCTGACATTATCGCACTCCCTAGTCACTGTAACATTTGAGATGATAGTGCTATCAGTGAGTGAAACCGCAATTGCCCTGTCACTGCTCCTATTTTGAATGTTAATTGTAACTGTTATTGGACTTGCAGACTCCGAGAATGTCAAGTCCATATTGGTCCAATCCGTTGGCATAGACACAGCGCCTTCATTGTCACTTGCGTCGATGTCTATTGGTGTAAGCGTATCACCGCCTGATGCATTGCCTGCAATACTTCCTGTAATTAATGCATTTACAGAATTTGCGGTAAAGCTTACATTACCGCCGATGTTAAGTGTGACATTTGTCGCAGCAAACACCGATATCAGCATTAGGCTTACAACGATAATGAATGCACTTAAACAAGAAATTAATTTCATTTTTAAACTCATTTTCTTTCCTCCTATTAAATTGCGAAAACGCCTAAAAAAGCCCCCACAATTTATTGATTTAATTTGTGTAAAATTAATTTTGTTATGCAAAAATTCGAGCAATTTTGCAAATTCACTACAACAATAGCAAATATTTTTTAAAAAGTCAATTATTTTTAACATTTTTTCAATAAAAATTTAAATTAATAATAAATAATTTGCTTTACAGTAGAGAATTAATAAAAAATGCTTTTAAATTATTTTACCTTATTGTAAAATAAGTATGAAAAAGGATTGTTATGGAAGATAAAGTATTGTTAGAACAAATTTTAAAATCAAACTTGTTACCTCTTGCCTTCATTGGTGACAGCGTTCACACGCTGTTTGTAAGAAGGTATGTGCTGAGCACCCAACCGAGCAAAATGGACAGCTACAATGTAAGCGCGTCTAAATTTTGTAAAGCCTCAACGCAGGCACGCGTTTTAAAAGAAATTACTCCTCTTCTTAGTGAGGATGAGAGCGAAATTGTAAGGCGAGCAAGAAATGCAAAGCCTAAGCACAGTGCCAAGAATGCAAGTTATGCCGATTATATCTATGCAACCGCTTTTGAGGCGCTAATTGGCTACCTTTATCTTAAAGGTGACAAGGATAGGCTTGAGCAAATACTAAATTTATCGGTGACCTTGTAAAATATCTTCTTATAAAGTCTTAAAGATTTTTGATAAAAAGTATTAGGGCTTTTTGGCTCCCCTACTCAAATAATAAAATTAAGTAAACAATAGAATTAAGTGCAAATAGATAAAAAAATTGCAATTTAATAATAAAAATAAGTGCGTTATTTAAAATAAATTAACACATTTTTAATAATAAGCTACCTCCTTTTACAGGGCCTAAAATAATCAACAGCACTTTGATTGACAAATGCCTTTAAAATATGTAAAATATTAGGTGTTTTTAGACATCTAATTTTTTGTCATAATAAAGAGGTTAAAATGTATATAGAAGGTAAAAATGCTATCAAGCAGGCAATCGATGCCAAAATCACAATAAACAAAATTTTCGTCGATAAAAACTATCAAGGTCGAAAGGATGAGATTATCAATCTTGCCGTGCAGAACAAGATAAAGTTTGAGTTTGTGCCAAGGGTTTTTCTTGACAAAAAGTCAAAAACTTCTCATCATCAAGGTTACATTGCCGACAGTGTTGACTTTGATTACTGCGAGCTTGACGACATCTTAAACAAGGCGAAAGGCAAAGGCAGTGCGCCACTAATTGTCTTACTTGACGGACTTGAGGACCCGCACAACTTTGGTGCCATCATCCGTTCTTGTGAATGTGCTGGTGTTGACGGCATAATCATACCTAAAAATCGCGCTGTGCAGGTCAATGAAACGGTTATCCGAACTAGCACGGGCGCAATTTCGAATATGCTTATAGCCAAGGTGACCAACCTTAAGGACGCGATAAGCTACCTCAAAGATAAAGGCGTTTTTGTGTACGGGTGCGAAGCAAGTGGTGAAGATATCTACTCTTGTCAAAAGGACTTTAATCTGCCAACCGCCATCGTGATTGGCTCTGAAGGGTTCGGCATAAGGCAGTCGCTTCTATCCTATTGTGACGGCACGCTTTCCCTTCCGCTTAGAGGCAAGGTAAACTCGCTGAACGCATCAGTTGCCTGCGGTATTGTCATCTTTGAGATTTTAAGAAGAAGGCTTGGCTGAGTTTGTTACAAGTAGACTGGATTTTTCTATGAGAGGCGGAAGTCCGCTCGCAAAGCTTTGCGAGCAGTTTTGCCGAAAGGCAAAACCAAATTTTAAACGGATGTTTAAAATTTGACTTCCGCCCACCCCATTTGATTCACAAATAATCAATTAAAACAAAAACAAAGGAGCAATAAATGACCGATGAAGAACTTGTGGGTATGGCACAAGAAGGGCAAGAGAGCGCGGTAAACGAACTACTGAAAAAGTACAAGTCGCTTGTCAATCAAATTGCGCGAAGTTACTTTCTCACTGGTGGTGATATGGAGGATATCGTGCAAGAAGGTATGATTGGGTTGTATAAGGCGATTATGCACTATAATGGCAAGAGCGCTTCCTTTAAAACCTTCGCTAGCACCTGTATAAAACATCAAATTCAAAGTGCGGTACGAGTGGCAAGCAGTGAAAAAAACAAGATTTTATCCTCTGCCCTGCCAATAATTGACCAGCTTAACAGCGAAGATGATGAAGAAAAAACTGAAGTGATATTCCCGTCCGAACTCCCTTCGCCTGACGAGCGTATCCTTGAAAAAGAGCGAATAGACGAGATAATGGCTAAAATAAGGCAGACGCTATCAAAGCTTGAACTCAAGGTGCTGTCGCTCTATCTAAAAGGTTACAGTTATAACGAGATATCAGAAAAATGCAATATCAACAAGAAAAGTGTTGACAATGCACTTTCGCGAATAAAGAGTAAGCTTTCATTTTTAAAACAAATTTAAGTTTTTTATCATTTATTTTTGCATTATTTTATATAAAATTTATCATATGTTTGACATAAGTTTTAGATTGATGTATTATTAGTGAAAATGATGGCAAGATGGGTTTAGTGATAAGGTTTGGACTGAGGGCGCAAAGTCCACTTGCCTTAAGGCAAGCGCTTTCGCTTAAAGCTTTAAGCGAAAGCAAATTTTAAACCAAAGTTTAAAATTTGACTTTGCGCCCTTGCTGAGTAAAACAGACAATATTAAGCGTCTACCTCGCAACAGAAAATGCAAGAGTGCAACCCGCTCTTAAACTATTCACATTACACCATCTTAATAATACCCAACCTACTTTCACAACAAGGAGAAAAATATGGACAAATTTGTTAAACCAAGACCACAATTCCCTAAAAAAGCAGTTGTTACCTCAGGTATGCCATATGGTAACAAGTTATTACATTTTGGTCATCTTGGTATGATACTTCGTGCCGATGTTTTTGCCCGCTTTTTAAGAGACAGAATTGGCAAAGACAACGTCATATATGTTTCAGGAACAGACTGCTACGGCTCACCTGTTATTGAGGCTTATAGAAAGCTTCAAGAAGAAGGCAAATGCAAGGACAAATCAATGCTTGACTATGTTATAGAAAATCATAACAAGCAAAAGGAAGTTCTTGACAGGTTCGAGGTTTCCTTTAACTTGTATGGTGGCTCAGCGATTGGACGAGCAAGCGAAATTCACAAGGATGTCAGCAAATGGTTTATAGAAAAACTCTACCAAAATGGAATGGTATCAAAGCACTCATCCTATCAGTTTTATGATACAAAGCACAAATGCCTCTTAAATGGAAGGCAAGTTGTTGGCAAATGCCCTATCGATAACTGCCAAAGCGAAAAGGGATACGCTGACGAGTGCGACCTTGGGCATCAATATCTTCCTCAAGACCTCATCGACCCAGTCAGCACTCTCAGCGGTGAAAAGCCAGTTCTTGTTAAGGTTGAGAATCTTTATTTTAATCTTGAAAATTGCACCGAAATTTTGAACGAGTGGATAAATTCTATCGATAGAAAGAGCGACACTCCGCAATTTATGGTCAAAGAGATAAGAGAGTTCTTTAAAAAGCCTGAAATCTATATCAAGCGTGAATATTTTGATGAATTTGACAAAGTCAAGGACACCCTTCCACCATTTACCGAGATTGAGCGCGGTGAGAAGGCGCCAAGAACCATTGTGTTTGACAAGCTTGAAGATAGAGAGAGCGCCTGCGAGATACTTGCAAAACATTCGATCAGATATAGAACAGGCAAGACCCTCACACCTTTCCGCCTTACAGGCAACATTGATTGGGGTGTACCTTGCCCTGCCATTGATGGAATTGAGGGACAGACCTTCTACGTTTGGCCAGAAAGCCTTTGGGCGCCTATTTCATTTACAAAAACCTATCTTGAAAGCAAAGGTTTTGACGAGAACGAATGGCAAAAATATTGGGCAGACCCAGACGCTCAAGTCAACCAGTTTTTAGGCGAAGATAACCTATACTTTTATGGTCCAGCGCAGCAAGCAATGTGGCTTTACACACAAGGGGCTCATCCCCTTTTAAATCCAGAAAAAGGACAACTTCAGCTTACCAAGATTAACCCTATCAAATCAATACTCTATATGAACAAAAAGGCAAGCTCCTCTGGTTCTGTAAAGCCTCCAATGGCTAACGAATTTTTAGAGCATTATACTGCCGAGCAAATTAGAATGCATTTTCTTGCAATGAACCTTGCAAACAACAACGTTTCTCTCTCGCCTAAAGCCTTTGATAGTGAGGCGTCAGACGATGAGATTGACCCTGTAGTTAAAGAAGGTAACCTTCTCACCAATGTTTACAATAGAATTTTACGTACTGTATTCTATTCTACTCAAGCGCATTTTGATGGAGTGCTTCCAAGGTCATCAATCGACGCAAGCACGATGGAAGAGTGCAAAAAGGTTGTTCTTGACGTTGAAAGGTTTATGTACGACAAAAAGTTCCACCAAGTTTTCAATGCCCTTGACGTGTTTATTCGAAATATTAACAAATATTGGGTTAAAGAGATAAATAACTGCGTGACAGAAGAAAAACTAGGTCACCTAACTGCCAACACAATGCAGATGATTTTTGTTGCTAACACCCTTCTCCACCCTATCGCGCCAAGCGGAACGGAAAATGTTGCAGACTATATCGGCTTTAACAAAGACCTATGCTTTGACTGGGCAAACATATTTGGAAAGTATGAAAGTGTGCTTGACCGCTCTAGAGGTGGCATATTAAAAGAGCTTAAACCAAAAGAGGACTTCTTTAAACGTCACCAATCTCAGCTTGATGAGCTTGCAAAGAAAAATCAGGCGTAATAATATCAATAAAAGACGAGATATAAAATATTAACTCTACAAGTTAAAAAAACTCGTCTTTTTTATTTATAAAAAATAGCTTGCTTGCAAGAGTTTTTAATGGCTTCACTATATGAGAAATGGATAAAACACGCAAATTCTGATAGAATTTATAAAATTAAATTAATAAAAATTTTTAAAATTAT
>CAMLSW010000066.1 GCA_946484195.1 uncultured Clostridia bacterium
TTGCTTACTTTTGTCCTATATAATGAGGGGCTATAAATATAAAACGAAATAGAGAGCTGTTATCCGCCGACAGTTCTTTTTTTGTTGAGACAAAGAGGATAGACCGAAAACAGATGGATATAAGGCAAATTTTTATACCATAGACGAAATTCAAAAATTGTTTGAGTGTATAAAAGAACACGAGTGTAAACTCCCAATAATGCTTACTGCGATGTATGGATTTAGGCGAAGTGAGGTTTTAGGATTAAAATGGGAAGCAATAGATTTTGGCAATAAACTTATCTATGTTCGCCATAAAATTATTGAAACGCAAATTGATGGAAAACGATATATTCATAAATCGGACAAAATGAAAAACAAAACAAGCAATAGAGTTTTACCACTACTCCCACAGGCAGAAGAGCTACTCCTTAAACATAAAGAACAGGTTGAGAACAATAAAAAATTACTCGGCAAGAGTTATGACACAAGGTATTTAGATTATGTTTGTGTTGACAATTTAGGACGATTGATTTTACCCAATAGGTTATCACACAACTTTATCAAGATTATTAGAAAGAACAACCTTAAACATATTCGTTTTCACGATTTGAGACACTCTTGTGCGAGTATTATGCTATCTAACGGTGTTCCTATGAAGCAAATTCAAGAATGGCTTGGACACGCCGATTTTGGCACCACAGCGAACATTTACAGCCACTTGGACTATAAGACTAAACAAAACTCGGCAAACACAATATCAAATGTTTTTAACTTTAATTCAAAGAAAGAAGAAAACGAAAAAACAAACGAACCTGACAAAACAAAAGAACTTGAAGAAAAAATTGCAAAATTAGAAGAACAACTGAAATCTCAACAAGAAGATGAAGAATATCAAGAATGGTTAAAAGAAAAAGAAATGCGTAAAAAGAAAAGACAAAAAGATTTTGAGATGTAAAAAATGACTGGGAATTAGTGATAATTCTCAGTCTTTTTTATGCAATTTTTTCAAAAATTTTTAGACAATTTTTTAGACAGTGGCAATTTTTAAGTAAAATTCGATGTTTTTATGCAATGTGAAATATTAAAATTTTACATGCAAAAATGACATTTTTTAGACACTTTTTACAAAATTTTTAGATACTTTTAAGTAAAAATTAGTTATGTAAAAATAATAAAATCCCTAATAAAATAAGGGATTTAAATGGTGGACTTGCAGGGATTCGAACCCTGGACCCATTGATTAAGAGTCTGAAACGCCCATTACTATTAACCATATAAATAAAGGGCTAGAGCGATTTTTGACCATTTTTTAATACCCCAATCAATTTTCAAATTTATATAATTTTCTTCATAGCCAGGCGACATTTTAGTCGCCTTTTTTACTCGGATTAATTCGGACTTAATCGGAGAGACTAGGTTTAAATTTAGATACTTTTACCTTCACAGCGCGACGTTAGTCGCTTTTTAAATAAATCCGCTTAACGCAAACATTATTTAAAATACATATATTATATTATATATAGTATATTAAACTAGTATTTTTCTCTAGAAAATAAATAGTATATACTTTAGATATAATATGAGGATAATTTCTTTTGCTTCTTTTCTTTAGGTCTATTAATATTCTAATAGACCTCTATTAGAATTTTGATAAGGATATATAAAATAAAAAAAGGCATAACCTTGAGTATGCCTCAAAATTTGCCTTTTTGATATAAATTTTTAATGGATTATGAGAAAATAGTGTATTTTTTTAGATATTTACACCGCATCACCTCCTGCTATCTTGTTTTTAAGATAGTCAAAATCTTCATAGCGATAGATTTTTGTGCGCCTTGTTCGCCCGGTGACTACCTCTGAACCTGTGGTAATCACCGCAAATGGTGGCGCACGTCTGACTATCTCTTTAAACTCAGCTAAAGGGATGTCAATACCTTTTTGCCTCAATATAAGCCTATCTATTGAAGATATGCTAAAATATTTATTGCTATCAACTTGATTCCAAACGCTAAGTCCCATTTTTACCCTCCTTTTTTCTAAAAATACTTTTCAAAATCGATTACAGCGCATTTTAGCCAGCTACTTCCTTGTAAATTTCCTCAAGTTTTTGGAAATGCTTAAGTTTTGGCTGTGCTGAAGCAAGCCAGCGCGTTATTTGTGCCGGCGACACTCCTATCTTCTCGGCTAGTTCTTGTTGGCTTAGCTGTCCCTTGTTAAGTATTTCTACTACCATTTCTTTAGGTGTTTTCACTGTTTTTCTCCTCGATTTTGATTTTTAAAATTTAAATTGATTTTAAAAAAATTTTGAAAAAATTTAAAAAAATTAAAATTAATGTCAAAATTGCGTATACGCAAACACAAAATTCTGACGAATTTTGTATAAAGTGGATTTATTTATAAATAACTGTATCAATATCATCTGCTGTGATTTTGAATTATCAAATTATTTAGCAAATGTCGCAAACGCCCGCTTCGCTTTCGGCGTTATGCTTTTCCATTTGCTTGCATAATTTTTTTGATAATTTCAAAAATCTAACACAGCAGATTCTTTATCTTCGTTTGTCACTTCGATAGGATTGTGCTCAGCTTCGCTTAGCACTACAGCTTCGCTGGCTGGAGAAGGAACATTCTGTTTCTCAACATTTGTCTCTTCGCAGTTCTGTGCCTGAATCATAAGTTCTCTTATTCTTGCTTGGATACGTTCATTCTCGAGCTTTTGCTCAAGCAACTTCTTCTCTTGACGTTCAGCTAGATAATCTCTAAACTTCGAGAATATACCTTGTTTTCGGCGCCACTTACGGGACATTTTGTCAATATACTCATACTTCTTCTTAAAACTCTTAGTCAACGTTAGAAGTATATCTTCAAAGCAATTCGCAACCTCAGCACTTGCTCCGCTAAAGTTACTAGCTATCTCTGATATGACGGTGTACGCATTTACGTAGTCATCAATGGTACGAAGTTCTTCGTATTCACGCAGACTCTTTTCTGTCTCCATTTGTCTCCTCCTGTTTATTTAACTTGTCCTCTTTGGGTTTTTCTTCTTTTTTAGATTTTTCTTCTTTTTTAGATTTTTCTTCTTTTTTAGGCTTTTCTTTTGGCTTTTTACCTCTAAATGTTTCTGGGATGTCAATAACACGGTTTTTGAAGTATTCTTTAAAATATTCGACGGAAAACTGTGTTCTAGTAGTTTTTTCGAGCACTAGGCCCTCGTTTTCTTTTCCGCGTACAAACATTGGAATAAAATAGTTACTGTCATAGCAATTAAATATATTGCCTCTATATTTAAATACTACAGTTTTATCTATCAAATTCGAGTCTTTATTTGAAAGATAGGTCTCAAGAACTGCATTGTCATAAATAATATTGCAAACCCAGTAAGTAGCAAGCAGTGTGTTGTATTGGTTATAAACGTTACGCAGTTCAACAACTTCAATAAATATAGCTAAGTCTCTTATATCAATATGAAGTCGTTTTGGGCGCTGCGCTATAAAGCATAAAAAGAGCTTGTACTGGCCTGAAAGCTCTATCGCTTTGGTGATAAATGTTGGCAAAGCTCCCAGGTGTGAGTCAAATAGGTCTTGTGTCTCATCAAGGAAATATCGTCCACAAGGACAAAGTAATGAAGTGGTATGTATTTCGTTTGGGAGACCAAAACCTACGCCATTGAACTTGTAGGCTGAGTTATTCTTTCGCATAAAGCCTTTAGTTTCAAAATATGTATCACAAAAGACTGTATGGTCGCTTGGCGGTCTTATGACGTAGCCGGCCTCGTTGAGCTTGTCACATATACGTCTTGACGTTTCTACGTCGCGCCTGGCAATATTTGTGCGCATAAACTCTGACATAAATTTACCAGCAAGTGAGCTTTTACCTGTTCTACGTTTACCCCAAATTACTACGACTTCTGTCGGTGAAAATATACCATCTTCAAACATATCCTCGATTTTGTCATAAACAGGCAAACGCCGGCCTTTGTAACTTAAAAATTCTTTTTTATGCTTTTCAAACATTAGATTATCCTATTTTCGTCTAGAGTTAAACAAATTTTCATCAGTAATTAAAAGGGCTTGCTTAAATTTACGCTTACCTTTAGCGTCCGTAACAAAACGACTTTCACCATTATTAATCCATTTAGTACCCTTTGGTGCTGTTCTTGCCCCTTGGTCTACCTTCCAGCCCTTTGGCATAGTTTTGTAATATGTTATTTCATAAGATTTTGGCGAAGTGGATTTTTCTCTTCTTTTTAATTCCTGACTATGTATTTTGCATAACTCATTTTTAAATTTAGAATCAGGTTCTTTTTCCCAATATTTTTGCATTGACTTTATAGAATTTGTGGGCGTTTTCTTAACTATTCTCATTTTATACTCTTCCAGAAAGTTTTTATCTTTTTGAGTTAATTCTTTGTTTTTTGTGTTTTTCTTCATAATTTCCCCGTTATTTTTTAAATTTTTGTTGCATTTTTAAATTTTTATGATATAATATTAGTGAATCAACTTGATTGATTTTTGATTATAAGTCGCTCTTATAGTCAACTTGGCTGAAATGCCTTGAGGCTGGATGAGGACGCTCATTACAGGATGTTGAACTCAGGTAACTGAGTTCTTTTTTTATTTTCTATTTTTTAATTTATGTAAAATTTGTTTATTATTATTTCTTAATCGTGACGATGTCTCTTTGCTTTTAAGTGCATATTTTTTCATTTCTGTAACATCTTCTTTGCTAATATCTCTTTTGCTAGAATTTTCAACGAACCTAACTCCATCGATTTTTATCCTATTTCCGTTATTATCCTCAATTTCAATGTATGCATTGTATTTGCTTTTCCCAGTCAAATATTTTTTTAATGAATGGCGTCCTTTGGTCCCTAATTTTATTATTGCAAGTTCATTTTGGATATTGCTATCAATAACTGTAACTCTTCTATATAGGTCATTTGGGTTTGGATGCTCTGGTTTAATGTTTTTTTTACCTTTTCCACTACCCAGATACTCGTCTCTAGTTTGTAAGGTTCTGCCGTTTGGAACTTTTTTTGAAATATTCTTTGTCTTGGACATTGCATTCTCCTACAAATCATAGTAAAGAGTAATCGCTTTTACTTTTCGCTTGCTTGCTGGGGCTTTTTTCGCGTTTGTAGTCTTTTTAGTTTGACTTTTCGAAAAATTGACCTTGTTATTTGACTTGTGAGCGGTTTTAGCGCTAGGTGTCGACTTATTAGTCGACTTGGCCTTTACGGCCGTTCTAGGGCTATTTACGCCCGATTTTTTGATTGTTTTTGTAGTTTTTGTGTTTTTTAATGCTTTTTTCATACTTTTCCCTCACTTTTTTATTAATTATTGATTTTTAATAAATATTTTTAAATTTCAATGTATCCCACAAAACTATATTCTTGCGAAAACGCTCCTCGAAGGTCTAAGTCTGCAAAGTATAGTGCAACATTCGTTAGATATTCGTTTCCGCTTGAATAAAGTTTATTAAAAGCTGTTAAATTGATATATCTCTCGCTATAACAAAACTCGGTTAAATGTGTTAGCTCGTGAGCAAGGCAAAAGGCAAAGTATTCGTAGCTTAAGTTATTATCAAGTATTATATTTCTCTTAAACATCTCACACTTGCCTTTTGTGGTGCCTTCAAGCTCTTTAAACTCAAGTGTATAGTTAGGATTATCAAAGAGCTTGTCTATTTGCTTTTTTAAAGAGCTATAGCTAATATCAGCCGGTCTAGTTAGCTCATAATCTACGCTTTGGTGCATTGGAGCCTTATATGGCAAGCTATGAGCTGTTAATTTCTCCTCAATGCATATAAATCCTAAAACTATTGATAAAGCTGTTAGAAACATAATCACAGCCAAACTCTTTAAAAAATATAGTTTTTTCATTATATTTCTACTTCATCTCCAATGCTTGCTTCTGGTATTGCTTGTATAATATTTGCATAATTGCTCCATACATCAGCGGTCTTGTATGCGTTTACCGCAGCTTCTGGAACGTAAATTATTAAATCTTCGCCACAATTACTAAATACATTTTCACCTAGTGTTG
>CAMLSW010000067.1 GCA_946484195.1 uncultured Clostridia bacterium
ACTTCATAATGTATTATAATAATGAAAGATTGCAAGAAAAAATACAAGAACTTGCACCTATGCAATATAGGAAACAAATTCTTGCATCTCTCGTTTTTTAGTCCTAGTCCGTTTTAACCCTACGGGTTAGACTGCTTGCTCTTTTTTAAAGAATTTATTACAAAATTCTATCGTTCTCTTCATTTATTTCTTTATTGATATTTTTTTTACTGGTTGCTTTTGTCCTAAAGAAGCTTTTTTATTCTCTCTTCGCTCTTTTTCCTGTTTATAGTAGTCATAATTTCCAAGATATGTTGAAATTGTTCCATCATGAAATTCTATTGTCTCATCCGCAAATTTGTTAATAAAATATCTATCGTGGCTAATAAAGATTAATGTTCCATCAAAATTATCAATTGCATCTTCAAGAACTTCTTTAGTAGGTATATCAATATGATTTGTGGGTTCATCAAAAATAAGAGTATTAATTTTTTGTTGTAATAGTTCTGCTAGCTTTACGCGTATTTTTTCACCGCCAGAAAGATTTTTTATTTTTTTATTAACATCTTCTTTATAAAATTGGAATCCTGCTAAAATTTGTCTAGCTTTTTGTTCGGGTAATCCAGCCTCACTTTTAAAATAATCTAGTAGTTGCATATCACCATTTGGAAATTCAATAATTTGAGGTAAATATCCTATTTTAACACTTGGTCCTACATACATTGATCCACTTGTTGGCAAATTTTGTGTTCTCATTATTGTTTTAACAAAAGTGGATTTTCCACTACCATTATTACCTATTAAGGCCACTCTTTCTCCAGAACATATACTTAAGTTTATATTATTTAAAATAGTTTTGCCGTTTGGGACCTTAACAGTCAAATCCTCAGCAACAATAATTCTTTTACTTGTTTTCCTTTCCTCATTGAATCCAAGTTGTAATTTTCTCTGTTCTTTTGGTCTAGCAACCGCCTTTTTTTTCATTCTTTCAAGTTGTGTTTGCAATGCATGTGCTCTATCACATAGAGTTGAACTATTTGTTGCCATCCCTCTTTCTGAAAAGTATTTTATTTGCTCTTCAAGTCGCTTCATTGCAAGTTGTTGATCTTTATATTCTGCCATTTGTTTTTCAAAATCACGTTCTCTTTCTTGAATATAGCCAGAATAATTTGTGTTATATACTTTTGCTATTCCATTGTCAAGTGCAAGAATCTTGTTAGACATCCTATCAAGAAAGTATCTATCGTGAGAAACAATCACTGTTGCCCCTTTAAAAGATTTAATGTAATTTTCAAGCCATTCAATTCTGCTTATATCCAAATGGTTTGTTGGCTCATCAAGCAAGAAAAGATCGGGTTTTATAAGTAAGGCTTTGGCAAGTTGTACCAATGTTTTTTCTCCGCCACTCAAATCATCATATTTCTGATTTAATAAATTTTTATCTATTTTCAAGCCTTCAACAACAGTATCAATATTTACATCAATATCATATCCACCAGCAATAGAAAACCTTTCTAGTAAATTACAATATTTTTCCATTACCTGATTATATTCTTCTTCTGGTAAATCCTCTGTTAATTTCTCTTGTAGAAATGAAAGACGCTTTTCCATCTCAATTAATTGTAAAAAACTACTGCGAATAATTTCGTAGACGGTTCGGCTATCTTTTGTGCTAGAGCCAGTTTGGTCAAGATATGCAACATTTGCTCCTTTTTTTATATTTATATTCCCGGAGTCAACTTTTTCAAGTCCGGCAATCATCTTGAGGAGTGTTGATTTTCCACAGCCATTTGGACCTACTATAGAAATTGATTCTCCTTCATTCAATGAAAAAGATAGGTTATCAAAAAGTTGCCCATAACCAAAATTTTTAGAAATTTTATCTACGTTTAATATAAGCATTTATAAACTCCTATTTTTCTTTTGTTCAATCTTTCATTTGCAGTTAAATCTTGAATAGTTGTTTTTCTAATATTCATACTTTCTCCGATAATATTTCTCTAATTAATAAATTGCCCCCAATTCTCACCGAAAAGAACTTGCATTATGTTTTCGTATTTATCTTTAAAAGTTTCTTTTGTTCTATCACTTAAATCATCAAAATCTTTTTGAAAGCCTTGAATGAGCATACCCATATCATTTAAGGTCATTTTGCCCATAGTAAAGGACTTGAAGAAAATCATTGGAATATTGTCAAAATGAGCAAGTATATCGGCATCACAAACGCATAATTCTTCTATATTTTCTGCATTTTTTGAGCTTCTGTGGTGCAAAACACAATTCACAACTCTTTCTTTTTTATCTTGTGGATATTTTAAGTTTGTTAGGATTTCTTCGGCGATTTTTGCTCCATTAGTATGGTGGTCTGCTTTTGTGCCAACATTAGAAACAAGGGCAATATCGTGCAATAGGGCACCGAGTTCAACTATTTCCTTATCAGCACCGTAAACACTTGCAAGTTTTAATGCTTCATCAACTACAAATTTGATATGATTATTCCAAAAATCATAACTATCAACTTTTTCAATATACTCTTGATTTCTTCTTAATAATTCGTTTTTAACTTGTTCAATAATGCTCATTCTTTACTCCAAAAAATAAAATAATAAAATATTATTAACCTTTTTCGTGGATAGTCGTTTCTCTTTCATCAATTAAGTTTTGTACACTTTTGTAAATTTTTGTTGTTTCGGGTTTAAAATAATATCCGTATCTATCATCTGTTTTTGTTGAGTTTAAATATACCACACCTTTTTCAGCTTCAGTATATGAACAAAAGCATATATCTGTAGGGTGCTCCTGAACTCCGCCTTCTACAAGCGCGTTAACCCAAACTCTAAACACATTTATTTCTCTTACATCTTTCATTTTTCTTTTCTCCTTTTAAGCTTTAAATCTTTCTTGAATTTTTTTATAGTCAATTTCTCGACTTTTTGGTATCTCTCGCCACATATTTGGATTTTTATCGCGTGGTTCTGGGGTGCAATTTTCCATTTCTCTAAAAAGAACATCATAGAGTTCATCATAGTCAGCCTGCAAGAGAATTGGTGGTTCTTCTATGCCTGCCTCGGCAATTTTCTCTTTAAAGTGTTCGTGTAGTCTTTTATACATCAAATGGTAGTTGCCAGAGTCTGGATTTGATTGATTTAAGATTTTAATCTGTGGCAATGTAAAACATTCCTGCACGGCGTCAAAAATCTTGTCATAGAAGATTTCCATGTTTTCTTCTTTATCTAACAAATCCATAACTTCTCCGGTTATTCCCTGTGGATAAAAATCACGCAATATATTTAAGGTTTCGTCTGCCACACTGTTGGTCAAATCAACAAGTTGTGTGGCGATAACTTGCTTTCCGTATAATTCTTCAGCTTCTTTTCTTTTCATATCTTTTCCTTTTATCTGCACAAAACATCTTCGTTTGTGTGAACAGTTTGCTTTTCGTGTCCGTCATAAATTTCTGCTGGCTTTGGTCCGATGATTTTTGCTTGATTACCATTTATCCATAGACTTGTTTCTTCTGGCAAGCAAATAAGTTTATAACCTTCTTTCAAAAGCCTTTTCACTCTTTGCTCTGTTGCAGAAATTTGTTCTTCTTTCTTTTTGTAGTGAACAAGCAAACTATATCCGTTTAACATATCAAAACCTGTTGTATCTTGAAGATTAACAAGATTTTGGTCGCAAATAGATTTTATTTCTAAACCATCATCTTTACAAGTGTCAATGCTTCTTCCCCAAATCAAAGCGCCTGCACTTGAACCCATAACCAAACCACCATTTTCAATATATTCTTTCAAGTTCTCAAATGCTGGCGTTTCTTTTAAATATTTTAATAGTTTATATGTGTTTCCACCGCCAATGAAAACACCGCTAACATTCTTTAATTTTTCTTTTGTGATTTGATTAGCGGCGGTAATAAGTTCAACATCGGTTATGCCATAAGGTGCCATTTCGCTTCTAAACCAATGGATACATTCTCCACAAGGGCCGTTGTTCCAAGCAAGTGGGATATACATAACCCTTCCGCCATTCACTTCATTTGCAAAAAGTTCATAGTTTTCCTTAACACTTTCGCCACTTCCACCACCATTTAAAATCAATCTCATATTTTTTCTCCTTTTAATTTTTTACTTGATTTGTTTAATTTTACCATTTTTTAAAAGGTATGCTTCACCAAAAATTTCGATTTTATCTTCTTGTTGAATAATATAACTTCTATCTGGCAAGGCTATCATAGGGATTTTTTTGCTATCGGGAAGCAATATATCTTCTAACACTCTTACTTTATCACTAAACACTTTCTTTTCAAAAAGTTTATAATGCGGAATTATATTTATGTTAGTCAAGCCTAAACCATTAAGTATTCTCTTAAATGATTTATCTTTGTGTTCTCCTTCAATCTCTGGTATGCAATAAACTTTTTCCGCCATATTCATCGCACCACCGCTGGCACCAATAATAACACCATTGTAATTTTTTAAAAATTCTTTAAGATTGAGTTCGTTGATGAATTTATTTGCAGTTGGCAGATGTCCGCCAAACAAATTAACACAATCGGCTCGAGATATATATTCCGCTATGTGTTCTTTATTTGAGTTGTCTACATATATGTATTCATCAAACGGAATACCAGACATTTCAAAACTTTGTCGTGTTATTGTATTTGGGTCACCATATCTTTTTTTATTTGGATTGCCAGAAATGATGACCATACATTTTCTGCTCGTTAAATATTTTTTCAAATTGTCTAAAAAGCCATTATCATTGTCTATAATTCTTGCCTTTCTATTGCCGTGTGCGTCCGTTTCATAAGTAGTAAAACTTGATGATAGAATAAGTGTTTTCATCTTATTTCTCCTTTTAACACTGCATTTTGTGTCATTTTCATAAGTTAGATATTTCTCTTTATTCAATTCCATTTTAATATGAGTTTTGGTTTGTTCAGTTTCTTCAAAACCAAGTTTAAAATATAGATTTTTAACAGGATTTGTTTTAAAGCATTGAATATAAATTTCGTTTTTTAAATGCTCTTTTATGGCATTTTTCAAAATTTCTGTTCCAACACCTTTGCCTTGATATTCAGGTTTGATGATGATGTTTACAATTTCGTATTCGTTTCCGCACAATTTATCATCAAAATATCCAACATCTTTCCCATCAAAAACAATAATTTTAATTCTATCTCTTTGATTTTTAATGTAATTGTTAAAAAATTCGTGTTGTTTTTCATCTTCCCACAAACCCCAAAAATATTTAACATATTCTTGATAAGCCTGCTTTTTCAAATCATAAATAAGATTGTAATCGTTATCATTATAATTTCTAAATGTGTATTTCATAATAATTCTCCTTTTATTTTATCAAAATTTTATTTTTAAGCATAGCATTTAACAAAAAAAGCACCAATTTTTTTGCGATTGGTGCTTGTATTTTTGCTATCTGTTCATATATCCTTACTATTTTTTCTAATCTATGTTTTGTCCTATCTATTTAGTAGATTTCTTTTTAATAGATTTCTTGATATATATTTAAACAATAATATTTGCACCAATGCAAAAATAATATCCGCAACCAAACGCTGATACGCTGTGATTTTTAATTTGCATAGGTGTCAAATTTCTCATTATTACTCCTTTACTAGCCAAAGTATAGCATAAACAAAAATGAATTGCAATAGTTAAATTAAATTTTTTTAAACTTATTGAAATTGAATACTTTGAAAAACTTATGAGAATATTAGATTTTTTATCAAATAAACCCGTATGTCTACGAATTTGTGCACAATTTTTGCAAAGTTTGTGAAAAATGTGTTGTTTTGTGATGTGTTTTTATGTTTTGCTTTCGTTTGATGTTGCATATTAAAAAACAAAGCCTATGTGCCTTATATAATAAGGAATTTAGGCTTTTGATTAAATGATAAAATATGATAGAAAATGGTGCAAAAAGAGTAAATTATGGTATTTTTAGGTCCTTGCTACGGAACAGAAGGTCTGGGGTTCGAATCCCTATGGACGCACCACAATCT
>CAMLSW010000068.1 GCA_946484195.1 uncultured Clostridia bacterium
AAGCATTTATATTTTATTATATCTTCAATTTTTATTAAAAATTTATTAACTTTGAATTAAAAAATACTCTAAATTTAAAAATTTTTCAAATTTAGAGTAAATTTTCTATTTAATCTGCTTTTTCTTGAAGCTCTTTCTTAGAGGCGTTGATAGCTTTGACGATGTTTGATATAACCCTATTCTTGTTTAGCCACCAGTCACGGCTCCAAACCCTCATAATCTTCCAGCCACGTGAGCTTAAAAATTTATTTCTATAAACATCACGCTCGAGTATTGAGTCGCTACTTCTGTAGGCAGAATAGTCGCACTCTATGCCTAGTAGATAGCGGTCAAGAGTTTTATCATACACGGCAAGTGAAAGTTTATAATCGGTATTGCCGAGATTTGTCTCTACGCTATAGCCAAGTTTGGTAAGTTCATCCTTGATATACTTTTCAAGTTTGTTCTCGACAATTATGTCGTTTGTTTCAGGAAGAGCTGGTTTGAAACTGTCAAGCACAAATTGTGCCTCTTTGTATTTCTTATTTGATATAGCCCTTACATATTTGAGATAGCTTTTGAATATCTTTGGACCGGCGTTTTTAGTGCCTTCAACGGCAAGCTCCTCAGGCTCAATACTTGTCACCACATAAATCTTTTCTTTGGCACGTGTAATGGCAACGTTAAGTCTATTTTCGCCACCTTCAACAGAAAGTGTACCAAAATGAGCAACAACCTTGCCATATTCGTTTCTAGCGTAACCTATGCTGAAGATAATTATATCGCGCTCATCACCTTGGACATTTTCAAGGTTCTTGATGAAGATTGAGGTATCCTCGCCATTATCCTTCCTATTTTGCTCTCTAATATAGGCGTCACGGAAGGCGGTATCCTTTTGGCACTCCTTATCAATAGCGTCCTCAATGGCGTTCTCCTGCTCGGTATTAAAAGTAATTATACCGATTGAGCTTTTATTTCTTTTATTTTTGATAAGCTTTTTAAGTAGCGTTACAATGGCGTTTGCCTCTTCTTGATTGCGTCTACCTATCCAGCTGCCGTTTACCTTTATTCTCTCAATAGGTTTATTACCAACATTCTTTGAGATGTTTGGCGCAATTTGAAGTTTACCATCATAGAAGGCGTAGTTTGAAAAGTTTATAAGCTCTTCATTTTTACTTCTATAGTGGTAGGTAAGATTTGCGCTTGTGTAACGTGATGTTGCAAGGTCGAGCAAGCTTTCAACCTCAAGTGCAGCCTGTGTTGCAAGGTCAAGGTCCTCATCATCATTGCCTAGATACCTCTTTATAAAGGTTTGGGTTGGTCTAAGCTGTTTTGAGTCTCCGGCAACAACGATATATTTGCCTCTATAGATTGTTGGTAAAGTGTTTTCAATAAACACCTGACTTGCCTCGTCAAACAGAATGATATCAAACATATTTCGCTTTAATGGGAATATTGTTGACACGCTTTCTGGTGAAAGTAGCCAGCAAGGGAAGAGTTTTAATAGATAGTCGCTATAAAGGTCCATCATCTTCCTTATAGGCATTAGCGCTTGTTGTTTGGTGATTTGATAGAGATAGTTTTTGTTGTCAGGGTCGTTATTATAATGGTCAATATACTCCTGCTTAAACTTTTCTATACAAATCTCGTTTGCAATCTGCTTTTCGTCGTTCTTTAATGAAACTATCCTATTTCTGATATTCTCAAAGTCAATAATCTTTGAAAGTTTGTCCTTGTTAAGCTCTTCTTGTGTAACAGCCTCGTGATAAATTCTTATCTCAAGTAGTTTTGATATGACATCTTGGAATTGCCTCAAGTTTTTAGAGTTTGCATAGGCGAAATTTAATATCGTCTTTTCATCATCGGTTAGTCCGCTGAGCGAAACATTGACGTCACGTATCTCAACATAATCTTCAAGGGCGCTTAGTAGCAACTTCAAAAAGATGGTGTTGCCATTGACGATATTGTCAATTGTCATAAGGTAACCTTTACGGTCAAGCACCTTTTCAAGCAAGCTATAATTACTAATATAGCTTTGTATGTCGGCAAGCGTGCTTTCAAACTGCTCTGAAATTTCCTTTTCAACGCCGTTTAGTTTGTGTTTTACAAATGGATAAGCTGGGAAGAACACTTTTGACCAATTGAGCGCGGTGTGGAGCTTTGGATAGTCTATCTTTGAAATCATCTTGACAAGAGGTTTAATCTTTTTGTTGTCCTCTATATCATTTTCAAGCATATAGACCATAAGTTGTCTTGCGTGCGGATGTTTTGCCGTGTCAAAAGGTATGATTGTTTTCTGTATAAGTCCATTTAAGTAGGTTTTCATCTGATTGATGACGTGAATGTCTACGTCTGCTCTTATATGGTCAATGAGCGGATTATTTTTCTTAAGCTCTATATAGCGGTAATAAAGATTGCTCTTATTTTTCTCCTTTATGACGCGAAGAGTTTGGTAAAGACGCTTGTAGTCCATTTTCATAAGCTCGCGATTTTTAAGCATCTGTTTGTAGACAACATAGTCATTGCTAGTCTTTCCAATACGCGCTGAGTTTGCGTACATCTCTTGTAAAGTCAGCCCGAACGATGTTTTAGTAAAGAGTGTGTCTGAAATTACTTGAAGGTCGCTAGCCTCTTTGTCTATACTCTCCTCCACTTGTTTAAACTCTTCATACTTTTCTTCACTTGGTTTGTAACCATTGACTAGCGCTTGATGCATTTTGTTGCATCTTTCATAAAATTCAACCTTATTTTTCTCGGCGTCGGTTATGAACATACATTTTGAGTTAAGGTTTTTAAGTCTGTTAAATACAACATCAAGCGCCGCCTTCTTTTGCGATACCACAAGCACCTTTTTGTTTTTGCATAGTGCATCGGATATGATGTTGACAATGGTTTGTGACTTACCTGTTCCAGGCGGTCCGTAGATGACAAGGTTGCCAGACCCATTAAGCGCCGTGATTGCACTCTCCTGAGCATAGTCGAGGTCGTTTATTGTGTATACGCTCTCGTCAACTTTTTTGATTTTCTTGCCACTTTTGCCCTCTAAAAGCTGGTCTATCGCCTCACTTGACAGACGCTTTTTCTCAAGCAATGAATAATCGTTATATATCGCATTTGCAAGAGGAAATCTTCCAATAACACAAGCATTAACCACTTTAAGAGCATCATCCTTAAAAGACGGCTCGGCAATTTGGTCAAATTTGATAAGCCCTTTCTTATCGCCCTGCCACTCCAATTTAAAACCGTATGCTGAAAGATAGTCGACAACGTCCTCTATGCTTTTAAGTTTATAATCTATGAGGTTGTCAAACTCCATAATAAGCCCGTCGTAATTGAGTTTATGCTCCTTAGCATAGGCAAGCACAAGCACCTTGTTAAATTGTATAAGTTCATCTTGCTTTGCCTCAATGCTCACTGTTTGGTCATCCTCTATATTTATGGTAACTGGGAAAAGAATTAGAGGTCCCTTTATCTGCATATCTTTATTAATATAACCTGTAACAAATGGATAGCCAATAAACATCTCATATCGGCCTGTTTCTTTGGCAAACTCCTCTATCTCTCTTTTTAGCGATTTGAGCTGGCTTACTTGAGATAGAAGTAGTTTCTTTGTCTCCTCCTTTTTGACGCGTTCCCTTCTCAAATTTTCGCTTCGTTTTTCTTCTGTTGACATATTTTTAGTGTCAATAAAAGATGCCTTAATCTTATTTTCAAGATTAAAGTTTTTGCTGAGCCTATCTTTTGCCTCTTTCTTTATAAGCGTGTAGCCACTACGTTTGCCTTTCCACAAAAAAGTGAAAAACTCATCAAATTCTTTTTCATCATCGCCAATCACAGCGCCAATATCGTAGGCATATTTCTTGCTGATGTTTTTTGAATATAAACTTCGATTTTTACCGCTTATTTCTATTAATCTTTCTTTATAATATTTATAAATTGATTTCATTTATTTTATCCTTTTGTTTATATATATTGTATCAAAAAATTTAATTTTTTCAATACAAACTTTACTTTTTTTAGTTTTTATTTATAAAATTTTTAATAAAACTTTCTCGGTGCAGTTCACATTTGCCATAAAGTTTCAGTTTTTCTATATGCTCCTTTGTGCCATAACCCTTATGCTTTGCAAAATTATATTGCGGATACTTTAAAGATAAATCTTTCATAAGCCTATCTCTATAAACCTTGGCAAGTATGGAGGCGCTTGCTATGTTATAGCTTTTCTCATCACCTTTGATAATATTCTCTTGTGGCAGAGCTGTGTCAATCTTGACAGCATCAATAAGCACAATATCTGGCGTTATCTCTAAGCTATCAAGCGCCCTTTTCATTCCAAGTTTGGTGGCATTTAAGATATTTATTTGGTCTATAGTCTTCTGGTCGACAACTTCAATTGAATAGGAAAGCGCCTTCTCTATTATTTTGTCATATAGCTCCTCACGCTTCTTCTCGCTTAGCTTTTTGCTGTCATTTATCCCGTCAATAATTTCATCGCACCCTAGCGGCATTATAACGCAAGCACAAACAACAGGACCAGCAAGCGGACCTCTCCCCGCCTCGTCAATCCCTGCAATTACCTTTCCGCTATACCTACCTTCATAATCTAACATAATTTGCTCCTTTTTTATTATAGCATTTATCTTCTAATAAACAAAATTAAAACAAAAAAATTAATCTATTAAAAATTATTGCAAAATTAAAAATAATATGATATAATATCTAAGTCAGCAAGTTTGGGAGGTGAAAATGAAGTACGCAGGAAAGCAAAACCATACTGATGGCATCCACACTCAAATTAAGTTTGAACTTATCGAAGTAAGAGAGGCTGAAGAAAGCGTTGCTAAAGCATTTAGCGCCCTAAATGAAAGCTTGATTGCCCTCAACAACGTCAATGCTAAATATGGACGTGGCGCTGTGGACGTTGAAGATTTGCTTTTTCACTCACTACTCCCTCAAGAAGAATTTGATAAGGCATACAAAAAGAAATCCGCTCAAGCTTTAAAGGAAATTGAGGAAAGCGAAAGAGAATAATCTTTTCACAGAAACCATACGCTGATAAGATTGGCTTTAATGTAAAAAAATTAATTAGTTTGCTTTAAATTATAAAAAATTATTTTTGTTGATTATTTTAACTAAATTTTGTTATAACTTGCCAAGCAACTTAGCGAAAGAATAAGTAAAATTAAATAGAGTTTTGCCTATAAATTTAAAGTTTCCGTGCTCGTGAAAAATGAAACAAAAATATGTTTTACTTAATCGATGTTAAAAATTTAATCAAAGTTAAATTAATTTAAAATGCAAAAGTTTAAAGTAATTTTTTAAATAAAAGCAGTGCAACTTAATTCAAACCTGAAGTAGTAAAAAAAAAGATTAAGCCAATATAACAAAATAAGCTTTAAAAGCAAAAGACCAAAAATCAAAACAAAAAAATCAAAATTTAATTATTATGCGTTCATAGCTCAGCTGGATAGAGCGTCTGTCTACGGAACAGAAGGTCTGGGGTTCGAATCCCTATGGACGCACCACTAAATCCCAATACTAAAGGGCATTCTAGCGATTTTGACAGTCGCTAGATTTTTTTGTTTTAACTCCAAAATTATAAAAATAATTTTTATAATAAATTCATTTTTCATCACCAAAATTGATAAAATCTAAATATTGCAATTTTCATCAAAAAAGTGCTAAAAATAATCAATGTCTACGAATTGTCTACGAATTTTTCCAAAATTTATGCAAATTATGTTTTGTGTTATAATATTTCACGATGTATTGTATAGTGTTGTTTTATAATCATAACTACCGGCTTAGCCGGTAGTTTGCACTGCCCCCTTAGGGCCTGTTGC
>CAMLSW010000069.1 GCA_946484195.1 uncultured Clostridia bacterium
AAATTTTGACAAAAATAAAAACCCTTTAAAGTGGTTAAATGCCTTTATTTTAAAGAGTTTTTGTGTTTGGAGCTGATGGCGGGAATCGGACCCGCGACCTACACCTTACCAAGAATGAGCCCTATAAATAAAGTGTGTGAGCCCCGCATCTTAAAAACATAGATAAATAAAGAGAATTATAACATTGCAAAAAATATTTGCTGTATATTACTGTTTTATTTTGACAGCAATTGACAGCAAATGTGGTATTTTTGAGCAATTTAGTCGTTCTAGGACTGTATAAAACTACTAAGGTTGATTGTCTATTTTTTAAAAGAAGAATTGATTTTGTTATAAGTAATAATTTTTTGGAATTTAAATACCAATTTAAATAAAGTTATGGTATAATCGTTTTATGGAGATTTACTTATGAACGATTTGGAGATAAGAAAACAAGCAAAAGAATTTGCAAATTTTTGGGCTGATAAAGGTTATGAAAAAGGACAAAGTCAAGTTTTTTGGTTGACTTTATTAAATAAAGTTTTGGGTGTTGACAATCCAGAACAATATATTTCTTTTGAAGATAAAGTTATGCTGGACCATACAAGTTTTATTGACGGCTATATTTCTGCTACACATGTTTTAATTGAACAAAAAAGTAGAGACCGAGATTTAAGAAAAGCAATAAGACAAGCAGATGGAACTCTTCTTACTCCATTTCAACAAGCAAAAAGGTATTCAGCTGACCTTCCATACTCTAAAAGACCAAGATGGATTATTACTTGTAATTTCCAAGAGTTTTTAATATATGATATGGAAAAACCTAATGGAGAACCTGAAAGTATATTGCTTAAAAATCTTCCAAAGGAATATTATCGTTTACAATTTATTGTAAATAGTCAAAATGAGAATATCAAAAAAGAAATGGAAATATCCATTAAGGCTGGTGAAATTGTTGGTATTCTTTATGACGCCTTACTTAAACAATACAACGAAAAAGATGAGCAAGAATTAAAGAGCCTTAACGAACTTTGTGTAAGACTTGTATTTTGTCTTTATGCTGAAGATAGTGGTTTGTTTGGCGAAAAGTTAGCTTTTCACAATTATCTACAAAGTTTTCAAGTTAAAGACACTAGAAGAGCCTTGATTGATTTATTCAAAGTCTTGGACACAAAGATTGAAGATAGAGATAAATATCTAGATGATGAACTTGCAAAATTTCCTTATGTAAATGGTGGTTTGTTTGCTAATGAAAAAATTATTATTCCACATTTGACAGATGAGATTATTGATATTCTTTTACATAAAGCAAGCGAAAATTTTGACTGGAGTGAAATTAGTCCTACTATTTTTGGTGCTGTTTTTGAAAGCACATTAAACCCAGAAACTCGTAGAAGTGGTGGTATGCACTACACTTCTATTGAGAATATTCATAAAGTCATAGACCCATTATTTTTAGACAATTTAAAAGATGAATTAGAAAAAATAAAAGAAATTAAGGTTGAAAAAACAAGAAAACAGCAATTGGAAGCTTTTAGGAATAAGCTTTCTACATTAACCTTTCTTGACCCTGCTTGTGGTTCTGGAAACTTTTTGACAGAAACATATATTTCACTAAGAAGATTAGAAAACGAAGCTTTAATTGCGCAAACTCGTGGACAAACTATGATTGACTTGGGAGATGTAATAAAAGTATCAATTGGGCAATTCTATGGAATTGAAATAAATGACTTTGCAGTCACTGTTGCAAAGACAGCACTATGGATATCCGAGTCTCAAATGATGAAAGAAACAGAAGAAATTGTTAATCAACAGCTTGAATTCTTCCCGTTAAAGTCTTATGCAAATATTGTTGAGGGAAATGCACTACGAATTGATTGGAATAAAGTTATTTCAAAAGAAAAACTCACTTATATAATGGGCAACCCACCTTTTGTTGGTGGAATGATGATGTCAAGAGAACAAAAACAAGATATTATTGCTGTTGTCGGAGATGTTAAAGGTGTTGGAGAACTGGATTTTGTTTCTGGTTGGTATTATAAAGCAACTGATTATATTAAAGGAACATCAATAGAAGTTGCTTTTGTTTCAACTAATTCAATATGTCAAGGGCAACAAGCGGTCACAATGTGGAAGCCTTTATTTGAAGAAGGTATTAAAATTCAGTTTGCATATAGAACTTTTGTGTGGGATAGCGAAGCACAGCAAAAAGCAAGAGTCCATTGTGTTATTGTTGGATTTTCTTTTGTTAATAGGAAATCTAAAATAATTTATGATAACGATAGGGCTCGTATAGTTTCAAATATAAATTCTTATTTAATGGATGCTGAAGATAAATTTATAGAAAGTAGGTCAATCCCTATTTGTGATGTCCCACAAATAAGATTTGGTAGTATGCCAAGAGATGGTGGAGGATTTGTTCTTACAGATGAAGAAAAAGAAGAACTTATTAAAAAAGAACCACTTTCTGCAAAATGGATACACCCTTATATTGGTGCTTATGAATTTTTAAATAATAAATCTAGATGGTGTTTATGGTTAATAGGTGCAAATCCACACGAATTAAAACAATGTCCGACAGTTATGAAACGAATTGAATTTGTAAAAAACTTTAGATTAGAAAGTAAAGCTGAAGGGACAAGAAAATTCGCTGAAACGCCAACACTTTTTTGTCAAATTGCTCAACCAAATTCAGATTATATTGCAATTCCTAAAACATCATCAGAAAAGCGAAAATATATTCCTATTGGTTTTCTTGATAAGAATGTTATAGCTAGTGACCTATTATTTTTAATTCCTGATGCAAATATTTATCATTTTGGTATTCTTACATCAAATGTTCATAATGCTTGGATGAGAACATTATGTGGAAGATTAAAAAGTGATTATCGTTATGCAAAAGATATTGTATATAACAATTTCCCTTGGCCTAATCCAACAAAAGGACAACAAGCAAAAATTGAAAAGACTGCACAAGCAATTTTAGCTGCAAGAGCAATTTATAAAGATTGTTCTCTTGCTGACCTTTATGATGATGTGACAATGCCACCAGAATTAAGAAAAGCACATCAACTTAACGATAAAGCAGTTATGGAAGCTTATGGATTTTGGGGAAAAGTTAAAACAGAAAGTGAATGTGTTTCTGAACTTATGAAAATGTATCAAAAGTTGGTTAAATAATATGGGTAAAACAACTATTAATCAACATTACGTATATAGAGATTATTTGCGAAAATGGTCAAGTAATGAATATATTTATTGTTTATTAGACAGAAAAAAACTTTTAAAGACTAACTTAAAGAATATAGGATTAGAGAGATACTTTTATAAAGTTCCTGCATTTAGTCAAGAAGAGTTGCGAATAGCAAAACTTTTTACGGATGAATATACAAAAAATATTGTTGAAGTATTTGAAAAGCTTAATAATACTATTGCTTTTTCTAAATTAACAAATAATCTAAAACTGACGGAGAACTTAACCAATTTTTCAAAAGATTGCGATGAAAAATATTTTAATTGCAATATAGAAAACAATTTAAAAAATTTTATAGATAAAATATTAACAATGAATTTAGAATGTTTAAATGATTTAGAATTTAAAATGAAATCCTGTTCTGCAATTGCAGAACAATACTGTAGAACAAAAAATATTAAGTCAAAGTTTGAAAAAGATACAAAACTAAAATCATTAAATATAAATTTATCAAACATTTGGTTTTTAATGAGACATATTATAGCTTCTAAAATTGGTATGGCAATATGTTTTGATAATTATAAATTTTGTTTGTTAGAAAACAACAATAATGGCTTTATTACGGGAGACCAACCTGTTGTAAACACTTATTATAACAATGATACAATTCCTTTAAATTTTGAACTATATTATCCTTTATCCCCATCATTAGCTTTACTGATTACAAAAGATACAAATTATGAGAATTATTCAATAATTTTTATTGAAGATGAAATAGTAGATTTCTATAATAATTTAATTGTAAAATCTTCTTATAATCAGTTGTATGCTGATAAAATTGAAAAATTAGAAAAATTCATTTCAATATGAGTAAAGGAGAAATGATGAAAGATAAACAACCTAGTATAGAAAGTTTGGAAAGAAAAGTGAGAAGACATGAGGTTAGTTTTTCACAGATTGAACAGAAAACCGGTCAAGATATAGAAAATGTTATCGCAAATCATGGGCACTACTCTGTTTCTGCTGAAGATGAATGGCAGAAGAAAATCAACACTAAAGTTTTATATAGGAATATTTATAAATTGTCACAAGAAGATAGAGAAATTTTGCTTGACTATATGACTGGTGTTAAACAAAAAGATATAGCCGAGAAGCTTGGAATAAGCCCTGCTGCTATCAATGGCAGACTTGATACAATTTTCTTAAATTATCGTACTTATCTTTGCAATGATAAAGAATTTAAAGACACAGAAGAATTTTATAATCTACAACTTGAAACCGAACAAGGATTTAAACAATATATTGAAGAAATAAGAAAAACTGGTCAATTTAAAGTAAATTTGAATGATGTGCAAGATTTGATAAAAGAGATTAAGAAAGCAATTTCACGCACAATAAAGACTGGTGCAAATAAAAACATTAAAGAGCAATTAAGCAAACAAATTGACTACTCTAATCTTGATGATAATTGGATTAAAAATACAAACAAAACATTTGCTGAATATGGAATTGAGGCTCACTTTGAAAAGCTTAAATCATTTAAAGGAAATGTTATGCAAGTGTTAAAAATGGTTGACGATTTTATTGAAAAACTGAAAGAAAAGGCTTTAAAATAAAAATTTTTAAAAATTTTTAACATAAAACTCAAAAAATGCCTTAATTTTTTGCTTACTTTTGTCCTATATAATGAGGGGCTATAAATATAAAACGAAATAGAGAACTGTTATCCACCGACAGTTCTTTTTTTGTTGAGAAAATTAAGAGGAGGTGAAAATCATTGCCCCTTTAATTTGAAATAGAAGGACTTAAAAATTATTGGGAGGTTTTATGGCAAGAATAAAAACAAAAGATTTGAAGAATAGCTATTTGTTTCGGGTGTATGATGAAGAAGAAAACAAAGTTTTTGAAAGAGCAATTAAAATGTTTGCAGATAAGTTTGACAGCAAAAGTGATATGGTAAAGTATTTTGCTTTGGTTGGTGCGGATAAACTGCTTGGAGATAATGTTATAAATCAAAGTATAAACTTTTCAGAAATTAAAAAATATCTACAAAGCATAGATGAGAAACTTGCAAATATTGTGGGTAGGCAAAAAATGGACTATATTCAAACAAATGCTGAGATTAAAACTAATCAATCTCTTTTGCATTTAATAACTAAAATACTAACCAAGCTTAGCAATATCAATATACACAACTACACAAACAATTGGAAATACACTCCACTTGATGAGTATGGACTTGAAGAAGAAAAACAAAATCATTTGCGAGGACTGCTAAATGAATAGTGTTCCTAATGTTGTGTATATGCAAGAGTTTTTTCTACCCC
>CAMLSW010000070.1 GCA_946484195.1 uncultured Clostridia bacterium
AAGACTGAAAAGGGAAGAAAAAAGACCATCTATTATAAAATTAGATGGTCTTTTTAAATTTTTTTATATATACTCAAACAGAGTATTTTTAAATTAAATTTTTTTCATATCAGCGTAAGAAATTGTAGTATCCCAACCACCAACAACTTCGCCAGCATGTTTGTTTATACCCGTGTAAGACAAACTACTGTCTTCATATCTACGGAATTGAAAAACTGCTTGGTTCATAAGTTCTGCATTAAATAATCCTAAACTTGTTAATAATTCAAAATCATTTACTTCAAGGCCTGTAACTCTCTTAAATAATCCGGGTTCAAGTTGCGTTATAACATCTTTTAGAACTTGTTCACGATAATCGGTTAAATACATAAAAATTGGAATACGAGTTGCGAACTTAATAAGTTTTTCCTGAATTTGTTTTCGCTTTGATTTGTATTCTTTTTCTTCTTCAGAAATTTCTTTCTTTTCTTTATCAGTTAAATCTCTGCCTTCCTGTGAAGCTTCTTTTTTTATTTTCTTTACGGCATTCGATTTATTAACAATTATTTCAATGTCACTTTGCAAGTTAAGATTTCTAAAGCCTTCAATATTCATTAAGGCATCGAGTGCTCGTTGGTTATTCAGTAATCTTTCCAATGTTATATTATCTACATTAACAAGACAAGCACTTTCCCAACGTCTAGCAAGTAAGGTTGCTGTTGTTCCACTTGTCGCAATATCCAAAAGTTCGCTAGGACTAATATTTTTCATTGTCATACCATCATAAGATAGCACTGGTAAGAATTGGATAAATTCAGCAACTTTTTGTTCGGGATTTATATCATCAATGTTTAATCTACAAGAATATTCTTCAATTTGTCTAAGTGCACGGTCTGGAGCAAAGTCAAATATGTAGCATTCCTTTTTTATAATTTCATCTTCATTTGGATTAAGTCCTGTTGGATTTTTTAATACCCACGGAGATTGAACTCTAAATGCAGATTGAAAATATGTTTCCGGACTTGATAAATTTCTTAACATAAATATTCCAGTCCAAGGTTTGACCGTTACACCAGTTGTTAATTTACCACAAGAAAGAGTAATAGTTTTTGTTTTTAATGGATCGCTTGTCATTGCTTTTTTTACTGGTTTTAATGCTTCAAGACCAATTCCTGCACGAGTTCCAGCACAAACAATAATGTTATAACTTTGATAAAATAAGTTTTGTTTTTCATGCAATAAATTATTCATCGCATAGCAACTTGCAACATTTGGCAAGAACCATAATGTGTGCCCAAGAATTTCTTGCATATTTGCTTTGTTAGTTGTAAAGGGAAGTATTGCTTTTTCTGCGCCTTGCTTTAAATTGTCAACAGTTGTTTCAAGGTAGTTTCCACGAATTAAATCAAGCCATTTTTGAACTTCTTCTTTATAAACAAACTCTGCATTTTCATAGTCTCCTTTTGCAGAAAAAAATGTGTTTAAATCAAATTCGTTATATTCTCCTTTAAGTGCAATTTCTCTAATTGCATCTGGCAACTGATATGTCATCAAAACCATTCTTGGCAAACTAGAATAAGGATTGTTTGGACCTTTCCAATCTTCTTTTGCTTTTTGCTCATCAGAGTAAGTCCAGTTGTATATTTGTTCTTCTACAAATTCGCCATTGGCAATAGCTCTAAATGGCGTGCCAGATAAATATAAATAATAATTTGTTGTTATTGGCATAATCGCTTCAACATCACTTGCGTTCTGATTGTCATTAAAAAGCTTATTTGAAACATCTTTATCATAATCTTCTTTTTCAAACAAATCTTTTGCATTGTCACGCCAAGCACCAAAATGATATTCGTCAAATACAACCAAATCCCAATTAGTTGTGTGAACCCATTCATTCTTTGGCTTAATCATTCCATCTTTTAAGCCTAAATAATCTTGAAAAGAGCCAAAACAAACAATAGGTTTTGACATGTCTAAATCTTCGAATTTTAACTCGGTATGTCTTGAAATAAATTGCCAGCCTTCAAAATCAATGTGAGAGTTTAAATCTTCTTCCCAAGAACTTTCAACTGCAGGCTTAAATGTGAGTATTAAAACTTTTTTTAATCCCATAGTTTTAGCAAGTTCATAGGTTGTAAAAGTTTTTCCGAATCTCATTTTGGCATTCCACAGAAAGTGAGGTGACATTTTAGGATTTTCTACTTTAATAGATTTAAAATATTTTATTGTTTTGTCTATGGCTTCAATTTGTTCAGGACGAAGTTTGAAATTTTGAGTTCTTCGCTCCTTATTTTCAATTCTGTTTTTTATTGTAAAAACTGCACTTTGAATATCTCGAGCCGTACATTTAAACCATTCGCCACCAACATTATCAAATCCTTGTTTTTCTAATAATTTGTGAACATCATGGTCAGTAAAATAAGTGCCATCTTCTCGCATTGTGCTTTCGCTAAACACAATTTTATATGGTATTTTGTCGGGTGTGATAACAGGGAATTGTTCCGCGACTCTTTCTTCCACATTTACTTTTGTGGTATATCCAATCTTTAATAACCCTTTATGATTTGGATTTGTATCTTCATAGGCATAAATTTGTGGCTTTATTTGCCTTGGAAAAAATTCTTTATTCATATGATTTCTCCACTTTCACATATTCAATCTTTTTAAAATTATTTAAAATAATTTCTTTTATTGAAATACTTTTGTAACTTTTATTTTCTTTGTATACCAACGATTCATTAAGTTTGTCTTCAAATTCACTTTTTATTATTTTATAGTTCTTTTCATCTCTATAATTTATTAAAACATATAACACATTTGCCAAAGGAATAAACTTTTTAAAAAAATTAAATCCTGTTCTATAATAATCTTCAAATAATAAATCACTTCTTTCTGATGGTGATAAAAACTCATCTGCTATTATATAAGATGTATAACAATGTGTACAAGTATGTATTGGTTCTAAGCAATTGCCAATAAAACGATCTTTCACATAATGTCCAAGCACTAAATTTTCTTCATTACAAAAACAACATCTTTTCACTTTTACTCCTTTTATTGCATTGGTTTTATCATTGATTCTATAAAATTGATTTCATCTTGGGATAAGTCGTATTTTTCGTACAATTCTTTATCTGTCCAAGGTTTTGAAAAATCTTGCATAGGAACAAATTGGTAAACCATTCTAGGTCCATTTTGAGTTTTCTTTTTTATACTTACTAAATATCTAAAAAATTTGGTTTTGATATATGAAATAATATTATTACATTCATTTTGATTATAATTTTTATTATATCCAATTACTAAATATGTTTGTGAGCATACACTATTTTTGTCTCCTAAAAATGGTTGTCCCAAAACTTGCGAGTCGTTACCAGTTCCACCTGCTGCAGAAATGTAGACTTTAAATTCAGAAATAGTATCAAGGTTTTTAGATATGTCTTCTTTTTTAACCCATGCGTAATCTAACTTGTGAATGTTTTTATTTAAATAATATTTAATATTGTACACATCATCTTTTTGTTTTTTATATCCGCTCCAACTAGATGTTAAAGTCTTTTTATTTGTATAGAAATCTTTTGGACTAACTATGTTACTAAAGTTTTTGCTATCATCTATCATATAATTATTTTCCTTTTTAACTATTTTTTTTATTATACTTAATGAGTTTATATCTCGAATAACTATACCAGAATTCATAGAATCCAAATAATCAAAATTACTTAACACATTGTTATCTATATCGTGTAAGAAATATTGACATTTCCCACTATAATCTCTTTCCCATAAGAAATAGCAAACGCCGCCTTTAATTTCAACTCCTGGAAAGCAAAGAGATGCATCTATATAGTCGTGTAAAATTTTTAATTTGTTTTCTTTTAACATATCATCAACCCATTCATCAGGGATTCCTTCGGTACTACGAGTCATCCAACGTGATGGAATAATCATAGAAAGATATCTTGGTTGCATTTTTTTTGCTTGTTGAACAAACAGGTGATAAATTGCTTTTGCTTTTGAACTATTCCCACTAGTGTTTCCAACATTAAATTGATATGGCGGATTACCAATAATAACATCAAATTTCATATTAAATATCTCCTCAGGTTTGTATGTATGAATAAATTGATATGCAAATACTTCCATATCTGTTCTTTTATATGTTTCTTGTGTTTGGCTTACACCACAAAATTCACAACGCAAATCTTCATTCCATGTATGCTTTGTATTGTCAAACTTAATATTTCCGTCATTGTTATTAAAACAATCACAAATTGAATATTTACCATCAGCCGTTTTGCTACAATATAAACTTCGGCGAGAAAGAAGGGATGTTAATCTTGTTATTGCAATTCCAAATAGTTGTTTTGTAAATATATGGTTTATTCGTTCTTGCAAATCAGGTAATTTGTTTTCAAGGCCAACGAGTAAACGCTTTGCTATTTCACGCAAAAACACACCTGATTTAGTGCAAGGATCCAAAAATGTTGTTTCCGGATTTTCAAATAATTCTTGTGGCAAAAGGTCTAACATTTCATTTACAATTTTTGGTGAAGTAAAAACTTCATCAGAACTTAAATTAGCTAAACAATTTAGAACATCTGGCATATGTGTGTTGTTACTCATTTTATTTCTCCTTTGTTAAATCTAAATAATGGGTAAGTGGATAAGTTTTTATTGGTTTTTCGATAAAATCCCCAAGTAATATTTGTTGTCCGTTTTTATCTTTTGTTAGTAGTTGTTCATAAGAAAAATCTCGTCTTTGAACTAAACTACCTTTAACAAAACTCCATTCAGTAAAAACAATTGGTTGTCCAACGCTAGTTTTCATTGTTAAGGCATCACCACACAGAATATTTTTTATTAAGACAAATTCCACAATTTCTAAATATTCTGTTTTAATTTGCTTTTTGAAAAGTGATTTATAATAATCTTCAAATAAGTTTAAAAGTCTTTTTATACATTCATCAATATTGTCTTGCATGATGTCTACACCATAAATTGACATCACCGCAATAAGTGCATTTTTTTCATACTCCCATTGGCTTTTTTTATATCTAAATTTAACAACTTCAAGTTTTCGTCTCAATATTTCAATAAGGAAATTACCATTGCCACAAGCTGGCTCTAAAAATCTGCTATCTATTCTTTCGGTTTCTTGTTTTACAAGATCAAGCATTGCATTAACTTCTCTTTGATTTGTAAAAACTTCGCCTTTATCTCTAACTCTTGTTTTTGATTTTATTTGTGCTGACATAAAAAAGTCTCCTTGGCTTATAGCAAAGAGACCTTTTAGGTGGCATTATTGAATTAAATAAAAATCATCTATTCTTGCAATAAATGACTTCCAATTTTAATAATATTATTCTTTTGATACATCTATTTTGGGAAAAATGGTAAAAACTTATACATTTTTAGAAAAAGTATGCTATAATTATTTTATAT
>CAMLSW010000071.1 GCA_946484195.1 uncultured Clostridia bacterium
ATCAAGATACCAACCAGCAAATACATAACCATCTTTTGTTGGTGTAGGGAGTTCAGTGCCAAGGCTTTCCAATAGCATTTCACTACACTCACTACCACCATTTGTTAAGAATACCAAATTTACTTTTTTAAGCCATTTTGCGTATAGGGTTAGGGAATTATTATCTAAATATGTATCCATATTTGTTTGGTCAAATTTCTTTTCAAAAGTTCCGTTATCTTCATACCAACCACCAAATAAATAATCTTCTCTTGTAGGGTCATTTGGCATTTTAAGGGTGCTGTCTTGGGTGTATTCAATAGAACTGCAACTTGTTCCACCATTGCTCTCAAAGTTGATTGTAAGGCTATTTCCGCCACCACAGGCCGTTAAAAATATTCCGCCAAACAAAACAAGGCATATAACCGCCAACATTGATAAAATTTTCTTACTTTTCATTTCAACTCCTTGCTGTATTATACATCAAATTTAACTAAAAGTAAATTTATAGTTAGTTGCTCAATATATATGAATTTAATTATTAAAATTTTTAGTAATCCTATTCTTTAACCATATATTCAACCTCAAACACTTTCCCAAAGAAATATACTTTTGCATATTTTATGCCAGGGGTTGAGGTGTCAACATTTTCAATAATATAATCATCGTCAGAGAATGTTGTATAACTAAAATAATGCTCAAACATTGTGTCATCTTCCATAGTTATAATAGCATCAAAACCATATTCGACAGTTTCTTGAAGTCTATAAGATTTTGCAATTCTTAATTCTTGAATTTGATTTAAATCTACAACATAATAATCTATAAATATTTCACGCTCATTTATAACTATTTTTGCAGTTCCCCAACCTGCAATTGTTGTATCTATATCTTCAACTATTTGATCTTGAGTAGGCCCATCATAGCGAATGTGTACATTTGTATCTTCATTGATTAAATATATCTCTTGGTCTAGTAAAGATGTTCGAGAATTTAATAAGATTGGGTCATCAGAAGATCTTTTTTCCACATAACCACTTATTATGTTGGCATCATTTACAGTGTATTCAAACTCTAGGGTTCTATAATGAAAACGAAGAGAAAATGTAAATGTTCCAATTTTATTAGTAGAAAGATCAGTAAAATAATAATTTAAATTTGTATCAGTCAATGGTTCTGTTTTTTCGCCTTGTTCATCAGTATAAGAAACCACAATACCTTTCTCTGCAAGAGATATATATTCGCCGAATTCATAAACAATATCTTTATTTAAAGTAAATGTTTCAATATCGGTTTTTACTTTATAACCAACACCGTTAGTTGTTCTTGCTATCTGTGTTCCATTATGATTTAAAATGCGGAAATTTACTGAACCATAATATGCTTCATCAATATCAGGTTCGTGGTTGTATTGATAATAATTTTCATACCCAATGTCTTGAGGATAGAAACCTATAAGCATATCATCTGTTATTTCAACCACTTCATCTTCAAATTGCTCGTCTATATAATGAACAAGTAATTTAGCAGTGCCAACATCAAATGACTCTCCATACTCATATTCAGTTTTAATAGTTCCTATAACGTTAATTGACTCAATTTCTTTTTCGGTAAATTTTGCATATAGCACATTGTTTTCGCTTTTTAGCATATCATTGCTAATTCTATTTGGAACTGGCTCGGTATAAGCAGAATCATAGAACCAACCATCAAAATGATAATATGGAACCTTTGGCTGATAAAGGGTTATGCTTTCTCCTACCGCAACGCTGTCACTCACTTTTTCAAAAATAGCATCTATATCATTATAATAATAAATTACTTTTGTTTCTTTCCATCTAGGATATAAGCATACTTCATTTAAGTTATTTGGCTCAACAATAGTTTCTGTGGTATAAGGTTTTGTTAGTTCTTGGTCTATACACCAGCAATCAAAAGTATAGCCATCTCGCATTGGGGTAGGAAGTTCTATATCTAAACTATCAAGATAGATATTGTCAAAATTATCATCACTAATAAATACTAAATTGACTTTTTTAAGCCACTTTGCATATAAGGTTAGGGAATCGTTTTCTAAATATGAATTTATGTTTGCTTGGTTAAATTCCTTTTCAAAAGTTGTGTTATCTTCATACCAACCACCAAATAAATAATCTTCTCTTGTAGGGTCATTTGGCATTTTAAGGGTGCTGTCTTGGGTGTATTCAATAGAACTGCAACTTGTTCCACCATTGCTCTCAAAGTTGATTGTAAGGCTATTTCCGCCACCACAGGCCGTTAAAAATATTCCACCGAACATCATAACGCACACAAGTGCCAACATTGGTATTATTTTCTTTACTTTCATTTCACCCTCCAAAAAGCAATATATCTCATATATATTATAAATAATATTGCGTTATAAGTCAATATTTTGACTTACAAATCTTCAAAAATATGCTTTTTAGTTGATTTTGTCATTTATAAAGCATATAGACGAAAACTTTTATCAATTATAATATTTGTATAAGATTTTGAGGTGCAATGTATGGACTATAAAGATATTGTTCTTCGCATAAAACAGTTGAGAGATAGGTGTCATTTGTCGGCAAGAGAATTGAGCCTACAATTAGGTAAAAATTCAACTTATATCACGAAACTGGAAGCGGGCGAGTATGCAGTTCCAATTCAAGTTTTACTTGAAATCATTGAGATATGTGGTAGCACACCAGAAGAATTCTTCCATAGAGATATGCTAGCCTACAAAAAAGATAAGGAACTTTTAGACTACTTTTCAAAACTTGATGAAAATCAAAAGAATGCAATTTTAAATTTATATAAAACAAAGTAAAACAATGAAAAATCTCGTTGTTTTATTTTTTAGCCATTTTAAGCACTTTTCTGCAATCATCGAGTATTTTATCACAGAAATGTGTTTCGTGCCACCAGAGAGCCACTGGTAAGCCCAGGACGGCATTTTAATTATCATTTTCTCTTTTAATGCCTAAAAGTTCTTGAAACCACGATTTTGCATAGTTGAATCCAAAAAGAACAGCCTCATCAATCTGTATGCTATCTCGTTCCATTTCTATTGAACGATAATTTTCATAAAGTGTTTTTTGCTCTTCTGTAAGTTTATCTAAAAAGTCTTTTTCTGCTTTTTCAACTTTATGCCAAACTCGAAATAATTTAGCACTTTTTACTTCTTCACTTCCAAACTTTTCAAGCACTTCGGATTCTTGTTTTGTCATAGATCGCCTCCTTAACACAAGTACATTAACATCCTTAATACAAAAAGTAAAATCCAAGTTCGGCAATATTCCCTTAATATATACTACAAGTTTGAATCAGTGTATTTAATTATAATTTTTATTGTCAACTCTTTTCATTTTGCATTTTTTGTTTCAAGTCCTCGCAAAAAGAATCAACATCTTCAACTAACTTGTCTTGACCAAAAATTAGTGCCAAGATATTTAGTTTTGTCTTTTCATAATCCACCAACTCTTGCAACACTGTAAGTTTCCAATATTCAAGTTTTGCTTTTCTGGCTAACTCTTGTTGTTTTGGGGTATAGGTGGCGAGCATCTCTCTACGCAACTTTTCCGTTGTTGCTTTTTGTTCTTCTATAAGAAAGGCTAATTTATCTTTAAAAATGTCAAACATATATTCCCCCCTTGTTATAGTCGTCACTATATAAGGTACATAAAAAGTGCCGTTTGCTCACCAAAAAAATCATACTTTTGTACAAATTTTTTTAAAAAACCCTTTTTTTAGGGGTTTTGCAGTCATATTTTTGACAATTTTGATAATTTTTAATGATTTTATAATAGTTCCATAATGCTCTATAAGGGTTCTATAACTTGTTATAATGATTTTGAAGATTTTTTGTTTGTCCTCTTTTTTAACATTTCTAATAACATTTTTCTTTCTTCTTCAGAGAATATATCTAAATCAAATACAAATTCTTGATAGTAATCTCTTATATACTTTTTGTTTTTACTAGAATAGAAAGAGTTATACCTTGTTCTTCCAATATTTCTTATTTTGTTAAGAAATGGCTCTAACGATTTTTTATCAATCTTACCACTTGGAGCAGGGACAATACCTTTGGAATAGTTATAGATTTTGCTCTTTTTAGGCATAAGGATGAGTCTAATCAATTTCCCGTTCATTTTTCTTGCAAATATATTTACTGAATTTGTTTTATGTGGCAATAAGTATGTGTATGCAGATCTTATTTTCTTACCACATTGAACATCGACCCAACCTTTGTTCCAAATGTCATAAATTCCTTTTTTCTCTTTTTTATTTTTTCTTTTCTTAACTATCTTAAATGTTCCTTTACATTGTTTGGCTAGCAGAATGCCGTGAATATGATAGGTGAGGTCTTCACGTCGTTCCTTCATATAAACATAGTCGATAGTACCAAATGTTGGTTCATATTCAAGTCTAAGGCTTTTAATAAAATTCTCAAAATCCTTTGATACTTTCGTATGTTCCGTTCTTGCCTTGTCCTTTTCGTAAGTTAATGAAAAGCCTATCCATTTTGAATTATCGGGGAAATTATAACTAATTCGCTTCCTAAGTTCTGCTTGCGACCGTTTAATTGAAGTATAATCTTTGTGGTCGCTTATTGAGTTTAACAATTTTTCTTCATTCTCAGTCAAGACAAGATTACCAATGTCTGCCGTATAAGCATCAACAAATTCTTGAAATTTCTGTTTTTCTTTTTTGCTTTTGCTTATTTTGTTTTGTTTCACATTTAATATAATTGCATTGGATGTTAGTCTCCAATCAAAAACAACATCACTATCTATTTCAGCAAAGTAATAAGGTTTGATATTTTCTCTTAATTCAACTTTCATTTCTACCTCTTTTTTGATTAAAAAGTTTAGGGTGATATCTACATCTATATACAAGTATAAAGGAAGGAAAACATTTCTTTTATTTAGTATATCATATTTGCCAAATGAAAGCCAGTAAATTGAAAAAATGTCAAAATAAAATCATAACACGATTTGTGTTATGATTTTCTGGTGACCCCATCTCGAGTTGAACGAGAAATACATTCTTAGGAGGAATGCGGTATATCCATTTACCTATGAGGTCATTCTTTACTTAATTATACATCTTTTTCTTTAAAATTGCAAGTTTTTTTCCAACTTTTTTCCATTTACACCTTTGTTACTTATTCTGTTCACCTATAAACACCAGTATTTTAGGGCATTGTAGCGATTTTTATCTATGACAGATTATTTACTTAGGAGGGGACCGTAATATCCTGTTTTACTATGAGGTCATAGATTTGATAACA
>CAMLSW010000072.1 GCA_946484195.1 uncultured Clostridia bacterium
GTTGACATACAGGCTCAAAATGTGTTATTTATTAATTAATAAAGACACAAAACGAGCCTTTAGATATAAAAAAGGGAGGTAAATATGTCAAATTACAGAACAGTACTCGAAATTGCAGAACAAATTCCAATCAGTCGGGATGGAAGTGTTAAATTGCCGGGTGTTAAGAGGGTTTGGGAATTGCTTGATGGCATCGAGAATGTAACACTAGGGATGTATTTAAGCTATATGGTTGGATACTATGGAGAGCATAAGAGGGCATTAAGAAGAGGCAAAATCAATATAAACATTCGTGATGTTGTTGGTGAATAAAAAAATTACCCCGAAGGGTAATTTGAAACTACTTTTTCTTTTTGGTTTTAGATTTCGTAGTTTTTTGAGATTTGCTGGATGCTTGCTTATTTGCAATAGCAACTTGACTGTCATTCAATCCAGTTTTCTTAGTGTTGCCAGAGCCTACATTAACGGTGTTGTATCTTGTGGAGTTATCGACAGTTGGTTTCATAGATGTATTATAACGTTTTTGCCTATTTTCTCTAATTCCAACACTCTTTAAGTGTTTTTCTAGTTCTGCTTGTTCCTTTTTAGGACGTTTAACTTCATTTTTAATATCTTCAACTCTTTGCCTCTCAACATTCAGTTTCCCCGCATTTCTGTCTGCAATAAAGTTTTTTATAAATCCCATATTTCTCTCCTTTGTAAATTTTTGATAGCATAAAGCAATCGACATACTGTTTGGCTATCAAATCAGTATAACATAAAATTTGGTTTTTTCAATATTTTCGACAATATTTGCAAAATAGCCCTGATGAGTCTTTGTAAATTAAGACGAAACACCTTAGGATGTCGGCTATACGCCAATGGAGGTAAAAATGAATAGTATTAAAAAATACACACAATGGTGCAAGGATAACGGCTTCAAACCGAGTGATGGAAAAGCTATACTTGCATATGATGTTTACAGAAATTTTAAGCCAAGAGGATTGTTAGGATGACTGCGTCATCTTCTCTTGGCTTTTATTGTGTGCGCTGGCGTGCTAACGGTCAAACGCAATCAGTATTTACAAGAAATTTTGTAAACGCGATGAACGTTTACCTAAAAGCTAAGACAAAACATATTCAGTTAATCTATTTCCCGGCTTTCGGAAGCCAGGTGTCAAGTATTAGGAGGTGAAAATGGGATATTGGACAGCAGTGCCAAGCGCTATATTAAGAACAAAAAGGTTAACTAATGACGAGAAGGTATTCTATTTTATCATATCAACGATTATCAATAAGCAGGAAGCTAAAAGATATTGCACGGACTCTAACTCTGAACTTGCCAGGAAGATGAACATATCAGAGTCAACCGTTTCGCAAAGAATTTCAAAGCTCACTAAAAAACGATTTGCAAACGTTACTCCAAATCCGCACAAAAATGAAAGGCGCATCTACTTACACGTACCAGGAGACCCAACACTTGAAGAGCCATTACCAACAAATGAAGAGATGGATGCAAGTATGACCAATTTAAAAGAATCTTTTAAGCAAGCCATCATATTTGGTAACGTTCCTTTTGAGGTTTTGGTGCAGAAGTTGCTTGAGACAGATTACCTTGAGAACGTTCAAGACAATAACACTCAATTTTGCTTAAGTCTAGAACAAATCGACTTTCTATCAGCTTTTCACAAACTGTGTCCTGGAAAGGCTATAGATGCTCAACTTGCTTGCTATCCAAATATTGACTTGAGAAAGTTACTTAATGCCATACGCGAAAGCTCCTTCTTGCTTTTGAATGATAACCTCTCGCTTAAATGGCTACTCGAGCACGCGCAAGAGATATGCAACGGTAATTATAAAAAACATCTTGAAAATATTGAGATAAAGCCTAATTTTCAAGAACGTAGTTATTCAAAAGAGCAGCTCAACTCTTTATACCAGGATATTGAAGGCTTAGACTTGTGAAAGTACTGCAGTTATCCATCTTCAAAGATATGATAATTGATTATGAGATTTTGGAAGAAAAATACAAAGCGAGAAATCGCAAAAAGAGGTCAGCGGTGGTGAAATCATCGTTAAAGACACGGTAGGCGTAATAGACATTTTTCTCACCTCCTTTTCGACCGAATTAGTTAGACGCCGGGCTAATTCATCTACAGCGTGGAAGTCCTGTAGCCACTGACCAGATTACTTGAAAAAAGTCGCTAGTACTAGATGAATAATTAATGGGGGAAACAATGAAGGTAAAGACAATAATAGCTACTATTTTAATATTTATTGCAGTAGTAGCAGTTGGGTTTATGCTTACTTCTCTTTCGCTTGCAACTGAACACGGCAACACACTTACTGACGAGTGGAAGTCCTGGACAGCTGAGGAGGAAGAAGAAACTGAAGCAGATACTGAAATTAATTCAATTGAAAACTACTCAGACATTGAGATAGTTGCGTAAAAGTCGAAGTTTAAAAAGGAAAAACTATGGCAAAGAATTCAAAAATGACTACAGCTAAGAAAATAGGGATATCTATAGGGGTGCTTGTCTTTATACTATGCCTAGTGGTTTGCTGTTGGTATGTATATATACTTGAGTATGGTGCGGAAAAATTAACATCAACCGTAATAAATCCTGGAGTCCTTCAAACTCAAGATGGTTCTAGCAAATATATCATCGAGGTAAATTATCAATCTAACAAAAACGGTAATGGACTTGAGCTTTTCGATATTAAATTAAACTACTTTACTGATAGCAGTAGAGAGCATACCTACACGCAAGGCATTCAGTATGTAGCCAACAATCCAGAAGATAAGATTGAGTGGGTTGATTACGATAGCTATGGAGATTATTTAAAGGATATAGTGTCTAATCATATAATGGGAAATGATGTTGAAAATGATGCTAGAACTAATTCGTATGAGGTTACCTCATATAACTTGCATCACACTGGCAAATGGATATTCAGGAAAGATTGGAACGCAAACTACTTCTCTATTTTCAACTCTGCTCGCTATACTTCTAGCTATGAATATGAGGCGCTTGATGACAATCATTTTACCGGGTCAACTAATCCAATAACTGCCGACTCTTCATTTTTACTACAAGTTGGCGATGAATTTATCAGAATGAAGTTTAAAGGTGATAACTATGTTGAATGGACTTCCGAAGATGCCTTTGATAATGATACTTCAAGGATTGGTTACTCAAAGCGTACTAATTATTATTACAATTACAATGTTGACTATTTAGCATATAGTATTTATCAATCAATACAAGAGTTACCTGCCGGCACGCAAGGTGCTTATGTTTTTGAATTTGGTGACATCTTTAAATATTTTGAGGGTGCAGAGGAAGGAACTGAAATCAACCAAGAAGATACAGAAAAAGTCACCAATGAAATTAAATCTTATTACACCATTTATGTAAACATCTCAGCTGACGGTGCAAGAAATAGCAAAGACTCTATATTTGGCTTGCTCCACGGCAGTCCTACATTTACTCTTGATGGTTCTGGCTCATCGGCCGGAGATTACTTTCAAGGCAAAGCCATAATTGATGTAGACGTCTATGATTTTGATTTAATATATTTAACTGAAAATAGTTACGGCTTAAGACTTAAACAAGATTTTATAGAAGAGTATTTGCCATATTCGAAAAATATATATTTATCAATAACCATTGATGTTTCGATTCTGGAAAACGCAGGGTATAAATACTCAGGACTGCTTGAAGATAGTGGGATTGATTACTTCGATGTTCTAGAACTTGAAGAGATAAACTCAAGTCAGGAGGTGGCATAATGTTAAGTCTATTGTTTGACTCAGGCTTTTGGTATGACCTAATATTCATATTGCTAATTGGTTTTATCATATTCTTATGCTTCAAGTATCCAAATTCAAGAGTTTATGTGTTTTCATTCTTAGGTATTATTTTTGTGGGCGTAACCGCATATTGCGGTATACAACTCAATTATTATTACACGGCAGAAGGCGGAGTTTGGGGGTACATAACTGGGCTTATCGAAGGCAATAAAGTTACTACTACTGTAGAGTCCGATACTGCAAGCTTCTCGCTTGAAAATATAGTTTTGACAGAAAATACAGATAAATCATATTCCGCCGTAATTTATTCAAACGAAAAAATAAGACTTGATTCTAATAAAACTTATGGTGTTTACATAAACGATGAGCCTTGCACTCAAGTTTCATCTTCTTCCAATTATGTTAGAGCTATATATCACTACGCATTTTTAGACTATGATTTAGATTTAATATTAGACGATACTCTTCAATTTAACTTTGCCTTTTATGCAAACGGTGTGACGTTCACATTAACCACTTATGGCGGACAAAATGCAGTAAATTTCTGGAATACATATTTCACCCGCAATAATTTAATAGTTGAAGTTAGACCTATTGATTACGAAAAAGATAATGAGCTGTCGATAGGAATGGAAAATATATTAAATATAACATTTACTGAAGAAGATTTAAATAATTATGATGAAATTACAAAATACTTTATCGCGCCATCTGAAGGTGGAAGGTTTGTATCACTCGAAATTTGCACTTACAATAAGTATTCAGGGGAAATATATATCTTGACAAGCTGTGTTAGCAAATTTGGCGAAGAATATCGTTATCAAATTAAATGCACGGTTGAACCTAACCTTGAATCTTTAACTCAATACGAGTTGATAGAAAAACTCCGTTCAAGCAATGTTGAAACTGAGGTTATTTATACATAAAGGAGAAAATATGAGAACATTTAAAGCAATTTTAATTTCTTTTTGTGTTGTAGTATTGCTTTTAGGCACAGCATTTGTTATTACGTACGCCATTGATAAGGACCTGGCTTTGTCCTGGATAGGCATAGAGAAACAAACTTCTGATACAGAAGAACCTGAGACACCAGAAGAACCAGAAGAACCTGAGACACCAGAAGAACCAGAAGAGCCTGGTGAACCAATTGTATTAGAATTTGAGTTTGCTGATAATATTC
>CAMLSW010000073.1 GCA_946484195.1 uncultured Clostridia bacterium
TTTTTATTTAAATTTATTTATTAAAAATTTATTTTTATTGTTTTTTACTTTTTTCTTTTAAATTTTTTATATTTTTTGATTTTTAATAAAATGTTAGCTAAAAATCTAAAATTATCACTATTTTGCCAGTTTTTTAAAGTCGTCAAGCATCTTATATAGATAATCAAAGCAAGTTGTAAAGGTCTTTTCGCTTGTCAAATCGCAACCGCAATCTTTCAATATTTTTACAGGGTTTTGACTGCAACCTGAGGATAAAAATTTGATATAGTTTTCAAGCGCACCTTCTTCGCCTGACAAAATTTTATTTGCAAATGTGATTGCGCTTACAAGACCAGTTGCATACTTGAATACGTAAAAAGCGTTGAAAAAGTGAGGTATTCTTGCCCATTCATATCTTATTTCATCAATTAATTTTACAGGTCCAAAATACTTTTTGTTGAGGATATAATATAGTCCGCAGAGAATATCCTTGGTCAGTGGCTCGCCGTCCTCGCAGACCTTATGAACCTTCTCTTCAAACTCGGCAAACATAGTCTGTCTATATATGGTGCCTTTGACCTCATCAAAAAGTTTGTTATATAATGCTATCTTCTCTTCCTTACTTGTAGCAATTTTTAAAAGATAATTTATAAGTAGCATCTCGTTTGTTGTGCTTGCAATCTCGGCTAGAAAAATTGGATATTGCGATTTTGGATAAGCTTGAGTTTTATCAGAAAAATATGAGTGCATTGCGTGGCCAAGTTCGTGCGCAAGAGTGAATATGTCATCGAGGTCCCCTTCAAAATTGGTCATAACATACGGATGGTAGCCATAAATTGCAGTTTCAAAGGCGCCTGAGCTTTTGTCTTGATTTGGATAGACGTCTATCCAGCGCTCGTCCTTTGCTCTTTGAATTAGCGATACATATTCCTCACCAAGTGGACTTACCGCCTTCTTTATTATCTCAATTGCCTCATCATAGGTGTACTTTTTGTTTGAAATTTTACCAACATCTGCAAGAGTGTCGTAGATATACAGCTTTTTTAAGCCTAATAATTTGCCTTTGACCTCAAAATAATCAAAAAGAAGGTCCAAATTGTTCTCAACCTGCTTGACAAGGGTTGTGTAAACCTTCTTGTCTATCTCCTCGCCCTCAAGTTCTCTATCAAGTGCGCTTTTATACTTTCTCACCTTAGCAAAATAGCAGTCTGCCTTGACGTCACTGATGTAGTTGTTAGAAAGAGTGTTGATATAGTTACCATATGTTCCGTTCATCTTTTTGAAGGCGAGCATTCTGAGTTTTCGGTCACCACTTCTTACGAGGGATGAGTAACTTGAATGAGTGAGTGCGTGAAGTTTGCCTTTGCTATCCTTGATATTGCCAAACTTCATATCAACATCGCTCAGCATATCCATATTTGAAGAGAAACCAGACAAGAAGTTCATACCAGAAAGTAGTTTCTCTTCTGCCTTTGACAGTGTGTGCTTTTTGTTCCTCTTGATATTTTCAAATGTCCTATCATAGTCTTTAAAGCGCTTATCACTTATGATGTCATCCAACGCTTCGTTTGAAAGTTTGTTAAGCTCGGAGCTTGCAAAGGACGACTCAACTGAGATGTTGTTTAATATATTTGATAGTTTCTCACTCATCTCCTGTCTTTCGCTGTCCGACAAAACCTCTGCTGACTTAAGGTGTGCGTAAAGCGCAAGTGGCTCAACAAACTTTGAAAACTGCTCGTTAAGTTTTAGATATGCTAAAATATCCTCTTTATTATTTAATTTGCCTTCAAATGCCTTAATTTTTGGTAAAAAATCATTGATTTTATTGACTTTTTGATAAAATTCCTCTTTTCCACTGCATAGCAGGCTTAAATCCCACTTGTACTCTTCTTCAATTTCCTGTCTCTTTTTCATAAAATTCTCCTATTATAAACTATGTGATGTTAAAATTTAAACAAGTTAAATTTTAATTTTACTAACGTAAAAACACAATAAATTGTGTTCATCACATAGTATGTATAAACATCAGCCTCACCCTTGCAAGCAAGTTCGGCTTCCGATAATATATGCTATCTATTTTTGCCTTATTTAATTATCTTATAAAATATTTATCCATATAAAAATAGCTCCAAGGTTTGCCACCCTCAAGCGGAGGACAAGCAAAGGTCATCTTCTGCTTAGTTGTTGGATGAATAAACTCGAGTCTGCCCGCCCACAAGCCAAGATTGTTTGACATTTTACTCTTGTTTTTGCCGTACTTATTATCACCATAAAGCGGGCAATTGATACCTGCAAATTGTACTCTTATTTGGTGGGATCGTCCTGTGACAAGTTTGATTTCAATAAGCGCATAGTCTCCCTCTGTTTGCAAGACATTGTAGCGTAACTCTGCCTTTTTAGCATCCTTTTCGCCTTGCGGTACTATCTTTACAATGTTATTCTTTTCATCCTTTTTTAAATAATTGATAAGGGTGCCCTTTCGCTCTTGTGGAACCTTTGTTGTGACAGCATAGTAAATTTTATTCATACTATTATCTTTTATTTGCTGTGATAATCTACTTGCCGTCTTAGAATTTTTGGCAAACACCATTATCCCGCCGGTTGGTCTATCAAGCCTATGCACAAGTCCAACAAACGCCTCGCCTTCTTTATGATACTTCTCTTTGATGTATTGTTTTACTAAACTTAGCGTATCCTCATCACCCGAAGAATCAGCTTGAGATGGTAGATTTTGCGGTTTTACTACAACAATCAAATGATTATCTTCATAGAGAACGAGTAGTTTGTTTGCATCATTAGCTTTGCTTTTTTCTGTCTCAATTTCATTATTTTTTTGTAAATTTGATGTATTTTCTTGATTTTTTGTCATTTTTCCTTGATTTTTTGTTAAATTTTCATTTATTTCCATATCTTTATACCTCTTGTTCCGCAAGGAAGAACTATGCCTTCATCTGTTGGCAGACCTATTTCATCGGCGTCAATATTGCCCTCTCCAAACACAAGCGAAAGAATATTTGCAAGCACGCTTGCACCAAGTCCTGTTGTGTATGACGATATAAGCACAAAAAGAGGCTTATCTGAAAGCACCTTTTTGGTAAGCTCGACAAAATCAAATAAATTGTCCTCGAGTTTCCACATCTCGCCGTTTGTACCTCTGCCATAACTTGGTGGGTCCATTATGATTGCATCGTAAAAATTCCCTCGCCTAATTTCCCTTTCAATAAACTTTTGACAATCGTCAATTATAAACCTAATATTTGTAATGTTATTTGCAAGTGCGTTCTCTTTTGCGCGCTCAACCATACCCTTGCTTGCATCAACGTGAGTGACCAGTGCGCCAGCCTTCGAACATACAACGCTCGCCCCGCCAGTGTACGCAAATAGGTTTAGAACCTTTATTTGCCTGCCCGAATTTTGAATAAGAGCCATTAGGTCATTCCAGTTTACTGCCTGCTCTGGGAATAAGCCGGTATGCTTAAACCCCATAGGCTTGATAATAAACTGCATACCTTTCCAAGACACCTTCCAAGTTTCGGGCACTTTATTTTTAAACTGCCAAGTTCCACCACCAGAGCTTGAGCGAATATAATGTCCATCGAGCCCTTTATAGTTTGCAAGAGGTGTCCTTGCGTGCCAAATCACTTGTGGGTCTGGTCGCAAAAGTGTGTAATCACCCCATCTTTCAAGTTTTTCGCCATCTCCAGTGGCAAGCACCTTATAATCTTTCCAATCCTTCGCTAATTTCATAATTATCCTTTAATATATTGATTATAGCAAAACTTAGCCAATTTTTCAATAAAAATCTAACCTTTTGCGCTTTTAATTTTATTATCAATCAAAACTTAAATTACAATAATAAATATTTTGAAAATTTTACAAAAGTAAGGGGATGTTTTCTTGATAGACCTTTATATAGCGCCCTCAAACCTTTCTACCAAAAGATATAACGCATTATCGTTTTTATTTGACATTTTATAAAGCATAATGTAAAATAATTTTAGGAGGAAATATGAAGAATATTAAAAACATAAAGATTGCTATTATGGAGCTTTTTCAAAAGGCAAATGAAGGAGTTATAAAAGAGGAAGTTGCCGAATATTTTATCGACAAGCTTGACACCATCAGCTATGAAATCAATCAAAGTGTAAAACGCTCCGGACTGCATACAAATAATTTGACAATATACAAATATTTTGATGATATACTTGTTTACTTAAGCCCTAAAATATACTTTGAACTTGAAAAGAATAAAAAAGAGGTAAATATTCAACTTATAGAAGATAAGTTTGGTGAAAATGCCAGAAAGGTTTTCTTTATGAAACAGCATAACGGCTCGTATGTCTATCTTGGCTCTATTATAGACCTTGATAAAGATATTGACAATGAGATATACCTTAATATAAAGAGAGCAACCATCTCACCTTACACCTATGAGCAAATTGCAGAAGACAATACGCTGTTTAACAGGCTTAATAAAATAAATATAGATAAATACAAAGCCTTCATTGATAAAAATCTGCGTTGTTTGTCCGCAATGGTTGATAAAAATAATCACCAAAAATCATATGACGCTTTAAAAGAAGAATGGATAAAAGAAATTAAAAAAGAAGGTCTTGATTATAGAATAGATTATTTTATTAATAGCGAAGAAAATAAATAACAAAATAAATATCAATGTCGAAAATAAATAATAAAAATAAGTGTTAATAACGAAAATAAATAAAAACAAAATATATTTAATTTTTCAAACATTTTATTAATTAAAAAATCAGCAATTTTATTAAATATTGCTGATTTTTTATTGTTTTTAACGATTTTTTGACTATTTTTAGCGACTTTTTATTGTTTTTTAATATTTTTATGGGAAGCATCCCAAATATCGTGATGAAGAGACTGG
>CAMLSW010000074.1 GCA_946484195.1 uncultured Clostridia bacterium
ATGTTTGATATATTATCTTCAATATGTGAATAAAAATAAGACGCAAAAATATAGGGTTTTTGCGTCTTTTAAATGTTTTTGAGGGTATTTTCTCATTATTTTTATTTATTTTTTAATTTTCCTAATTTTTCTTTTAAAATATGATAACCGTCATTACAGCCGTCTGACAAGAGAACTAGGCGAAATATCTCTAGTGAAATATACTTTTGATTTTTCCATAATATCCCCTTTTTAACTTTTTACAATAAGATTATACATTTTGGAGTAAACTCTAAGTCAAATGATTTTTAAAAATTTTTGATAAAAATGTAGGAAATAGACATTATATAATTGATACATAAATATATTGTATTTTAATAAAACATCATTCTTATTAAAGAAAAATGTCATTAATTGTTTTGAATTTTAGGGGTAGAGGTGCTATTATAGACGTATGAGCGAAAAAAAGAAAGGTACAAGAATATTTTTAACAGCACTAATAGTAACAATTGTTGTTGCTGTTACTTTATATTTGATTTTTTTTGATGGTAATAGAAACTATAGAGGTAACTATGCTCAGCAAGATGGTTTTGTTAATATCAATAGCTATTATGACTACCTGCTTGAGAATGAAGATGATAGGGCGTCCTACTATACCTCTAAGTTGTATCAAGCGTTTAATGATCATATAGACTACTTTAAAAGTGGTAATGACGAGATACTTCTTAGTGAGTATTTGACTCAAGAAGAGATGAATGAGATTGTAAATAGAGGTTATCTTGCTCCTGCATTAAGCGGTGCAATGAGCGGTATTATCTTTGACAATCCAGAACTTTTTTATCTGTCATTTTTGGATTTAGGGGTAAGCTACCAAGAGAGCGGTGGTTTTACTAGCAACATAATTGAAATAAACATTTACTCAGTATCTGGCAATTTTTATAAGACAGGTTTTAACAATTCTCTTCAAATAGAGTATGCGCTCAGTCAAATGGAGCAGGCAAGAGAAGAAATTTATGCTCAAATGCCTGAAGGCTTAAATGATTATCAAAAGGTTGTGTATTTAAATGACTATCTTGTAGATAATGTTGACTATGACCTCGATTATGAAAGCAAGGATGCAGAAGATTTAATCCATACAGCTTATGGAGCTCTCGTTAGAGGTGTGGCTGTGTGTGATGGTTATTCTTATGCTATGAAATACCTCTTAAACGGACTTGGTATAGACTGTGTTGTAGGCGCGGGCTATGTTGTAAATAATAGCGGTAGACAGGAAGGTCATATGTGGAACTATGTTAAACTATATGGCAACTGGTATGGTGTTGACGTGACTTGGAATGACCCGACCGACCCATTTGTTGCCTTTCTTCCAGAAGAAGAGGTAATTGCATTGAAACACAAATATCTGCTTGTTGGTGGCGATATGGGAACCGGGAATGGCTTTTATTCCAATAATAGATATGTGCAAAATTATATCTACTATTTTAATGGCGGAGAAGATTACTACTCTTATCCAGTGCCAGAGATAGAGACCTCTGACTTTGTATTCCCAGAAATAAATAATATTTACAATGTCGAAAATGACGACGGTAGCAACACTATTATAATAAATGCAAGTGGCTTAAAGGACAATTATACCTTTGCATATTGCTATAGCGAAGATGGACTAAGCTATGGAGATTATGTTGTTTGCGACAATACCTTCACGCTTAGCGATGTGGCGGATAGTGGCTACTATAAATTTAGACTTCAAACTACAAGCGGACAGACTATACTTGAAAGCGACCAGGTCATTGAAGTTATAATTGAAAATGCCATCGAGGAGCCAGAAGAGAGCCCTGAAGAAGAGGTTGACGTTGCAAGCGCGGGTGAGGTTTACTACCTTGAGAAAAAGGTGGCGGTATGCTGAATTTTTTAAGATATTACAAAGAGAAAAAACTAATCGGCGGAGAAATTAGGCAGGATGAAAAGGGCAGAGCGCACATAGAGATTGAAATAAAAGACAAATCTGAAGTGCTTTCACCTTTTTACGCACAAAACAAAGAGACGATAAACAATGAGTTTGCAAATTTTCTTGACAACTTTACAAAATCATTCCCGCCAAGGCAGGAATTGCACTTGTCCTTTAACTGTCCAGAAGTGAAGCCTGAAGACGAAGAGGTCTTTAGTAGGGCGGTAAAAAATTATTATCTAAATAGCACTATAGAAGCCGAGCGCAAAATAGCCAACAATACAAAATTGCTTTTGGTTATGATACTTCTTTCAATAATATCTTTAACTGCACTATTTTTGGTGCATTACTTTGGTGTCTTTTGGCTCATAGAAGAGGTGTTTGATATAATTGCCTGGGTTTTCGTGTGGGAAGCGGTGGATATCTTTGCCTTTCAACGAAGTTTGCTACGCTATGAAAAACAGCGCAATTTATCCTTGTATAACAGTTTTATAAGCTTTGATAATAAAAATAAGAGCGATGAAAATATAGATAGTAATGATACTAAATATATTGAAGGTTAAATCGCAAGCGAATATTTAGCTTAAAGAGGAATATAATTCTAAAATTTAAGATATTTTAATTTACAAAATAAAAGATAGTGATTAATTTAAACTTTAAATTTCACTATCTTTTTTCGTTATTTATTGCCAAATATATAAGTATAACATACAATTTTTTAAATTCAACTTTATAGCAAGGTTTTTTATTAGTTAAATTTTAATTTTTTAATAAAAATCAAATTTTTTAGTTATATTTAAGTTGTCTCTTGAAAATTAAAGAGTTTTATTATATAATTATCATATAATGAGGTGGATATGGATAGAGTAAAACTTATGAAGATGTTTGATAGCCAGCATTATAGCATCAATGTCGATAAAGACTTTCTTAATGATAAGATGGGCCAAATAATGGACCTTGCAAGAGAGGCTTGGAAAGATTATATTGACTTTTATCAAAATAAAAATGATGAAAGCTATAATAAATTTTTAAAATCATTTTATGAACTTACTTTTGACCAAGAAGTTGTTTCTGAAGACGGCAGAAGTGAGGTTGATTTAAGGCTATTATCAATAAAGGTTAATCATAAAAGATTAGCAAATAAAATTTTTGATAAAATGGCAAGTGAGCGAATAGGGTTTGACTCTATGTTCTATAAATATGAAGAGGCTTATAATAAAATAAATTTGTCGCCATTTCCTGAGTATGAAGAACTTTATTGATTGATTTTATTTTTACTTTGTTGTATAATAGGTGTTTGTAAGGAGAGTTATGGAAGATATTTTAGATGACGGAATTGACAATAGTGAGCACATTTTGGATATGCAAAAGCAGGTGGAGATGCTGATTGAAAATATAAGCGATAATACTGACAGCGCTTTTGATATTTTAAAACTGCACGATGACGATAAAGACCAAGATTTAGTAGATGTATATAGAATAATTTGTAACGATATTTTAGATTGTGAGAAACTTGCAAAGCAGAAAGTGACGCTATTCCAAAAAGGTGTACAAGCTCTTGAAAGTAGCGCCGATGCGGTTAAAAAACTACAAGAATTTGAAAACCTTTTTGATGAGATAAACAGACTAGAAAAATCATCAGATGATTTATTGAAATCATTGATAAATAAGTTGAGTTAGGAGGAAATATGATTAAAAGTTTAAAATTAAAGAGGATTGCTTTAAATAATGGTAAAGAGGCGCTTATCAAATTGGGCATAAATGCGTGGGAGGCTTATATATATTTTATAGATCATCAAAACCAAGATGCCTATTTGAAGTTTGCAGACTCAATGCGCCAATTTTATTTTGATGATGGAAAGATGGACACAAAAGATTTTGTCAACTTGCATTATGCATCTACAAAATCTTCTCGTCCAAGACTTGCAAAGCAGATAAAGAAGGAGCTTTACAAGAGAAATATCGACCTTGACGCAATGCTAAGAATGTACAAAGATGAGATAGAAGAAACGCAGTATTGCTACGGATATTAATATCAAATTTCAAGTTAAAAAAAATATAGGAGAATTATGGACGCTAGAGAGGAATTTTTAGACATCTTTTATGATAATATAGATAGAGACGGAGCCGATAAATTACTTGACTGGCTTGAGCGCTCTGATTTTTTCACAGCTCCAGCAAGCACTAGAAGGCACAATGCTTTTAAGGGCGGGCTATGCGAACATTCTGTAAATGTCTATAGAAGGCTTGTAAAGCTTTTGACTTTGGAGTACGGCGAAAACTGGCAAAAGAAGATTAGCCCAGAAAGCGTTGCCATCATAGGGCTTTTGCACGATGTGTGTAAGGTTGACACCTATGTTGAGGACTTTAGAAACGTCAAAGATGATGACGGCGTTTGGCGAAAGAAACCTTGCTATAAGGTTGAAGATAGCCTTCCTTATGGGCACGGCGAAAAGTCAGTGTATATAATATCTGCTTTTATGCGACTAACGCGTGAAGAGGCTCTTGCAATAAATTGGCATATGGGTGAGTTTGATATAAGAGTACAAAATGGCAGCTATATGATAAGTGATGTTTTCTATAAATATCCACTTTGCTTTTTGGCCCATCTTGCCGACCTCTCTGCCACCTATCTTGACGAAAAATTACCAGAATAAATATTTTAATATATTTTTAATAATATAAACTATGTGATGTTAAAATTTAAACAAGTTAAATTTTAATTTTACTA
>CAMLSW010000075.1 GCA_946484195.1 uncultured Clostridia bacterium
TTTTGCGTTTAGCAAAATTAAAACTTAACTTGTTTAAGTTTTAACATCACATAGTCTATAATATCGGAAGGCGAACTTGCTTGCAAGGGTGAGGCTGATGGTTTTACATACTATGTGATGGGCGGGCAAAGCACGCAAATTCGTTAGAATTTATAAAATTTTATGATAATAAAATTTTAACATCACATAGTCTATATTAAGTTTATTCCATAGGTTGATATCAATATTACCTTTTAAATAAGTACAATGTTATTTTCACCCTAATAAACAAACTAGTCTAAAGATAAAAAAAATTTTAGTTTTAAATCGGATTTTTAAAATTCATTTCACTAAAAATTTAATAAGCCTTATCTAATATGAGAGTATCAAAAATTTATATTTTGTTTGCTATATAGACATAAAAATAGGTATAATAAATTATTACAAAAACTTTGTCTATAAGACCTTTGTTTACCTAATAAAATTATTTAAGTAAAAGGATATAATTATGAAAGATATTATTTTGACGGGGGACCGTCCTACTGGCAACCTACATTTAGGCCATTATGTTGGTTCTGTTTCAAACCGCGTAAAAATTCAAAATCAAGGAGGGTTTGAAAAGTTTTATATTATGATTGCAGACACGCAGGCTCTTACCGACAATGCCGAGAGGGTTGATAGGGTTAAGAACAACATCATTCAGGTTGCAATCGACTACATCTCTGCTGGGATTGACACTAGCAAGGTCAACATTTTTATTCAATCTTTGGTGCCAGAGCTCTTTGAAATGACCTCTTATTTTATGAATTTTGTCTCTGTATCAAGACTTCAACGCAATCCAACAATCAAGGATGAGATTAAGCAAAGAGGTTTTGAAAGGACTATACCAATTGGATTTTTAAATTATCCAGTTTCGCAAGCCGCCGATATTTTGGCGTTTGGTACAACGATAGTACCGGTTGGAGAGGACCAACTTCCTATGATTGAGCAGACAAGGGAAATAGTAAATTCCTTTAACAATATTTACAAGCCAAAAGAGAAGGTTTTTAATCTTCCAAAAGCACTTTTGCCAGAAGAACAAATTTGTAGACGACTGCCTGGGCTTGATGGAAAGGTTAAGATGTCCAAATCTGTCGGCAATGCCATCTATCTTTGCGACGACGAAAAGACCATTAAAGAAAAGGTTATGTCTGCCTATACCGATCCCGACCACATTCGTGTTTTTGACCCTGGTAAGATTGAGGGTAATATTGTGTTTTCATACCTTGACGCTTTTGCAAGTGATGACGACTTTAAAAAGTATTTACCAGAGTACAAAAATTTAGAGGAACTTAAAGAGCACTATAAAAAAGGTGGGCTTGGCGATGTTAAAGTAAAACTGTTTTTGAACAACATTTTACAAGAACTTCTTGCGCCGATTAGAGAAAAAAGAAAATATTTGGAAGAACATATAAATGACATCTATGAGTTATTGTTTGAAAACTCTAAAAAAGCGTCAGCGCAGGCACACATCATCTTGGATAAAATGAAGGACGCGATGGGGCTTGACTATACCAAACTTTTAAAGTAGAGATTTGTAATAAATTTAGTGGGGGAAAGAACAGAATGCTTAAGTTAAGACCGATATAAAGATGTTGTGTGGAGTGAAAAATATAAAATCTAATTAATTTGCAAGATAATTTATTGAAAAGTTATTTGATAATTTTTGGGCAGAATAGCAATTTTTAAATTTAGTAAAATTTAAAATATCTAGAAAATAACTATAACACATCATATTAGACTTTGGTTTTAAATTGTTTGGTAAGGCTAGTAAAAATAGAAAAAATCTATTTAAACTATGTGATTGCACAAGTTATTGTGCAGTTTGCGATAGCGAACTTAAAATTTAACTTGCTTAAATTTTAAAATCACATAGTAAGCCGAGCGAAGAGATATACTTCTACAAAACCTGCCAAGTTATGACAAGAATTTTTTATAGATTGTTTGGGTATAAAGAAAAACTTATGTATAATAAAACTGTAAAACACATAGGCAAGTGTTTATAAAAAATAGATATGTTTTCGTTCATATCTATTTTTTGGTTTTTATTAAAATTTTTAAGGTTAGCGAGGATTATTCCCTGCTAGACTTTAAAAAAATAAAAAGAGAAAAAAAATGATTTTAAATTATAATAATAAAATAGAATAGCTGAAATATTGTAAGAAATTGTAAAATTTTTTTCTTAAACATCACCTATTTTTATCACCTATTTTCATTATTGAAGGTGATTTAAAAGCTCTTTTTGACTTTCGGGTAGTTTGTCTTCAAGTTTATATTGAGTTTGGTCGTCATAGTTTTCGTCAAGTTTCGAAACTAGTTTTAGGGAAGGCTTTTTATTATTTGGTGGGGCATCGTCTGTTTTATCATCCTCATCTTCGTTATCATTTTTATCGTCGACTAATGAGGTCTTTTCTGGTTCTTGATTTTCAAGTTCAACCTCTGCTGGGTTAGCTGGTGACAGATTTTCAATAAAATCGTAAAGGTCATTTAGATTGCCCTTCAAATCTAGGTAGAAACATCGTCCTTCAAAGATGCCGTCATTACCACGATAGATATTAAGCCCAGAGCTGTCCTTAGTGACATTTATGATAAGTTCATCAAACGGCATTTGCGACTTTATAATGGTTTGAGAAAAGGTGAATTTTATCCATATACCTTGCTTTAACTGTTCTTGCAAAATGTCGTTTGTGATGACTCCATATGCTGGTTTTTGAATGGCGCCTTCAATTGAGGAGCAGAAAAGCTCGTCAAACTTATTTTTATTTTCTTCGGATAGTTCTATTTGCGTGCCATCCCTATATATTTGTATGGTTGAATAGCCTTCAAAGAAAGATACAACATTATACTGCGCACAAAATAGCACAGGAATTATAAGGCTTAGCCAAAAGAGTTTCATAGCACCTCCTAAAAATGCATTTAAAAATCATCTTTAGTGTGCAAAAATAATTGGTAATTATTCTTATTTTTTAAAAAGAATTTAAACAAAATCAAATTTCACTTAAGAAAATTGACAAAGTTTGTAAACAAATTATTAAAAAAACAACAAAACAAAAATTTTTGTGTTATAATAAAACTATGGAAGATATTATTTGTGCAATCTCAACGCCTATTGGCAAGGGGGCTATATCAGTTGTAAGAATGAGCGGACAGGGCTGTCTTCAAAAGGCAGAAGAATTTTTTTCGTCTAAAAATTTGGACTATAATACCATTGTGCCGAGGATGATGTACCTAGGGTATTTTGATTTTAAGGATGGAAGCAGAGAACACTGTTTGATGGTGTACTTTCGCGCGCCAAAATCATATACCGGCGAGGATATCATTGAGTTTCACGTTCACGGTGGCACAGTGCTTTGCCAGAAGGTGCTTGACAGTTTAATCTCGTCAGGCGTTAGGCTTGCTCAGGCGGGCGAATTTTCTAAGCGTGCGTTTGAAAATGGTAAAATCAGTTTAGACCAAGCCGAAAATATTATCGGTGAAATCAACGCGCAAAGTGAAAGCGAGTTGAAAGCCTCTCTTGCGCTAAGCGAAGGCAAACTTAGCGGGCAGATAAAGGATTTGCAAAACAGTTTGACAGAAAGTATAGCTCAAATTGAGGCGACTCTTGACTATCCAGAAGAGGACTTTGAAAAGTCGGCAAAAGAAAAAATCTTCTCGGACCTTGACAAGATAGATAAAAAAATCGAGGAATTTATCGAAACCTCGCAAAGTGCAAGATACATCTCTAAAGGTATCAATATTGCTATAGTTGGCTCGCCAAATGTTGGTAAGTCAAGCCTTTTGAATGCGCTAGTCGGGCAAGAACGTGCCATTGTCACGGAGATTGAAGGTACCACGCGCGATGTGCTGAGTGAAAGTGTTTCCTATAAAGGTGTAAACCTTAACTTTATCGATACGGCAGGTATTAGAAACTCTCAAGATAAGGTTGAGAAAATAGGCATTGAAAAGTCAAAAAAATCTCTTCAAAATGCCGATGTGGTTTTGTTTGTGCTTGATGGTAGCAGAGCTCTAACAGAGGAAGATAAAGAAATAAAAAAGCTGTTAGCAAACGCAAACAATGTGCTAACAATAGTCAACAAAAGTGATAAAAAAAGAGTGCTTGAGCCCATTGACGACGAGATAGAAATTTCTGCGCAGAACGGCGAAAATATTGAACTTATCAAGGATAAAATTTATAGCAAGGTGATTAGCGAAGAGATTGACTACAACAAAATCATCGTCATCAATGAAAGGCAAATCGCGATATTAAAGAATTGCAAAAAGATATTAAACGAACTTTTTGATAGCAGAGAGCAGAGTATGGATATAATCGCAATGCTTATCAAAAATCTTTGGAACGAACTTGGAAAAATCACCGGTCAATGTGAAAATGAGCAAATTATTGACCTTATATTTTCTAAATTTTGTTTAGGCAAATAAAAATTAATTTTTAAAAATAAATGTAAAAAAATATACAAAAAATTACAATAAAAATAATAAAAAAAATTACACTATAAAAAATGCAATTTTAAATTAAATCACATAGTTTTTTAATTTTTTGTTAAAAATTTATTTAATTATTTCATAATTAAATAAAAAATTTTATTATAAAATAAACTTTATAAAAATAGTGAAAAAGAAATAAT
>CAMLSW010000076.1 GCA_946484195.1 uncultured Clostridia bacterium
ATATTTGTTACTCCTAATAATTCTTGGCTTTATCACCAAGACAAGAACAATTATAGGAGTTTTTCATTTTATTTAAAAACGTTTTATAAAACTTTTTAGCTAAATGCGCGCAAACTTTGTCGACATTTATCTGAATTTATCACAATATGTAATGTATGCCTTAACAATCAATTTTTTGCACATCCAAATTTTTTAAAAAAAATGTTATAAGAATATTTAAGCTTATAACATTAATAAAACACATATTAATTATTATCTTCAAATACAACTTAAGTGTTTGGGATGCAGTTCAATTGGTTTAGTTTTATAACTATATAATTATTAACTTAAAAAATAAGTTTATTGTTAAAAACAAATACAATTGATTGAGTCATCACATAGGATAAAAATACCTCAAGTCTCACTCAAAACAACTAAAATTTTGATTTTTCTTCCGAAAATTTAGCCCTAATCTTCCTTCACAATCTTGATTATATTTGCATCTATATTTAAATCAAAATCTGTGCAGGTGATTATAGTTTGAGTTTTTGATGTAAAATTTAATAATTTTTGTCTACGAGAGCTGTCAAGTTCGCTAAAAACATCGTCGAGGAGCAATATTGGATACTCTCCAATCCTATTTTTAATAATCTCAAGTTCGGCAAGTTTCATCGACAATGCCACCGTTCTTTGTTGACCTTGCGACCCATAATTTTTAACTTCAATTCCATTTAAATATATATCTATATCGTCTCTATGAATTCCGACCGAGGTGTATCCAAGTTTAAAATCTTTTTCAAGGTTTTTAGATAGATATTTTATCATTTTTTCTTTATAATTTTCATCAAAGGATGAATTATAAACAAGTTGCAATTCTTCACTTCCGCCCGATATATATTGATGTGCAAGTTTTGCATAAGGGGAGAGTTCTTCTATAAACTTTTTTCTTTCAATAAAAATCTTTTCGGCAAGTTCGGCAAGCGCTCTGTCCCAAATATCTATAGTATCCCTTATAACAGATAGGTCAGTTGTGCTTTTAAGAAGTTTATTTCTATTTGCAAGCACCTTTTCATATCTTCCAATCATATAAAAATATCTTTTATTGGTTTGAGAGATGTCGATATTTATAAACCTTCTTCGCTCTTCTGGGCTTTCTTTTACAAGTTTAAGTTCGTCAGGTGAAAAGAATACTGCATTTGTCGTTCCTAGAAGTTCTCCTATTTTATGAAGTGAAATATCATCAACTTTTATGCTTTTTTTCTTATTTTTATCAAAAAATAACTCAATTTTCTCTTCTCTGTACTTTTTTTGAAATTCTCCACATACATAAGCCTTTTCTTGCCCCCACTTGATAACCTCTTTTTCTTTTGAGGTTTTAAAACTTCTTCCAATGACAGCATAAAAGGTTGCCTCAAGCACGTTAGTCTTTCCTTGAGCATTCTTTCCAACTAAAATATTGAGTTTATCAGAAAAATAAAAAATCTTTTCTTTATAACTTCTGTAATTGACAAGCTTTAACGACTTAATTACCATATTGATATGATACCACATTTTGACTAAATTTTACAAGCATCAACATTTATTTTTATTAAAAAGTAAAAAAAATTCAAATTTTACTTGTAATGCGCAATAAAATTTGTTAAAATATATACTACTAAAATGGAGATTATTATGACTAAAAAATTAAATAAAACGCTAATTCTATCTTTCCTTGCTATTATTCTTGCTTTAAGTTCATTTTTATTGATAGGTTGTGGCGATGATACAATAACAGATATATCAGCGCTCAACGGCATAGTTAAAGATGTTTCTGTGACTAAAAATAATGAGACCTCGCTTGTAAATGGTGTTTCTATTACCTTTGTGTCACAGCCTGCTAATTTTTCTGCTACCTATCAAGGTCAAACTATTAAAGGTCAACTTTTAACAAAAGAAGATTATTATGATGATAACACCTTAGTTACTGCCTACATCTATGTCTTTACAGTGACTGATATTGCAGAAGAGGAGTATAATCAAAACCCAATAGTGGTATCCTGCGACTTGTCGGGTAACAGTTATAGGTTTAACCTTACAACAAATCTTCTTCAATCTATCTATCCTCAACCTCAAGACAACGCTGGCTCTGAAGGTGTTTAAAACAATATATATTTATAAGCAAATATGAGTGTCACCAGATACTCATATTTTTATTGTAAAATGTGTCACAAAACTTTTTAAACCTGCCAAGAACAAAGTTTTAAATTTTATATTTTTAATAAAATTTATCAAAAAATCGTAAAATTTAGTGTTTTTTCACTGTTTTTTCGTATTTTTTAGGTGTTTTTTATGTTATTAAGACAATCTTTAACATTTTTAAAAAAATCTTTTCATTATATTTTGGCAAGATTAAACTTTTTACACAAAAGATAAGCTTTAAATAAATTTTAGTAAATATTGTAGATTTTTGGCAGTCAAGGTTGACTTTTAAACTTCGTATATTTATAATTAAATTAAATATATTTTAAGGAGAAAACTATGCAAGATTTATCGTCACTATGGGATGCAGTTCTAAGTAAGCTTGAACTGACAGTTTCTAATGTCTCATTTGTAATGTGGTTTAGACCACTTAAGGTTGTTGACTTTGTAGATAACAAAAAATTGATACTCGCAGCCAATTCAGCTTCAGCAAAAAATCAAATTTCAAGGAACTATTTTGATAAACTTTCTAAGTCGGTTGATGACATCTTTGGTGAAAATATCGAAATTGAAGTGCTTGACCCAACGGAAGAGATTGAATATATAAAGCTTCACGGCGAAAAGACTAAAGAAAAGGAAATTGAAGTTACAAAAAATCCTTTTAACGCCAAGTATACCTTTGAAAACTTCGTTGTTGGAAAGTCTAATCAATTTGTTTATGCCGCCTCTCGTGCAGTTGCAGAACATCCGGGTGAAAAGTTTAACCCTCTCTTTATTTACGGGGGAGTTGGACTTGGTAAAACACACCTTCTTCACGCTATTGGTAACTTTTTGAAGGAGTCAAACCCTAATTTAAATGTTCTTTACTGCACTTGTGAGCAGTTTGCCAATGACTATATCGAAAGTTTAGGTTCTGCGCCATCTGAAAAAAGTAAGGCCGTCCTTCAATTTAGAACAAAATACCGTAACCTCGATGTGTTGATGGTTGACGATATACAATTTATATCTAAAAAGACAAGTACACAAGAGGAGTTTTTCTATACCTTCAATGAACTTTACCAAAATAACAAACAGATAATCATCACCTCTGACCGTCCACCTAAGGATATTGAAACCTTAACTGACAGATTGCGTTCACGTTTTACAAGTGGGCTTATTCAAGACATCCAGTCACCAGACCTTGAAACTAAGATTGCAATTCTTCGCAAAAAGTGTCAAATAGAAAAATATCATATTGACGACGATGCCATCGATTATATTGCCGAACATATCAACACAAATATTAGAGAGCTTGAAGGTATGCTTTCAAAAGTATATTTTTTGGCAAGCCTTTCAAACAAGCATACTGCAACTAAAGAGGACGTTATCGAAGCTTTTAATGGTCAGATTGAAGAAGAAAAAAATGAAGGTTTGACGGCTGACGATATAATCAGAGAGGTTTGTAAGTATTTTGATATCACAAGAGCAGACATAGTTGGCAAGAAAAAATCAAAAGAGGTGGTAGAACCACGAATGATTGCAATTTACCTCATAACCGAGATACTTGAGATGCCACTTATCTCCATCGGCAAGATTTTTGGAGGGCGTGACCACTCTACAATAGGTCACTCTCGCGACAAGGTTGCCGACGAACTTAAAACCTCTCACAAGATGCAAACCTTTATCAGTGAGATAAAAAAAATGTTGAAAAGTGGATAAAAAAAATTGTTTATCCCCAACTTATCCACATAAAATAAACATTAAATTTAATAACTAATTTCTTGGAAAAATAAAGCGAATAATACTATTAAAAATACAAAAATAAAAGTTATCCACATTTGCACACAGGCTATTATTACGAGTGTTATAAAATAAATAAAAAAACTTATCTTTCTGACGCGCGCGTGAGAAGAAGAAAATTCTATAGACCGCTTATTTAAAGGGCAAAAAATCAAGCAAAAAATATATAAAAATATTTATATTTTAGTGCTAAATTAAATAATTTATAATAAAATAATATAATAA
>CAMLSW010000077.1 GCA_946484195.1 uncultured Clostridia bacterium
TCTTTGTTTTGGTGACCCCACCGGGACTCGAACCCAGAACAATCCCTTAGGAGGGCAATAATTTTTATTTTTCAACTTCCTTTAGTTCCTTCTCAGGCATCAATTTGCGTATCTTTTGTGCCATTAAATAACTATTTTTAATAACTTTTGCAATTTCTGTAATTTTTATTAGGTATCATAATTTTATCAAAAAACTACAACTTTTGATGATAAATTTTTCCAGTTATTTTTCCACTAACAATAAGGTTTTTATCTAATATATTGCCCTTATTTTTATATAATATATTATAGCATATTTGCTGTAAGAAGTAAAGAAAAAAAGAGAATTGATTTTATTTTTTCAATTCTCTTCATCTTCATTATTGTTCTTTATCTCTAATAAATCTTTGTCTTGTGCATTCAGTGGGGAAATGATTGATTTGCCCAGTTCCTTTTCTATATCTTCTCTTGTATTTCTTGCTATGTTTCCACCTCTTCTTGCTATAGATTTATTTTCACTAAAACTTTGTGGATTGCTTTCTTTTGATATTGCTGTTGTCATTACTTCTGCAAGTTGATTTAGTGTCAGTTCAATATCTGTCATATTATCTCTTAAATTTTCTTTCTTTAAGTTTTTTACTGCTTTATATTCCTTTACTGACATTCCAGACCAAGCCTTTGTCATTTCATCTGTGAGTATTGCAAATTCTAGGCTTGTTTTAACTCCTTTGTCTTTCCATTCATCTGTCAATTTTTTTCTTATTTCTATTCCTTTTAGCCTTTCTGTTATCCATCCTTCAGTGTAGCCTTTTGCTCTATATAGTTCAACACCTCTTTCGAATGCTTTTTGTGGGTCTGCTATTTCGTCTAGGCGGTCATTTCCAATCTGTGCAAGCCACATCTTAAATGGTTCTGCTTTTGGGCTAGGAATTGATTGTATAAGCCTTAAAATGCCTTTTGTGTTTAATACATCGGTTAAGTAATGTTTTCCATCAGAAGATTGCAATTTCAGTTGTCCCACATCTTGGGACAACTGACTTCCTTCTTGTTTTAATTTTGTTTTTAATGCGTTCCAATATTTGCGTGGGCGAGGGCTATCAGTTAGAACTGCTATCACATCAACCACACTGAAATACCAATCTTCTTCATTTGCATTCCATTGTGTCCTTATTTTCTTTTCTTCAAATACTTTTATGTTTGACATTTCTTTCTCCTTTTTTATTATAGCATAAGTTTATTTAAAAACCTATTGTTTATCATATTATGCAATAAATAAAGAATCGACTTTATTAACAGACTCGAATCCACTTTGTTTTATGTAGTGTGCATAAGTCTTTAAAGTTATGTTTGAGTTTGCGTGACCAACCCATTTAGATACAGTTATAATAGGTATATTTGCTACAAGGCAAAGAGAGATAAATGTGTGACGCAAGTAGTGTATAGTTGTCTTTTTTATATTGAATTGTTTTCTAAATTTATCAAGCCATCCTTTAGGTGTGCAAGGGTGCATATTCCCACCTTCAAGACTTATCATTAAATAATCTTCATCATATAGACCTGGTCTTTCGCTTACATAATTATCATACCACTTTTTGTATTCGATAAGATAATTAAGTGCAGTCTGTGATAGTGGAATTTCTCTCTTTGATGTCTTATTTTTTGTTTTACAAACATATACACCATAAGTAGAATTATATAATCTATCTCTTTCTATCTTCATTGTCTTTTTTTCAAAATCTATATCTTGCCACCTAAGCCCATTCATTTCACAAGATCTAAGCCCTGTCACTAAAATTAACCCAAAATATATTTTCCATCTAATATCACTTACTTTATCAAGACAATCAAGGAAATAGATTGACTCTTCTTTGCTTAGAACCTTATCCTCGTCTAGTTCATCTGCTTCTTCATCTTCTGGGAATACAAGTTTAATATATTTTGTTGAAGTGTAATTGTCTTCAAGAACTCTATCTCTTACAGCATTATTAAAAATTGTGCTCATAATCCTTTTATATTTTAAGATTGATTCTCTTTTGTAATGTCTTTCTTTAAAGTCAATGAAAGTAAAATAATCATTCTTTTTTATATGCAATGCTTCACAAATTATATTTACACTCTTTTCATTGAGTGGTTTACCATTTTCTGCTTCAAGTAATGTTGTTCTAGAAATATTAAACTGACTACAAAAAATATTTTTTGTTTTATATTGTTTTATAATTTCATCCCATAAAGATTTTTTTAGATAGATTTTTGGTTTACTAATATCCTTGTTTTGTAGTTTATTATAAAATGCCTTCACCATATCGGGAGTCAATTTATCAAAGGTTATTTTTTGAAATTCTTGCTCAAATAGATTTATTGCGTCAATAGCCCTATGACAATATGATTTTGATTTGGTTCTTTCTAGTTCTTTAAGCCATTCTTTTGCATAATCTATAAATCCAACTCCACTTTGTGCTCTTTTTCCATTTAAAATTTCTTCTTGCTCTTTTTTGAATTTATCTTTTTCTTCTCGCAAGGCTTTCATTATTTCTTTTTTGCCTTTTAGATACTCTGGAACTTTCCAAGTTTTAGATTTTTGCTCAAATTTATTAGTTTTTGGATTTTTAATGCTACATTTTATGCGAAAGGATATTAGATTTCCATTTTTATCATAATTCGCTAAATGATACATTTCGTTTCTATTTTTTCTTAAAGTTTCCATATAACCATCCTTAATTCTTATCAATATCTTTTAAAGTTTCTTCTACAGAAGGGAATTCTTCTTGTTCGATTTCAAAATCCAAATATTTAAGGAGTTGAAGTAAATTTACATAAATCTTTGTGCCAGAGTATTTAGCACTTATAGTGCCTTGTCTAATTAATTGTCTTATATAAAACGATGTAACAACTGTTTCAGGGTCATATCTTTTTATAAATTCCAAGCAACCATCAACAGTTCTTAGCATTGAGATATTCTTTATCTTAATCATTTTCCTTCTTCTCCTCCTTTTCTTTTTTTACGATTTTTTAATCTATTTGCGAAATCTTGCTTATGTCTTTGCATCTCTTCTTTTGTAGGGAATATAAAATCGTTTGGGTGCTCTGTTTTTAGTGTTTCTAATACTTCATCGGTAGTAAACATTGTGCTCATTCTAATATGAAGTGGTGTTTTATCAAATGTTTCATCTTCCAAGACATAATACTTATTTATTTGGTTTAGTGTAAGGAAGTTTGCTACATTTCCACAATTTGGTGCTCCAACAATACAATATGTGTCTTGGAAAGGTATAAAAGCATATATATTAAATCTTCTAAAAGTCGAATTCACTTTTCCATTAGAAAGTTTGCGTTGCAACATAATTGGTCGTCTTTGGTTGATAATTTCAATCATATCTTCTGCAAATAAATTTTTTTGAATATTAAAGTTTATATCCTTTGAAAAATAAGAATGTTTATTTAAAAACTCTTTTAACTCACTACCAGCAGAATAAGACAGTTTTTCAATAATATTCTTTTTAGCACCATCAGAAGCGAGCCTTGATTTTCTTAGCATTTGAATTAAAATGTTGATTTCTATGTCATCAAGTCTAAATTCGCCAGGCACTAAAATGTCTTCGTTATCACTTGTTAGATAATAGCCATCATAAGGATTGCCTTCAAGTGTGTAGTTAGGCAAGAGATGATTTTTAAACAATCTAATATATTCTTGAATGGTGTCCTTACTAAGTATTACTTTAAATTTTTCTTTAATTATCTCTAAAATATCTAAAACTTTTAGTGGTTCATCTTTTGAAGCATCTTCTGTTAGAACCTTATAGACATAAATTGAATAAAACTTGGTAAATCTATCTTTTTTACCTTTTGGAGTATCTTGGTCATCATAGGCATTTTCAAGTATATTTAACTTTGGATTTTTATCTTTCATCTTCTTTCTCCTTTTGTTATGTTTTAATCATAACACTTTTATTTTAAAATTTCAAATAACAAAACGGGAATATTCCCGTAAGTCTAATTTTTGATATATCGACTTTTTTTGCTTAAAATTTATTCTTTTAAATAAAAATACCTACCGTGAGATGCACGATAGGTATATGTTTTAACTTATCGTACAAG
>CAMLSW010000078.1 GCA_946484195.1 uncultured Clostridia bacterium
TTAAATAAATCAATGTTTTTTAATCAAAAATTAAATTAAATATGATTTTTTATCTAAAAATTAAATTAAATACGTTTTTTTTAAAAAATAAAAATTATTTTTTATAGTTACTTATTTGGTTTTCTATCCAAAGCATAATTAAATTGACTACAAAATCGACTTCATATTGATTTAATTCTTTATTTTTTGGTATTTTATGCCATTTTTCAAGGCAACCTCGGCAACAGGTGGCTGTTGCGTGCTGGGCAATAAAGACGGGATGACCTTTTGTAGGCGTTTGCTTGCCGTCATTTGGTATTTGACTTGGCGCAAGCCGTTTTGTAATAAAATCGGTGGCGTGAACTTTAATGGTGTCAATGCCTTTCTTTTCGATATAATCAAAATCTGACTGCTTAAGATGAAAACTTGCCCTAAATTTTGATTTATTTAAACTATCTAATATGTCTTGATAATTTTTCATAATAATTAACCTTCGCCAGTAATTATAGCACAAATTATCTTTTAATGTTGATTTTTTGAGATATTTTTGTTAAAATGAAAGAAGTATGAAAATTTGCGTAATGACACTTGGGTGCAAAGTCAATAAATATGAAAGTGATGCACTAATGTATAACCTATCACTAAAAGGGTATGATGCGACAGATAAACTTGAGCCTGCCGATGTTTATGTTATCAACACCTGCGCGGTAACTCAAGAGGCTGAAAAGAAGTCAAGGCAGATGATAGCGCGTTGCAGAAAATTTAATAAGGATGCTAAATTTTTTGTCTGTGGATGTGCAAGCCAGAAAAATAGTGAGCAGTTTTTTGAAAAAGGTGTCGACTATGTTAGTGGAGTTGCAGGTAAGATAAAAATTTCAGAGTATATCGACAAACTTGCAAAGCACGACAAGAGGTATTTAAGAAAACACGACAGAACGCAAAAACTTCCAAAGGCGTATGAAGACGACCTGTTTGCCAAGCAGTCAAGAACGAGAGCATATATTAAAATTCAAGATGGTTGCAACAACTTTTGCTCATATTGTATAATTCCGTACCTACGAGGGCGTAGTCGCTCAAGAGGGATATTTTCAATCATCAATGAGGTGTCAAAACTTGACTCAAGCGTCAAAGAGATTGTCTTGACTGGTATAAATGTGACAGATTATAAAATTGACGGCAAGCCATCACTTCTCACTCTCTTAGAGGAACTTGACACCTTTGGCAAAAGATTAAGACTCTCTTCAATGGAGGAGACGCTTATCACCGAGCAGTTTGCAGAGGGCCTAACAAAGCTTAACAATTTTTGTCCGCATTTTCATCTTTCACTGCAAAGCGGGTCAAATAGCGTTTTAAAGAGGATGAATAGGCATTACACAGCTGAAGAATTTAAAAAGTCGGTTGATACCATAAGAAAATACTTTCCGCTTGCCGGCATTACCACCGATGTGATAGTTGGCTTTCCAGGAGAGAGCGAGGAAGAATTTAACGAAACGCTTAATTTTATCAAAGATATAGGTTTTTCTCAGCTTCATATCTTCCAGTATTCAAACAGGGAAGGTACTGTCGCCTCAAAACTATATAAAGATTTGCCTCACAATATAAAACAACAGCGATTTGAGGCATTAAATGAGCTAAATCAATCCTTAAAGCAAGCTTTTATCAAAAAGAATAAAAAGGGCAAAGTCTTAGTAGAAGAAAAGGTCGATGACTTCTATGTTGGCTATAGCGAAAACTACATAAGGTGCTATATTAAGAGTGATAAAGATTTGATAGATAACATCGTCGAGGTCAAAATAGGGAAACCTTTTGAGGATGGGGCGCTTGCAAAACTTCTTCAATTTGAAAAAATTGGCAAAAATCATTGACAAATGGTGGTAAAATCAATATAATAGTAAGGAACTTTAGAAATTAGAAGGTGGTGAGAAAATTGACAACTGTTAAAGTAGGCGAAAACGAAAGTCTTGAAAGCGCTTTAAAAAGATTTAAAAGAAAATGCCAAAAAGACGGAATAATCGGCGATATCAGAAGAAAAGAAGCCTATGATAAACCTAGCGTTGCTAAGAAGAAAAAGAGAGAAGCAGCTAGAAAAAGAGCTAGAAAGAGAGGATAACTCGCCATAAGCAATAAAAAATTTATTAAAAGGAGATAGAAAAGTGGCTAACATAATTGACCAAGTAGAAAAAGAATATATGAAAGACGCTTTACCTCAATTCAATGTCGGCGACACTGTTAAAGTTGGTGTTAAGATTAAAGAAGGCGACAAAGAAAGAGTGCAAAACTATGAAGGCGTTGTAATAGCTCGTAAAAATGGTGGCGCTAGAGAAAGCTTTACAGTAAGAAAGATATCTAACGGCGTTGGCGTTGAAAGAACATTTCCTCTTCATTCACCACTTATTGCAAGTATAGAAGTGGTAAGAAAGGGTAAGCCAAGAAGAGCTAAATTATATTATGTAAGAGAGCTTACAGGCAAAGCTGCTAAGATTAAATCAGCAGACAATCAATAATTTAATTAAAAAATAAGAATTTTAAAAGCCTATGCAATCCGCATAGGCTTTTTGCAAGCCCAGTGGCTTGGCGGCAAACTTAGTTTGCATCATTTTCGCGCATTGTACTTGTAATTTGATTGTAACTTGGTCCGTTAGAGTATAAAATAAATTCTCTTTTTTGGGAACAACCGCGAATTACCTTTTAAACAGGTCAAGCGCCACTCTTACTCTGATTTTTGCTTTGAATTATCTTGCAAATGTGTTATACTAATATAAACTGGAGGGGGATATGTCATTTATCAAACATCAAGAGTTTAGCCAAATGATAAACTCTTTATATAATATTCCGCAAAAAATAACAAATGAATGGATGGATGAAATGTTTTCGGAGGCTACAGACGAGAATGGAAGGCGATTGTCTGAAACTTTTGCAAACTATGGTGTTTGTTATAGAGATTTATCAAAATGCGATTTGTCAAAGCTTGATGAAAAGCATTTCTATGAATTAGCATTCAACTCAAGCACAAGTTTTCCAAGTGCTGATAAAATGCCGAAAGGCTATTGCCCGAGTGATATACTTGAGTTTGGCAAAAACCCTATGTTTGATATAAAGAAGTTGCATAAAGAAGGAATTGATGGTAGCGGAGTTTGTGTGGCAACAATAGACTTTGGCTTTCAAGATGTTGACCACATTGAATTTAAGGGCTCTGACATAGAAATTATTGATTTATTTGGTGATACTGGCAGTCATTTTCATCCAGATGGCGTGCTGTCCAATCTTTGCGGGCAGAATATAGGCGTTGCACCAAAGGTAAAAGTTTATCATTACAATACATATATGGGCAGTGGTGAAGAGGTTGACAAGGCGACACTTACAATTTTAAAAGATATATTAGGTAAAGTGCAAAATAACATCAAAATTCGCGCTGTCAATATGAGCGGTCCACTTCTTAGAAATAAAAAATTAAATAAGGCATCTAATGAACAGGAGAGACAAAAGCTTGAGGAAGTTCTATCAGCTCCACTTTTAGAAATAATAGATAAATTGCAACAATTGGGGTGCGAGGTTGTGACGTCTAATCGTTTTTCACAAGATTTTTCGTGTTGTGATATAGATTTTGTTAATAAAAAGTTTATAAAACCAGCTTTTTATAAAAGACAAGATTATATTGAAAAAGTAAGCTTTATCTCTGGCGGGAAGGTTATACCAGAGTTTGCAAGTGAAAGTGGCTATAAATATGAGCCTAAAGGATGTTATAGCTGGAGCATTCCGCAGGCGGTAGGGATGTACGCTTTGGCTTTGCAGGTAAATGAAAATCTCACTTGGGATAATTTTGCAAGGCTTTGCAGAGAGACATCTACATTAAAAGATGATGTAAGACTTGTAAATCCAGAAGGGATAATAGAGAAAGTAAGACAAAAAGATTTAAAAAACGAACAAACTTTTCAATAGGTTAAATAGAATAGAAGCCCCATAAATAATTTTTTAGACTTTTGGGGCTTTAGTTTTTATTTTACTTAGCATAAACTAAGTGATGATAAAATTTTATTGCCATAAAATTTTATAAATTCTAACGAATTTGCGTG
>CAMLSW010000079.1 GCA_946484195.1 uncultured Clostridia bacterium
TGTAATTATTTATATAAATTATTTTAATTTTATCAATATTTTTTTATTTTTTACTACTTTTCGCATATTTTTTATTCAAAATTCGTTTTTCAATCATTTTATAAATCTCGCTGATAATAAGCATCAATAATGAAAACCCGAAAACTATAGACCATTGCAAGAGGTTGAGCGTTCTTAAATTTAACAAATATTTTAAAGGCGTAAATGCAAAGAGTGCAACAAGTAGGAAACAAAAGCCAACTGCAATCAAGAAAAATTTATTCTTGAGTGGTTTTGATTTGAAAATATTTACATTAGTTCGCATTGAGGCAAGGTAAAACATCTGAATGATATTTAAAGTGTAGAAACTCATTGTCACAGCAATGCCTTCATTATAAAAGCTTATTCCTATAACGTAAGCAAGCACAACAAACAAGGTCTGAAACAATCCAAGCACGACAATTGATACGCCAATGCCGTTTGAGAATAACCCTTTCTTGGAGTCGCGAGGCGGAACATCCATAAGGTCGCGCTCTGGCTGTTCAACCCCGAGTGCAATAGCGGGTAGTGAGTCAGTTATCAGGTTTACAAATAGAATTTGGACAGGGAATAAGAAAATATATTGTGGGAATAAGATTGTCACAAAGAAAAGTGAAAAAAGCTCGGCAAGATTGGCAGAAAAGAGGAATTTTACGGTTTTTTGTATGTTTTGATAGATTTTACGCCCTTCTTCAACTGCAATGACAATTGTTGCAAAGTTATCGTCGGTGATAATTATATCTGAAACCTCTTTTGCAACGTCGGTTCCTGCAATGCCCATACCTATGCCAATGCTTGCTTTTTTAAGAGATGGTGCATCATTGACGCCGTCTCCCGTCATTGCAACCACCTTACCCTTGCTTTTAAATGCTTCGACAATCCTAACCTTATCCTCGGGGCTTACTCGCGCAAAGACCGCATAATTTTCTATAACTTTTGATATGTCGTTATCGTTTAGTTTTGCAAGTTCTCTTCCTGTAATTACTTGAGATAAGTTTTCGGCAAGCCCAATCTCTTTTGCTATTGCAAAAGCGGTTTGACTATAATCACCTGTAATCATCACCGGCTTCATTCCAGCGCGCTTGCATTTTTTGACGGCGTCCTTAATCTCCTTTCTTGGCGGGTCAATCATACCTGCAAGACCGATAAAAACAAGGTCGTCTTCACTTAAGTTATCTGATTTTTTATAGGCAAGAGCAAGAACTCGGAGTGCTTTATTTGCCATCGCGTCATTTGCTTTAAAGATGTTAGTTTTATGTGCTGGCGACAGCTTTTCAACCTTGCCATCAATCAAAATGTATTGGCATCTATTTATAACACCATCAAGCGCACCCTTTGTGTATACGATTTTGTTATTGCCCTCTTGGATTAGCACACTCATCATCTTGCGGTTGCTGTCAAATGGCAGTTCGTCAACTCTTTTGTTATCCTTATTGTACTCTTCTTTTGAAAACTTGCGTTTAAGACAAAAATCAAGAAGTGCAACCTCTGTTGGGTCGCCTGTAAGTTTGCCTTTGCTGATAAATGCATCGTTGCACGCTAGCGCGCACTTGACAAAGGGCATAGACTCTTTAGATAAATTAAACCTTTTGTCTTGAAACTTGCCGTTAATATATATGGCAGTAACTGACATTTTATTTTGTGTTATTGTTCCGGTTTTATCTGAACATATAACCTCACAGCACCCAAGTGTCTCCACCGAATGCATACGTTTTACAATGGCGCGTTGCTTTGCAAGCCGGGCAACACCAAGGCTCATAATTATAGTAATGACCGCTGGCATACTTTCAGGAATTGCAGCAACAGAGATGGCAACCGATGTCAAAAAGGCGTCCATAATGTTGGCAGGATTTATGATAATCTCTATAATAAAAGTGATTATGGCAACAAGCAAAACAAGATAGGTCAAAACTTTACCGACATCTTTGATGGACTTTTGAAGAGGAGTCATCTCCTTTTGGCTGTCCTTAATCACACTTGCAATCTTGCCAAGTTCTGTTTTATCACCAAGCGCAACAGTTACGCCAAGCCCCCTCCCGCACGCAACAACTGTGCCTTTGTATGCCATATTATGCCTTTCACCTAATGGAGCATTTTGCAAGCAAACATCACTTGCATTCTTTTCAATTTGATGACTTTCTCCTGTTAAAGAGGACTCGTCAAGCTTAAGTTGGTGCGACTCAATAAGTCGCAAATCTGCCGGCACTATTGCGCCAGCCTCAAGTGAAACGATGTCGCCAATCACAAGCTCATTGGTGTTTATCTTTGTCATCTGGCCATCACGGAGCACCAAACATTCAGGTTCAGTAAGTTTACTAAGCGCCTCAAGAGATTTCTCGGCTTTATACTCCTGTACAACACCAAATATGGCGTTCATAATCACGATAAAAAGAATAATACAGCCATCTATTATTTCGCTAGATGACTTTTCTATTATTCCAATGACAATTGACACAGCGGAGGCGAAAAGCAAAATTATTATCATTAGATCAAAAAACTGAGCAAAAAATTTGCTGATTATTGAGTTTTTCTTGCCCTGCATTATGACCTCTGCCCTCTCTCGACCGACAAGCTCACTTGATTTGAGCCCTGACGAGCGACTTCGAAGCTCCCTAAGCGTCTGCTCTATACTTTTACAATGAAAATTCTCCATTAAATCTTCCTTTATTTTAAGATGTTTGAATAAGTAGTTTAACAATATTTTTTAAATAAAAATTGTCAAAATGCCAATAATGATAAGATAGATAATAAACCACTTAAAGTTTGCCTTCTCTGTCAGCCTTAACATCAACTTGATTGAAAGGATGCCGATGGTAAAGGCAACTATAGCTCCGAGTAGCAACCCAATAGTATTTACGCTAACGCTGACGCCGCCAACCGATATTTCGTAAATTTCCATTATAAGAGAAAGCAGTATTATCGGAATGCTCATCAAAAAAGAAAATTTTGCACTCTCTTTTCTCTCTGCACCACTTAAAAGCCCAGCACAAATGGTAGTCCCAGAGCGTGATATACCTGGAAAAACAGCAAGCCCCTGCGCTATACCCATCATGATGGCGTTCTTCTTTGTAAATTGTCCGCTTGACTTAGATAATTTTTGGGTAATAAAAAGCAGAAATGCAGAAATAAAGAAAGACACAGCAAGCGCACCACCGCCAAAAGACTCCTTGACAAGAGGCATCAAGATTAAAACAATGATGCAAGTTGGAATTGTCGCAAGCGCTAAATTAATACCCTCTTTAGAAAGCGGATGCTTCAAAAGAAAAACTATATCTTTCCAAAATACAATTATAACCGCGAGTAGTGTGGCAACGTGAAGAACAATGCTTACAAATAGAGAATCTTCCACACCAAATAGCGAAGATAACAACACTAAATGCCCGCTAGAAGAGATAGGCAAAAATTCACATATGCCTTGCACAAGCCCAAGCACCACCAAAACCAAAATCTCCACCTTGTCCCCCTTTAAGATAATATACATTGCATTTACGGCAAATATTACAACAAAAAAGACAGGCTATCTGCAATAAACTTGCAAAAACCTGTCTTTTAAAATGTCATTAAAATTATGATACTAAAAAATCAAAATATTTACTAAGTTAGTCTTATAAATTATCGACATTTTTTATCTTGATTTTTTAATAAGCA
>CAMLSW010000080.1 GCA_946484195.1 uncultured Clostridia bacterium
CGGGAAATACAACGCTTAAAAGGCAAACTGCGCCCGATACGATAGAGACTATGCAGAAAATATTTTCGACGGCAGAAATAGAAAAGCCTGCAAACGAAAACCATTTGCAGACTTTTGAGGTATCGGACGAGGGCGACAATCCCTTTGACGAAAACACGGCAGCAGAAGTTTCGCAAGATACAGCGCCCGATGATACCGACGATTTATCGATATTCAAAAAAGCGAAAGAAGAAATGTCGCGGCTCGGTTTGGAAACGCTCGACGAATATTTTGAATATCTCGACTTTCAGGAACGTCTACAAAAGCGCCGCGAAAAGTCAAAGGATATGGAGATGTAAAAGTAAAACCAATATCTTGTAGGGGACTTGATTTTATTTAATTGTTATGCTATAATTAAAAAAAGGTATGATAAAATGAAGATAAAAATTAGAGAACAAGCAGGAACCGATGCTGGCAGAAAATTTGATTATCAAATGGCGGTTGCATTAGATTATTTGTTAACTTTTTTTAATGATGATGCCATTATATTGATTGAAACTCTTGAAGATTTTGCGATATTACACAATTTAGGTACAGAAAAAGAAAGGGTTGAAATTTTTCAAGTTAAGACAAAAAATTCTGGTTTATATACTAAAGATTCTCTTTGGGAAGATAATGTATTAGGTAAAATAATTTTAACTGATATTTATTTTGACTCTAAAGCAAATTCTTTAAATATAATTTGCAATACAAACTTAAAAGGCCATTCGACAGAGACATTTGAAAATTTTCGATTCCAAGATACTTTAACGGATACAGAATTAGCAAAATTAAAAGACAATGTTACAACTTACTTGAGAAAAGATCCTGCTTTTAACGGTGAAGTATCCGACTATGTAGGGAAATTAATTTATATTAAATCCGCACTTCCTTTTTCTGATAAACAGGATAGATATAGCGAGACTCTAATAGGTAAAACGCATAATATTATTTCTCAATATCTAAGCGACGAAAATCATTGCATTAATCCACAAATTGTTTTTAATACTTTAAAACTACTTATAGATAAACAACGCAGGAATCGATACCAAAATGATACGATTGATTTAGAAGATGCTATAGCTTTAAAGGGTATACCTACACATACTGTTAAAACAATAATAGATCGAGCTACAGAAAATCAAAGATTATCAAAAATAGAAATACTCCAACACGCTTCTATAATTTTTTCGCCACAAGAGTACTTGAAAATTAAAGAAGAATACCCGCAGTTTTTATCATATAAAGCAAACTTAGAAGATAAAGTATTTTTAGAAGCTAAAAGCATTGTTGAAAGTGAATATAAACTTTTAACGGAGAGCCTTGATTCCTTAGATGAAATTGCAAGACAAGTTGCTATTAACTGCGTCGAAAAAATTCCATATTATAGTCTTGCGGTAATTCAATTGCTAACTATTATAGTTATTTATGACTGAGGAGCCATATTAAATGAGTATTCTATATAAAGAACTTTTGATAGTTGATAAAAAAGCAAAAACTGCAAGAAAAATTCGTTTTGAAAAAGGAGTTAACATAATAACATCCAAAGAAAATAGTGTCGGCAAAACTTCACTATCTCTTATGTTGTTATACAGTTTTGGAGCGAAAGTTAAATTTAGTGATAAATGGAATTTAGAAGATATTTTTACTAAGTTAACGATTCAAAATGAGAACAAAGAAATCATTATAATACGTTATAGAGATACTTACACCATTAAGACAGGAAAAGAGAAGTTTTTCTACCCAATTCAAAAATATGGTTATTCCGATAAGTTATACGAACTTTTAGGGTTAACGATTAAAATTAAAGATAAGAATGCTGATACATATTCTACTGCAATTCCATCTTTATATCTATTGCCATATTTTCTTGCTCAAACTAATTCTGATAGCGATCGTACAATATTTGAAGATTTAGCGATGTATTCAAAAGCCGATTTGCATGACGCTCTTTATTATCATGTTGGGGCATTAGATAATAATTATTCAGATGTTATACAACAACTTACAAAAATAAAACTAGAATTAGAGCAATTGAAGAAAAATAAAGAAAAACAGTTATTAGAAATTCAATATTTGGAAGAAAAATTAAAAGAACATAAAAATGTAAAAATCACTGATAGCGATGTAGATTTGGAATTAGATATTTCAATATATAAAAAATATGCTGAAAAAAATCAAGAATACTATTTATTGTTGAAACAGAAAGCCGATAAAAAGCACAAGATAAAATTATTAAATAAAACTTTAACTGATAATGAAATTTATTCTGTAAAGCTTTTAAATGAAGAAGAAATCAGATGCCCTGTCTGTAAGTCTGATATTACTGATTTTATTTCTTCAGCGTTAACACTTGGAATGGCGGAAAGCGATATAAATAGTGAAATAGCTGAACTTAAAGCTGATCTTTTAATAATTGAACGTAAACTTACTCAAATCAAGCCTAAATTGGATGCACTGCATAGTGAAATTTTAGGGATCGAAGAAGTTAGGCAGAATTTAAAAGTAACAAGAGCTATTATAGTTTGGAATGAAGAATTACAAACAGCGAAGAATAACTTTGCTGAAACCCAATTGCAAATCGATGCTTATGAAAAGGTATTAAAAGGCTTAACAAATAAAGTAAAAACTTATTCTGAAAGAAAAAAGTCTGCAGATTTAAAATATAGAAATGCATTTTCAAATTTACTAGATATAACAAATGTAGACAAACAAGGGATAAATATTTCCGAGATAAATTTGTATGATGCGTGTTCATTAAGTGGTAGTGAAATTCCTAGAATAGCTATATCAAGATTTTTTGCTTTACTAGAAAGCAAAAACGATGAAAGTATTGTAATGCCTATAATATTTGATTTTCCCAATTTGGATATGACGGAAGAAAACTTGATTAGATGTTTTTCAGTAATGTGCGATAAAATTAGAAATACAAATCGTTATCCGCAGAGCATGATTTTTTCAATAAATTGTTTGGAAAGAATTGCAAAAGCAGGGCAAACATTTGATGATTGTTATATAATTGATATGGGAAAGTTGCCTGTTGATGATGTGGCACACCCTAAACTTTTGTGTCGACGGGATTTTTTAGAAAATGTAGATGAGATAAATGAAATGTTGCAATAAGCAAATAAGAGGGCTGACTAATCAGACCTCTTATTTCTTATGGCGGAAAGTGAGGGATTCGAACCCCCGGATGCTCTCACATCTCATGTTTTCAAGACATGTGCCATCGACCACTCGGCCAACTTTCCGTGTTAAAATTGCCGAAAAATCGGCAATTTTTTATTCAGTTTTGCGTTTCTACAAGTTTTGACCGCTTGATTTGCAATTTGTAGAAAAGTTTGTAGAATTTACGGCGTTCGCAAAAGGTTTGTAGAAAACTGACTTGCAAATCGACCGCTTTGACAACAGATATTTTACCACAAGATACAGGGTAAAATCAACCGCTTGCGGGGCAAATCAGCCGAAGTTCCGTTTCCGTTGTAGAAACAAGTAGCGCGTTTAGACCGCTTGATTTCAAGCGCATTTCAAGACTGACGCCATCGACCACTCTGCCAACCTTCCGTA
>CAMLSW010000081.1 GCA_946484195.1 uncultured Clostridia bacterium
GCAACTTTTATTCAATTAATTTAAGTTTTAATTTAAAATATATTTATTTTTGAAATTTTTACTTAAAATTTGTTTTATTTTTTTATTTTTTGTATATTTTTATTTATTTTTCTGTTTTTTTATTAGTTTTATAAATAGAAATGGTTTTTATTAAAATGTTTTTTAATATATTTTAAGCTTAATTTTTAATATAATTATTTATGAAAATTATTAATTTTTTTATATTTTAACCTATTTTTTTGATTTTTTCTATTTTTAAATAAATTTTCTTTAATTACTATTTTTATCTATAAAATCGTAAATTGTTTTTACCGTTTTATCTAAATCAATATTTTCAACAATCAAATCATAGTGATTTTTATAACTTCGCTCAAGCTCACTTCGCGACAATCTTTTCTCAATCTGCTCTTCGCTTTCACCGCGCTTTGAAAGCCTATCACGCAAAACCTCATCGGGTGCATCCAAAAAAATCGATACAATCTTAAGTCTATCTTTGAAATATTTTTTTAATGACAAAACACCCTTAACATCAATATCGCGGATGTAATGATTATATTTATCAAGTTCTACCTTCTCAAACGCCTCTTTGAGCGTGCCATAGTAGTTGTCGTGCACAAGCTCATACTCGATGAAGATGCCGTCCTTTATGCCCTGCTCGAACTGCTGTTTGGAGATATGGATATAGGTTTGATTGTTGTCGCCTCTTGGCGCCCTTGTCGTTGCCGTCGAATATTTTAGCACCTTGATATTGTCCACTTTGCTAGTAAGCGCGTTCATAACCGTGTTTTTACCACTGCCAGAAATGCCAGAAATTGCAATTAACATATTTGCTCCTTTATTTAAGGATAGCAAAATTTTGCAAATTTGTAAAATGTATTAAAAAAAATATCTACTTTTTATGTAGATACTTTGGTTTTTATGTGAAGTTTAATAGCTATCTTGGTCGGCGCGCGATGGGCAATCTCTTATAAAAACAGAAAACACCGACTATAAAATGTTTAGCAAACGAAAGAAATTAAAGGCAGTCAAATATTAATTTCGCCTCTCCGCGCCTGCCTTCTCATTCCCTACTTTGACTGGCTTTTGCTCTTTCTTTGAAAATAGCACGTACACTAGGATTGAAAAGGCAAGCAAAAATTCTGCCGGATAATAGAGCGCAAGACAGATTATCCCAACTACTGGAAGTGAAGCAAAGGTTCCAAGTAAGAGCATAAGGTCAGACAAGAAAAACATAACACTGCCGATGGTGATGATGATGTTTAAAATACTTCTTTCCTTGACGAGATTTGCAACTGCCTTGCCCACCATAAAGGAGATAATCAGCGCGTATATGACGCAGACAAGCTCCATCAGTATGCCGTCAAACTTAAAGATTGGTGCAAGCACTATAAAGAGCATTGAAGGCAAGAATATGACGGCGCCATAAATCAAATCTTTCCAAGAAAACGAGTTTAAAAAGATGTATGACACAAAGAAGAAAATATGACCAATCGCGAAAAATAGTGCCCCCACTATAAACTCAACTTCAAGAAGGACATCGCCAAGCATTGCAAAAACAAGTCCTATCATCATAATAATAGGAAACTTTAGCTCTACTTTTTCATTAATAGCAAGCCCAAGATTGACAAACCCAATCAATACAAAGATGGCGCTTGTCACCCCTTTTATTGTAAGCGTGCCTTTAATAATGTAAACAACATCCATCGCAATCAGTGCAAGCAAAAGCACGATGTTGACTATAAACACAATAAATTTTGTTCTATCAAAAATTTTCATTTTATCCTCTTTTTGTAACATAATTTTATCATAAATTATAAAATTTGTCGAATTTTTACAATAATTTCACTGTTTTTGCGTGAAAAATTGTATAAAATCCTTAAAAATTGCTTAAAAATTTTATTTACTTACTTTAAAAACATCTTTATAATCTTATACTTTGATTTAGTAATTGGCTGATAGCGCATAGGAAGGTCAAGCTTCCCTTTTTTGACTATGCTCTTGTAGTGCGTAAAGGTGTCAAAGCCAGCCTTTCCGTGATATGCGCCCATTCCGCTTTGCTTTATACCGCCAAAGCCAAGTCTTGAGTCTGTTATATGCATAATGGTATCGTTGATACAGCCACCACCAAAATCGCAGTTTATAGCAAAACGCCTTTGCACCTTTTTATCCTTTGAAAAGATATAGAGGGCAAGCGGTTTTGGATATCTTCTTATATTCTCTTCGCACTCGTCAAGACTGTCAAAGGTAACAATTGGAAGAATTGGTCCAAATATCTCATCTTGCATCGCCTCGCTTTCAAAAGTCGAAGATATAAGTGTTGGCTGTATTTTTAGCGTTTTTTCATCACTTTTACCGCCAAAAATCAAGTTTTCATCATTAATAAAGCCCTTCATCACATTAAATTGCTTTAAATTAATCATACGCGGATACTTTTCATTATTGAGCGCATCGCCATACTGCCTATTAATCTCGCGCGTCAATTCTTCCACAAGCCTATCTTTTATTGAGCTGGCACAATAGACATAGTCGGGCGCTACACAGGTCTGACCGCTATTTAAAAACTTGCCAAATACGATACGTCTTGCAGACATTCTCAAGTCCGCACTTTCATCGACAATGCAAGGGCACTTGCCACCGAGTTCAAGAGTAAGAGGAGTGAAATGCTCCGACGCTTTCTGCATCACAATCTTGCCAACGCGCGTGCTCCCCGTATAAAAGATATAGTCAAAGTCTTGGTCTAAAAGATAGGTGCACTCCTCTTTTCCACCAAGCACAACATCAACGTGTCCACGCTCAAAAGTTTTTTCTATCAGTTTCTTAACAACCTCGCTGACATTCGGAGAAATCTCGCTAGGTTTCAATATCACACAGTTGCCAGCGGTGATAGCGTCAACTATAGGCTCTATTGCCAGCATAAAAGGATAGTTCCAAGGGCTTATGACAAGCACGCACCCATATGGCACCGGCACTTTGTAGCCTTTGGCTGGAAACTGCGAAAATGATAGGTGGACCTTCTTACGCCTACTAAACTTTCGCCCCTTTTTAAGCATATATGAGATTTCGCTCAGCGTCAAGCCAACCTCTGTCATATAGCTCTCTTCTTCTGACTTGTTTAGGTCTTTTTTTAGCGCCTCGAAAATCTCGCCTTTCATATCAATAATATTTTGTCGCAATCTCTTAAGCGCCTTCTTCCTAAAAGAAAAGTCGCGTGTCTTGCCTGTCAAAAAATATTCGCGTTGTCCCTCTACCACCTTTAAAATCTCTTCCATTTTCGCTCCTTTTATTGTTGTTATATTAATATGTTGTTTTTAATTGCCTGCTATTGCATCCAACTTTAACTTAGGTCTTATATAATGCTAAAATACAAATAATATAGACTATGTGATGTTAAAACTTAAACAAGTTAAGTTTTAATTTTGCTAA
>CAMLSW010000082.1 GCA_946484195.1 uncultured Clostridia bacterium
AGGTGCTTGTGGTAGCAATACCATGTGGGTTCGACTCCCATCTCCCGCACCAAACGAGAGCAATCCGAACCGGATTGTTCTTTTTCTATCTCGGTGTAATCTTCAACGTTTTCAAGTTTAATGTTTTTACTTTCGTCGTCGGAAGAGTTGAAGTATATGTCAAAATAGTCGTCATACAAAACAATCTTGTTCACAAACATATCAATCATTCGTTTGCAAGCAAGTTTATCGGAAGAGTCAATATTTTGGAAAGATAAGAACCATTTGTAAACTTTGTCAGCATCCAAAGGTGAAATTGATTTTGCTTTCTGCTGAGCAATCTTTATTTCCAATTTTTCTTTTTCTTGTTCAAGTTCGTTAAGTTTTTGATTTGTTGTTTTTGAGAATATTCCATTTGCCACTGCATTTGCTAAGTTGTTAAGTTGTCTATCTAATTCTTTCATTTGTGCATTAAGAGAGTTTAACACCACATCTTTGCCGATATATTCATTAAATATATCAGCAACTGCTTGTGATAGTTCTTTCAGTTGTCTATTGTGTTTTAAAAACTCTTTCACGGCACATACGATATAGTTTTCAATATAGTCCTTTTCAACACTCTTTTTGTCGCAAGAGTGTTTTCTTTTTCTGTTCACGCATTTGTAATAATAGTGAATACCATTTCTTCCTGTTCCGCTGTCGCCAGTCATATTTGCTTTGCATTTACCACAAATAAGTTTGCCTGACAAAATAAAAGGAATTGGTGCTTTCTTTTGTGCCGCTGTGCGTTTACCTGTTTGCAAACTTTTGTTAACTCTGTCAAACAACTCTTCGCTAATAATCGGTGGATAAATATTTGTATAAACTGTGTTGTCAGCATAGACCTTTCCGCAATAATACGGACTTCGAAGCATTCTTGAAATTTGATTTATTGTCCAGTCATTACCGTTGTTTGTCTTCATACCTTGCTTTTTAAGTTTTATTGCTATATCTTTTAATCTCATTCCTGAAATATAGTCATTGTAAACTTGTCTAACAATATCTGCTTGCTTTTCGTTGATTTTAACAACCTTATCTTCCACAGTATAACCAAACGGAACTCGACCACCAACATACTGCCCCTTTATTCTGCTTTCTTTTCGTCCACGCTTGACTTTTTGAGATAACTCGGCAGAATAATACTCGGCAAAACTTTCAAGCATTCCTTCAAGTATTATGCCTTCTGGTGTGTTCGAAATTTGTTCAGTGGCAGAAATAACCTTAACACCATTACGATTTAGAATTGCTTTATTTACAGCACTATCGTGGCGAGAACGAGCAAATCTATCAAACTTATAAACAAGTACATAATCAAAACCTTTCTTTTTGCTGTCACGAAGCATTCTTTGAAAATCTGGTCGATGGTCGTTTGTGCCTGTCATAGCCCTGTCGATATAGGTATCCACAATCTTGATATTTTCTCGCTCTGCATATTCTTTGCAAACCCTAAGTTGTCCGTCAATACTTTGCTCCGACTGACTATCACTTGAATATCTCGCATATATTACTGCTTTTTTCATAAAACACCACCTTTTAATCAATAATATCACGAAACAAGAAAAAAGTCAGCGTGTTTGACAAAAATATTATAAAAAAGTATTTCAAATCAATTATTTTTGTGTTATAATTTATTAAGGAGATAGTTATGGACAATAAGATTTTTTTAAGCATCAATAGGGATATTAAAAATAAAAACGATTTAATGCAAAGATACAAACAGGCAATTGATAGAATATCACAATTTAAACCTTTTATGATTGGCGACAGAATGTTAGAAAACTACTACAAATTTTGTGTTGAAGGAAATATAGATGTTGATGAGTTTATGCGCTTATTTAATATCAACGAAGAAAAAAACTCTTTTGTCACAAGAGCTAATAAAGTTATTGAAGAAAGTAAAAAAACTTATTTTCAGAGTGTTGAAAAAAATGTAGAGTTAACTTTATGGATTGGTTATGATGAATACACAAAAAAGACAATAAAAGATATTTATACATTTATTTCAATCTTACTAAAAAAAGAAATCAAGTCATTAGATATAAAGCTATTTATCCCAGAAAATGGATTAAATAAATTTGATTTGCAAAATTTATTAGATTTAAGTGAAGTTGTAAATCAAGATTTAATTTTTATGGACCCATATGATGAGGGATGTTTTGCAGAGGTCTCTTTGAGTCAAGTAATTAAAGCATATAGAACAATGAACGATTTTATTGATAAAATAAATTCTCTTAACCTATCGCCTTTTGAAAAATTTTTGTTAGTGCATGACTATGTAGCAAACAGGATTTATAAACCCGAAGATAAAAATGTATTTCAAAATAATTCAGAAGAAAGTAGGTCTTTTGTGAATGTTATGACAAGAGATAACATAGTTTGTGTTGGGTATGCACAAACCGTTAAAGAGTTTTGTAAACATTTAGGCATTGAATGTGAATATATAGCAGGGGCTCCTTTGGATGAACTTTTTGATGAACAAGGGCTTAGCACTAACGCAACTGGACATGCAGCAAACATTATCCATATTGTAGATGAAAAATATGGAATAGATGGTTATTATTTTTGTGACGCGTGTTGGGATTCTAAACAAAGTGCTGAGCAAACAAATAGAAATTATTTCTATGCTGCATTACCTATACAAGATATTAATAGAATAGGACAATCAAAATATTTTAGTGAACCTGTGTCTAAAATGGATATTCCTAAAACCAGCAAGTCTATTTCTATTGGCACTTTTAGAAAGGCATTAAATAAAATTTATTCAAATCAAGAACAAGTTGAAGAAGATTTACAAAGAACCGTGGAAGCAGCATATAATTTGTGCGAAATTAAATCTGATAACGATTTTATGAAAGAACATTTCAGACAACGAGAACATACTTTAGAATAATATATTGAGAGCCAACATCTATTTCTATAAATTTTGTATATAGAGACATTTTTATCTCAAAAAAGTGATATTTTAAACTAATTTTTTACTAAAAAATTGCGAAAATTGATTAAATTTACAGTAAGCAGGATAAGGAATAGGCTCAAAATCGTGTTTTTGGTCGCTAAAATGCCTATAAATAAAGGCTTTTAGACGACTCACCCTAGAAATGAAGAAGTTTCGATTTTGAGTCATTCCCCATACTAGACCCAAGTGGGACACCCACTTCTCGTCAAAACTCAACCTTTTGCTTAAAATTTTGTTTACAAAATTTGTTGCGCTCTTGCGGTTGGTTTTGACTTTTACCCAAAAGTTTATATTAAAACTTTTGGGAGCTCGAAGAAAAATATAGCAATTTTAATTGAAATATGTTATACTTGATTTATCCAATTTGTTAACCAAATCCATAGGCTATTCCTCACAAAGATTTATTCTTTGGAGGAACTATGAAAAACAACAAAATGGA
>CAMLSW010000083.1 GCA_946484195.1 uncultured Clostridia bacterium
CAACACTAGGTGAAAATGTATTTAGTAATTGTGGCGAAGATTTAATAATTTACGTACCAGAAAGTGCGGTGGATACATATAAGACTGCTGACGGCTGGAGTGAGTTCGCCGAGAAGATTGTAGGCTTTTATAACGTAACTTATACTGAAGAAGATTTATCCAACTATCAAGGTATAACTAAATATTTAATATCAGCCTCAGAAGGCGGTACATTTAATTCATTGCTTAAATGCATATATAAGTCAAATGGTGAAGTATATATCTTATCAGATTGTACTAGTAAAACCGGTGAAAATTATTTGTATCAAATTAAATGTATTATTGATCCAAATCTTGAAGGTTTAACACTGTCATCATTAATTGACAAGTTAAAATCATCGGCGGTAGATACTGAAGTCATAATATATTAAATTTTAGAGGTTAATATGATTGATAATTTTTACTTACAAATAATTGCCCAAATTAAGAGTTTAGAGTCTAAAAAACTTTTATTTGAGCGTAGACTTCCTGTTGAATACCCTGTATATACGAATAAACAAGACACTCGAAAAGCAAAAAGACTTGCTAAAAAGCATAAAAAGTTTGACTTAAAGATAGAAAAAGGATATTACAAGGCAATCTCTGATTGTTTATCTAAGATAAATAAGGTATATAAGGATACTTTAAAATGTTCGGAAGATTGACAGATAGGCATATTATGCGAGAAAGGCTCCCGGTTGGTCTTTTTGCTTTAATTGGTAAGCAAGGCGCCGGCAAAACCTCAGGAGCTGTAGCAATGCTTTGTAATGATTGGAAGTATCATCATATTGAAAGGTTTAATGAATGTAAGGAGTTTATTGATGAGTTAAATAAGAACGGTTTTAATTTGCATTTGTGTAAAAATAAAACTATATATTTTTCTTCAGACCCTATAATCTTATCAAAAAAACCTTACGTAGAGACCTGGTATATTGACCCGGAGAAATTTAAGCTTCCAAATTTAAAAGAAGATGTACAGTATGTGCCAAGAGGTTCTGTAGTTTTCTTGCCTGAGTTTGATAATATAATTAACTGTCGTGATTGGCGCTCTATGTCACCTTACTTAGTAGCACTAGCAAAATATGCTAGGCACTGGGGTTTAACGATAATTATTGACTTCCAGGTATGGTTACAGCTTGATGCCTCTTGGCGTCGCTTGATGATGTATACTTTGTTTGTTTATGAAAGTTATGACAGTAAGCGATGGCTATTGTTTAAGCGTATTTTGCATTTAAAAAACAAGCGGTATTGGCGTTGGCTTTGGACAGACAATCAACTTAACTCTTTTGTAAAGGACCTTGGTACGTCTGTATGTTCAGATAAGATAGTCAATAAGTTAAAGAAAAAAGTATCAGAGCTGCAAAAGTACGTTTTTAAAGGATGTGTGTTTGACAGATATGAAAGTCAGTCAGGCTATAGATATTTTTTACGTGGTATAAAAGACTATGAATTTATACCTCATAAAAAGAATGATAATAGCCCTGTTGGTATTGAAGAATATTGTCAATGCCATCCTGTTGTCCCGGAACGGTTTATTAAATGATTTTGATTGTATCATAATTATAAGTATGTGGGTATGTGGGTAACTCTTAGTAAATCTTAACTTTAGTTAACATTTGCGAGTTATCCATATATCCAGCTAGCTGTGGTAATGTGGTAAAGTTGTAGACTTTTCCACATTACCACAGCTAGCCGAAGCATACCAATTTTGTGGAAAAGTGGTAAACTTTGCAAGTTTTCCACTTTTCCATAAAATATAAACCTTAGTTTTCTAACTAGAACTAGGAGCCTGCAAAAAGAATGCTTTCTTTTGCGGGCTCCTAGTTAGAAAATTAGGTTACTACTTGACAATATATATACTCAACCGAATACTTTTTTGAAAAAAGTATAAAATGGAGCATAAAAATGATTGAAAAAGATAGATATGCTCTTTTTGAGAAAGAGGAGATAAGAAGAGATTTTACAAATGTTTCTTTGTATTATGTTAAGCAAAATAATCGAATAAAAAAGTGCGGTCCAATAGATATAGAAGGCGTGCGATATAAACTAGATTATCTAACCGGTGAAGTAAGACCATATACTAGGGCCGAATATCAACAAAATGCATATTGCTCAATAGAGTATTCAAGAAAACTTTTAGGTTTATTACTTGATGTTAATGATTTTGATTGGTTTTGCACCCTAACTTTTGATAATGAAAAAATACATAGGCATAATGATGAATGTGTATATAAAGCATATGTGCGTTTTATCGATAATGTAAAACATCAATTTCCAACGTTAAGATATATTACGGTTATAGAGCGTCACGATGATGAAGAAAAAACAATTCATTTTCATATGGTTATTGGTGGTGTACCTTGGCAAAAGTTAGGCCTTGTAAACTCTGGTAAAGTTTGTTGTCACTGGGCAACAAAGAAGAAAGGAATATGTAGCCAAAAATATTTTAATCACACTAAACATTTACATATACTTAAAGACACTGACGGATTGACTGTTTATAACATTACTTCATTTATATATGGTTTCACTACTGCTACACGAATAGTTAGTAGAGAGCGTTGCAATTCTTATATTAAAAAGTATATTGACAAGGCACTTGGTTCTACTGATGTATTTAAAAAGAGGTTCTATTACTCTTCTAACCTTAATGTACCTAATATTGTAAGAAGATGTGTTGGCGCCGATTTTGAAGCTCCAGATAGTGATTATCTTAAAACATATATGCATTCAAATGTTTTGTTTAAGAGTTCTGACAGTAGTAGATATTTTGATAATTATAATATAGGCGTTTGTAAGATTGATAATTCTTTAAAATTAAATATTGAAAATGGCCTGCTTCCAACAGATGAAGCAACACCATTTGATTAGTGAGGAGATATGAGAAAGAAAGTACTTAGAAAAAATGAGTTTAGAATGGATCTCAATCCAAGACATTTTGGAAAAGATAGAAAGCCTCATCCGGCATATATAACTGCTAGATATAAGCATATGTTTAAAGCAAATTCAATAACACATTCACGTAAAACTAATGACGGAAAGGATACCTATTTAATAGGCGAAAACCCTAATAAACTCAGTAAAGATAAAAGGCAGACTCGTATAAGTCCGCCATTTTGGCAAAAAGAAGAACAGTTTAGTAAATCAAGGTTGCAATACTTTAGATTTTCAAATAATACAAGAAAGAAAATAATAAGATATAACAAAAAATTTAAATAAAAAAATTCAACCCGTGTAGCGTCACCGCTTAATAAATTGCCTTTTGGGCTTGGTTGAATTCATTAGTATTATATTAT
>CAMLSW010000084.1 GCA_946484195.1 uncultured Clostridia bacterium
ATAACGATGATTACATAACAACTACTGGCATTATGATAGAACTTGGCAACAATTTCTATGTCACAAGTCACATTGATTCTAAATCTTCATATAAAATTATACTAGAACAAAATAATTTTATACTTAAACATAAAAAAGTAAGGAAATCCATAAAAATTTGGCAACCTTATTCTTGTATAGCTAAAAATGTTGATCAAAATACTTTTGAATTACTGAAATCAAATATTGCAGTTTCTCATTTTGATCGTGTTAGAATATCTCCAATAAATGGTTGCAATAATCATTGTGCATTCTGTTCTATGAATTCAATAAAATACAAAAAAAACAGTATTAAAGACATTAATACTTGTTTAAAATATTTGTTAGAAGATGATAGAATAACTCATATCCTTATATCTGGCGGAAGTCCAAAACAATGTGATTTAGAATATTTGACAAAAGTATATGAATATTTTTGCAAGAATTTTCCTAAATACGATTTTGATGTGATGACAACTCCAAGAGGGTTTGATAGTTATACAGATAGAAGTCAATTTAAACCTTATATCGAGCATCTTAAAAAAATTGGAGTAAGTGGACTTTCGATAAATCTTGAATTATATAATAACAAAATATGTGCAAAATATTGCCCTGAAAAATACAAATTAGGTAAAGATAATTATTTTTATTTCTTGAAAATTGCCAGTGAAATCTTTGGTTCTCAAAATGTAAGGTCTGGTTTGATTGTTGGTTTAGAAAGTAAAAAAGATACTCTTAAAGCAGTTGAGGAAATCTGTAAGTGTGGATGTATGCCAATGCTATCCCCTTATATACCGTATAACAATATTGGACATTATCCTTCTGCAGCTTTTCTTTATGATGTATATAAAAAGACTAAAAAAATTATTAATAAGTACAACTTAAACTTGGCACCACTTTGTGCTAAATGCCGACATAATACTATATAAATAAGAATATCAAACTGATCTGTCCAAGCTGTAGAAAAACTAAAATAATATGGATACAATATATAAAAATATGCAATAATTTAAAGTATATATGTTTTACTTAACAATTAATAAAATTCTATTTGTCAAAACTCTGAAGTATATCATTTGATATGTTTTTTTCTTTGTGGCTGAAAAATTAATCGTTTACTTTTAAACTGTATAAAAATACTGTACTAACTTGACATCTAATCCGCCATGCCCCGCATCAATAACAATGGTGCGCACGCCCTAATAATATTCAATATTTTAAAGATAAAGAAGATTTTATTAAAAATGCTAAAATTGGAAATGAGTATGTAAGAAATATTTGGGACAAGGTAGAAGACCCGAGTTATATATAAAAAACTTTTAAACATATCAATTTAAACTGTACCATAATCCAATATGCAATGTTTTCGTATTTTTACCTAGTAAATTTAACAATTTAGTTAATAAAAGGGCATTAAAAGGGAATATTATGGATAGCAAAAGTATTTACAATGAAATTTTTGACAAACCTTGTTCGGTTTGTGGGAAAATAATAAAAAAAGATATTTACGAGCAAGGTGATTGTCCATATTGCAAATGGAAAAATAATCATTTTACAGATATAAATCCAAAGGCTGTGTTATATCCTAACTTAATTTCATTAAACAAAGCGAAAAAACTTTATAGCGAAGGTAAGCCTTTTGAGCCTGACTTTAATGAATATATTGAAGCACTACATAATTACGGCGAAATGCAATTTGAATATAACGGCACTTATTATGCCGTAGAACTTGTGTATGATAAAAACAAGAAACTTGTAATTAGTCTTTATAATTCACAAACAAAAGAAAGGATTATCTTTAGCAATGATGAAGATTTTAAAAATAATGCCCAAGTTGAAGATAAACTCTTAAAAGATATATGGAACGATACAACTGATAGAGATTGGTTGCAATAAAAATTTGTTAATTATGTATCCAGCAGTTTAAATAGCGTTACAACGGAGTTTGAGAATGAGTGAATAGATGCGGGCAAGCTCCTCAGGCGACTCCTTCATTCCTTTTCGTACCCAGCACATTTCAAGATTGAATAGTTCTGCAATGAACATCTCGTTGGAGTAATCGCGAATTGTGGTGTTTTTTGCATTATTTGAGCCATTGTATAGGCTGTAATAGGCTTTATGGTAACAGTTATAAAGAAGAGCGTCAAGGTTTTTGTCTAAGAAAAGCTTTATATAGCAGGCAAACTTCTTGAAATTAACAAGCGTTGTTATCATAATTTTATCAATTTGAAAATCAAGTTTGCGTGAGGCTGTAATCTCGTCGACCGTTTCCTTGAATTTTTCTAAAACAAAGTTTTCAACGATGCTCTCTTTGCTTGAAAAATTGCAATAAAAGCCCATACGGCTGACGCCCGCACGCTCTATAATCTCGGATATTGTGATTTTGTCAAAGTCCTTTTTCTCAAGCAGTTGGAAAAAGGCGGTGGTGATATAATCTTTAACAAACATACGTTTTTGAGGCACGTTAATTTGATACATTTTAACTCCTTTTATAACAATCGCAAATTTTGCTGTTATATTGTTTTAAAAAATCAATATATTTGATAAAATAAGGTGATACAAGTGTATCATATAAAAGAAAATTTGTAAAGAAAAATTTTAGGCATTGCTTGCGCTTTGTGGAATTAGGTCGCTATTGTGATATTATCGGAAGCCGAACCAAGCACAACTTTAGTTGTATTTGAGTGAGGCTGATGGTTTTACATACTTTGTGATGAGCGTGCAACGCACGCAAATTCATTAGAATTTATAAAATTTTATGATAATAAAATTTTAACATCACATAGTCTATATTATCGGAAGCCGAACCAAGCACAACTTTAGTTGTATTTGAGTGAGGCTGATGGTTTTACATACTTTGTGATGAGCGTGCAACGCACGCAAATTCATTAGAATTTATAAAATTTTATGATAATAAAATTTTAACATCACATAGTCTATATT
>CAMLSW010000085.1 GCA_946484195.1 uncultured Clostridia bacterium
CTCACTCAAATACAACTAAAGTTGTGCTTGGTTCGGCTTCCGATATTATAGACTAATAACATAGTAAATCAACAAAAAAAGAAGTTTAAAATTTGAATAATGTCTATTAAACTTCTTTTTTAATGTTAAATTGTTATTTAATTAACTTAATTTATCAAAAGTAAATAAAATTATCACAAAAATCACAAATTAAACAAAGTTTTTATTGTTCTTTTCCACAATGAGAGCAAAATTTGCTATCGGCATCAATCTTTTGACCGCAATGCTTGCAAAATATTTGTTTTTCGTTTTTATCTGCTAAATTGTTATCAGGATAAACTTCTTCCATTACGCCTTTTGTTACTGATTTTGCAACTTCTTTTGCGCCAAGGGCTGATATCTCACCACTTTGCTGAGAGATGTCCTTTAAGTCCTCTTTATTTTTATCTACCACATATTTATTTGTCTTAATCATAGCCCTTTGGATATTTGGCAAAAAGGCAATAAACATCAAAAAGACACAGATAGGAAGGCATAAAAATCCGCCCATCCTTAAGCCAAAATTACTATCCATTTCATCGCCCAGGGTAAAAGACAGTATTATCATAGTCAAACTGCCAAGCAAAAGAATGATTGCGACTATTTTTAAAATAAGGTACATTTTAGGCTTTTTAACTTTAGTGTCAACAGGGGTGTTATTTTGTTCATTTTCATTTGGAACATTATTTAAATTTTCTTCCATATTCACCTCTCTTATATCAATATATTAGCAAAACCATAAAATTTTGTCAAAGAAAAAGTGATTAAATAATTTTTAATTTATTTTGAAAAGGAGATGTTTTGTGATACAATAAATTTAAGTTTAGGAGGACTTTATGAAAAAACTTGTAATATATAAATGTAAAATATGCGGAAACACAGTTGTAAAACTTGTAGACAAAGGTGTACCTTTAATGTGCTGTGGTACTTTTATGGAAGAGCTTGTTCCGGCTTCTAGCGATGGCGCAGTAGAAAAACATATGCCTGTTGTAAGCGTTGATGGAAATGTAGTCATCGTGACTGTTGGCGAGGTGCCTCATCCTATGACAGAGGAGCACTATATCAGTCATATCATAGCGCTTACAGATAAGGGTTATTATGTGAAAGAACTTCAACCAAATGACCAACCTAGAGCAAAGTTTACTTTAACTGACGAAAGCCTTGTCAGCGTATATTCACTTTGCAATCTTCACGGTGTTTGGGCTAAAAACATATAAATTAAACAAATTAGAAGGCAGATTTAATTAATTCTTTTTAAAAGGAGAGTTATGGCAAAAGGAAAAGCTAAGAAAAGTCTAAAGTTTATAGTTTTGCTCGTACTAATTGCAGGAGCTATAGTAGGTGGCTTTTTTACTGCAAAGCATATCACAAGAAATGACACCTTTGAGATAATTGGCGAAAGGACGGTCACAATTCAAGTTGGTCAGGTTTACGAGGACGAAGGCGCAAAGGCAATATCGTTTGGCAAGGATGTATCTAGCAAAATCACTGCCGAGAGCAATGTTAATAATATGGAAGAGGGCAGTTATTATATCAAGTATACCGTTGACGATATAAGATATAAAAACATAGAGAGATATAGGATTGTTATTGTCGTTGCGGCGAGCGAAGGTGAGGTGACAGATGAAAATAATTAAAGGTTTGTTTGGTTTTGTGCTGTCCCTACTTTTAATTGCAATTGGTTTTGGTGGCGGTTTTGTCTATTATGTATTTGTAGAGGACGCACCTGTCAGCGAAACTTTGGAAGAGAATGTGCCTGGTGGAGAGACCGGTGGTGATGGTGGTGAAACCGGCATAGACGACGAAGTTATTAAAAATGGCGACCTTTCCATACATTTTATGGAACTTGGGAATATCTACACTGGTGACAGCATCTTAATTCAGTGCGGTGACAATGATATTTTGATTGATGCCGGCTCAGAGTATTCATCTGCACCAACGCTTATAAGTTACATTGATAAATATGTGACAGATAACACTCTTGAGTATGTTATAGCAACGCACGGTCATACCGACCATATTGCCGCATTTTGTAGCACAGCAGACTATACAGGAATATTTGAGCATTATAAAGTTGAAAATATAATAGATTTTCCTCTTACAAACAGTTCAGGCTCATCAAGGACAATTGTTGGAAGGTACAGAGCTGCCCGCGACAATGAGATAGCCGAGGGCGCTAATCACTGGACTGCGCTTGAGTGCTACAACGAAGAAAATGGCGCAAGCAGAGTTATACAGCTTTCTGAAGATGTCAATATGGAGATACTTTATAGCTACTATTATGAAAATACTAGCAGTTCTGAGAATAACTACTCAGTTTGTCTTATGATCAATCAAGGTGACAATCACTATCTTTTCACAGGCGACCTTGAGACAGCGGGTGAGAAACGCCTAGTGACTTACTATGAAGAAAATCACGGAGGACTGCCACACTGCGTATTATATAAGGCTGGGCATCACGGCTCAAAAACCTCTAGTTGCCCTGAGCTTATGGAGGCGATAACACCAGAGTACGTCGTAGTATGTTGTTGTGCGGGAACAAGTGAGTATACTGATGAAAATGACAATCAATTTCCAACGCAGGAGTTTATTGACAACGTTGCACCATACACAAAGAACGTCTATGTGACAACAATGGTTGATAGCTATACGCCAAAAGACGAGTTTGAAAGTGGCACAACGGTGAAGTCAATGAATGGCAACATTGTTTTCACGGTTACAGACGGACAAATTAAACTGATGTTTAGTAATAATAATTTAAGGCTTCTCGACACCGAATGGTTTAAAAGTAAGCGTACCTGTCCAGAGGCGTGGTTATAAAAATTAGTTTAAATTTTTTTATTTAATAAATTAAAACAAAATTTTGATATTTAGATTAAATAAATATTAATTAATATATCAA
>CAMLSW010000086.1 GCA_946484195.1 uncultured Clostridia bacterium
AACTCCCGACCTCATGGTCCCAAACCACGCGCGCTACCAACTGCGCTACACCCCGCAAGCAAGTTTGCAAGGATATTTTAATATAAAATAAATATTATGTCAAGGAATTTTCTAAAATTTTTTTATTTTTTTATAATTTTTTTATTTTATATTTAGAATAAGCCTTACAAACTAAAATTCGCTCCAAAACTCTACATAAATAGCATATGTTTTAAAATTGAAAATGTCAAAATGCTTTAAAATCATATTAAACTTTTCCCCAAATATGCTATAATAAAGTTATGAATAGCGGAATGTGGAACCCGTGGCACGGATGTCATAAATATAGCGAGGGCTGTCTAAACTGTTATATGTTTTCTTTTGATAAGCAAAGGGATGTGGATTCTAATTTTGTACATAAAACATCCGACTTTGATTTGCCTATTAAAAAGGATAGATATCATAATTTCAAAGTGAAAGATGGAAGCCACTTGTCTGTATGTTTGACCTCTGACTTTTTCATTGAAGAGGCAGATGTCTGGCGAAGTGATGTGTGGGACTTTATAAAAGCTAGGAGAAATGTTAAGTTTTCACTTTTTACCAAGCGAGTCTATAGGATTGTGCAATGTTTGCCAAGCGATTGGGGGGACAGCTATGAAAATGTTGAGATAGTACTTACTGTTGAAAATCAAAAGAGGGCGGACGAGCGACTTCCAATATTTTTGGCGCTACCATTAAAGCATAGAGTTTTAACAGTTTCACCAATGTTAGAAAAAATTGATTTGAGTAAATACTTAAAAACAGGGCTTATAGAAGAGGTTTATTGTAGCGGTGAAAACTACAAAAATTCTCGAGTTTGTGATTATGATTGGGTTAAAAACTTGTCTGAACAATGTAAACGCGCCAATGTTAAATTCATATTTTTTGCAACAGGTTCAAAGTTCCGTAAAGATGGTAAGATTTACTATATACCATATAAAAAAGGTAAGGAGCAGGCAATTAAGGCAAACTTAAATTTTATTCCTAAAGAGAAGGTTTAGACAATTCAATAATCTATAAAGACAACGTCATCTTAGTGATGACATTTTTTTATGTCTACAAAAGAAGCTATTAAACATCTTTTTTCAACAAAAGTGCTTTATTTTTGCAATTTTTTATGTGTTATATTTGTTTCATACAAAGGGGGCGAATGTATGCATATTAAGAGCAAGATATATAATAAAACGCTTTACGTTTTGATGTGCGGAGAACTTGACGAGCATAGCGCATCACACGCAAGGCTTTACTTAGATAAAATCTTTTCAGGCAATGATTTTAATCAAATAATTATAGACCTATCAGAGCTAGAATTTATGGACAGCACGGGCATTGGCGTGTTGATAGGCAGGTACAAGAAGATGAAATCAAGACAAATACCAATTTTCATATGCAATCCATCAAAGCACGCCGAAAAGATATTTAAGATGACAGGCTTATATGAAATAATGCCAAAAATTGTATAAGGAGAGGGAAATGAAAAATTCGAATTTTATGGAAGTAACATTCAAAGCAATCTCTATTAATGAAAGTTTTGCAAGGCTATGCGTTGCAGGATTTTGCGTGCAACTCAATCCATCTATTGATGAGATAGGTGATATTAAAACGGCTGTTTCTGAAGCGGTTACCAATTGTGTTGTACACGCCTATCCAAAACACAACGGAAGCGTTACGCTTCGGTGCGAGATAGAGGGGGATATGGTAAAAATTATCGTAAAAGACCAAGGTATAGGGATAAAAGATATAGATAAGGCAAGGGAGCCATTTTATACTACAAAGCCAAGCGAAGAACGCAGTGGTATGGGTTTTTCAGTTATGGAAAGTTTTATGGATAGAGTGGAAGTAGAACATAATGAAGGTAAAGGACTAAGTGTCACTATGTATAAGCAGATATCTTCTGGCGTAGTGCAGGTGAGTGATGCTTCTTGATAACGAAAAGGTTTTACAACTTGTAAAAGAAGCCCAAAACGGAAGTCAGGAAGCAAAAACTCAGTTAATAGAGGAAAATTCGCCTCTTATCAAAAGCGTTATAAAGAGGTTCAAAGATAAAGGCGTAGAGTATGACGATCTATATCAGATAGGTTGCATAGGTTTTTTAAAAGCAATAAAGAACTTTGACTCAAGTTTTGGTGTAAAATTTTCGACATATGTTGTACCTATGGTAATTGGCGAGATAAAACGCTTTATGCGAGATGATGGTGCTATAAAGGTCTCAAGAGCGCTTAAAACCTTAAATTTACAAATAAATAGATACATTTTAGATTTTTATGAGAAGAGCCAGAGAAAACCAACTATAGAAGAGCTTGCAAAACACTTTCAAGTGGAGGAGCAAGATATAATTATGGCGATGGACTCGGCTAAGATGCCTATTTCAATTTATTCGCCACTTGAAGACGATGCAGAGTCGTCAAGCATTATAGATAGAATAGAACCTCAAGAAGATGTAAACCAAAAAATGATTGATGATATCGCATTAAAAGAGGTGGTCAAAAAGCTGGACGAGCGCGATAGGAAAATCATCATATTAAGGTATTACTATGACAAAACTCAAAGTGAGATAGCAAAAGAACTTAAAATATCTCAAGTTCAAGTCTCGCGGTTAGAAAGCAAAATCCTAGATAACCTAAAAGCGAAATTAACTTCTTAGTACTATATATAGTATGTTGTATGACATACATAATACAAAATATGCCATATTAAGGCATATTTTTTACTAATCATTTATATCTGGATTTGTATCATTAACGTCAGAATTTTCATTTTCTGTTGTTGATAAAATTTGGATTGGCTTTTTAGATGCATCTTCTCGTACCACATCATCCTCTTGACTTAAAATACTGTTTAT
>CAMLSW010000087.1 GCA_946484195.1 uncultured Clostridia bacterium
AATTAAACAAGACCGACTGCAAATCACCTGTTGTTTGTTTATGCTTTCCGATGAATATTTCACCGCATACTGAAAGAGTTTAATTTAAACACAACTTTTTTTCAAACAATCATATTTTAAACGAAACATTTTATTTAAAAGCACGATTTTTTGAACTTGCGAATTTATAAAAACTCAAACGCACAATCAAAAGCATTGCCTCCGACAACGAAGCATACATGGGTATTATACATATTTAGTCAGCCGTTGTCAAGAGAAAATAAGAAATTTTGTTGTGAATTTATTATGATATTATTTTGAAGTGAATCTCCTAAAGTTGTCTAACTTTTGGGGTGCACCCCATTTTAAATCGGATATGTTTTAAATTAAAAATTTTTCATAAGGATTTTTACTGATATTTTCTACGTTCAAGTTTATTGTTGACGATAGTAAGGGGTGCAAAGCACCTGATCCTTACCACGTCGCAAGATTAAAAAGATTAGTCAAATTCAACCTAGTTGAATTTGCAAAGCGGGAACGACGCCGAGATAACCACGGTAGACAAAACCATTGCTCCAAGAACCATCGTAGATGTTGCACGCGCCACTACCAATACCACCATCATTAGGAGAACGCAACCACGCCCTACCAGTTCCTGTATAGGTCCCACTTGTATATGTGTATGCGTAGTTGGCTCGGCTATAATCACTTGTAGTTATTGCTTTGTTTGGATCTGTTACACCATCTTCTTGATATCCATAATCTGTATTATGAGCCTCTGCCATGCTTAATAGAAATACATAATCTTTTGTATCTTCGCATACATACTGTCCGCCATAATTTAAAGTTGATTCCAAACTATTGTCTACAGTCGTCAGTTGTATTATTGATTTTTGTGCTTCAGTAAATGCTGTGTTATAAAATTCTCCAGTGAGAAATGCTCGCACTTCGCTATATTCATAGTTATTAGCATATACTTGATAATTGCTGTCTACTCCTTGTCCTACTGTCGCTGAATTATCTACAAGTATTGTTCCGTCTTCGTCAGTTGCATAATAATATCCGTTTCGGGTATAATTTGATTGATATGCCATTGCATCTATGATTTTATCACTTACTACTAAGGCTGTGCCTTGTCCGTTGTAGTCCTCTGTTAGTATTCGCCATAATAATGGTTCCACCTTGAAATAATAGGTAGTTCCGCTTGTTATTGTTGTTCCATCTGAAAAAGTGTAACTTGTATTATATGGATTAGCACTTAACGCTGCATAGTATTCTCCATCACTACCTAAGTAGTATCCTCTACTATCAGTTGAGTTTGTATCTATTGTCACATTAGAGGCTTTGATTGTTTGTGGATAATATCCAAAAAGGATATAGTCTCCGTCTGGGTTTGGTGTGCCGTCTTCGTCGACTCTTTCGTAAACTGTCTCTTCTACATATTTATATAGTGTGATTGTTATTCCACTTAAATTAATACTGCTTGAGTTTGGTGCGGTTATTATGAGTATAAGTGTTCCGTCAGCCTCTTTTGTTGCTGGGTCAAAGTTTTTATAACCGTCAGAGTCGGTATCGGTCAATTCATTTACTTCTATCACTCCACTGTAACTTACCGATACATTCTCAGTCTGCAACTGCTCACTTAAAGTTACATTTTTTATTGCCCACTGGATATCAGTCGCATTGATTATATCAAAGTATAAGGCAAATGAACCAAGAGTATTGCTATTTACTCCTGTAAACTCACCTATATTCATATCAAACTCACCATTTATATAGCCTGGTAAAAAGTCAGAAACAACTTGCGGGTCTGAATTATTATCTTGCTTTATTCTAACCTGCTTTACATAAAGACTTTTGTCTGCAATATTAAATGTTACGCTTCCTGTCATGGTCAGTGTTTGCTGTTGTGCGGCTAGTATACCTGTTAGCATTACACCGAGCATTAGTATCATCGCAATTATTGCTGATACCAACTTCACTCTTAAAGACATTGGTACCTCCTCTTTTAATTAAAATTTCATCCCTTGTGGAAATTTTGCCTCATGTGGACAAATTTTTCTTCATTTTTATAAGGATACCTTATTGTACCCCCCCCGCATTTTTTGTCAACTCATTTGACGTAAATTTAAAAAATTTTTAAAAGTTTTTGTTTCTCGCTTGTATTTTGCCACTTTTTCACGTTTTTATCTGTATTTCAACTATATTTAAAAAAAATTTTTTAAAATCTTGTTGTACCTTTCTTAACCGAGTTCCGTTGCCAAAAAATGCGACTAAGGACAATGAAAGCCTTGTCTCCGGATTTTGAGTGCAATTTCTTCGTTTTTGGTAATTTAAAAAACACGGCTATGTGGATAAGTTTTTATAATAGTATAATTATATCGGTGACCTAATAGTGCAATTCCTTATGTTTGAAGAGATGAGCGGAACTGCCGAAAGGTCGTTTAGGTCTTTCGGCGGTGGAGCGAGGGGGCGAAGAGAGGTGGTTGTTTTTTGATAAACTCGGTTCGAAGAGATGAGCGGAGTGTGAGCGGGTGAAACGTCCGCGAACGCGGAGCGGTGTGACTTGTGTCAACTCTTTTATGTATGTTAAAGCGGAAATAAAGTTTAAACTCAAAATATACTCAAGCGGACACGTCGCCAAGCCCCTGGGCTTGAGAGCGAAAATAAAGTATAAACCTACAACGCACACAATCGGACAATGCTCTAAACTAAGTTTGGCGGACAATCGTCGAACATTTGGTTCGCGAATACTGATCCAAACTAAGTTTGCTCGGATGGTCAACATTTGGTTGGTTATACCAAAAAGTTTTTTAAGATTTTCAAGGCACTTTTTTCAAGACGAGAGACCTGTGCTTGTGATATGCCTATCTCTTCGC
>CAMLSW010000088.1 GCA_946484195.1 uncultured Clostridia bacterium
AATATTATATTATTTTTTTAATGGAGGTAAAAATTATGTAAAAAAGTTTAGTTTTAAATGCAAAAAAAGTTGATTTATTTGTGACAACGTGCTATAATACTTACAAAGAAAAATATAGGAGAAAATTATGATAGTTAGTTGTCAAGGTTTAGAACTTTCAGAAGGGCTTTTAAGAGTTAGTAAAGCCATTTCAAACAAGATTGCAAATCCTATCTTAGAGGGAATAAAGATTATTGCTGAAGAGAACACTCTTATAATGTCTGCCACTGATACCGAGCTTACAATTGAAAAAAAGATTAAAGCTGAAGTTAGACAAGAGGGCGAAACAGTTGTGCCCGGAAGATTTATCACTGAGTTTGTGAAAAAACTTACAAACACTCAGATTGAGCTTGAGGTGAACGACAAAAATCAACTTACAATCAGATATGAGGACAGCGAAAGTGTAATACAATGTTATAATCCTGTGGAATATCCTGGTTTTAAGAATGTTGAGAGTAAAGAGTATTTTGGTATAAGCCAAAAAGATTTCAAAACTTGCGTCAATAAGAGTATATTTGCAGTTGCACTTGACGATTCGCGTCCAATTTTGAAAGGTGTGCTGTTTGATATTAATAATAATGAGCTTAACGTGGTTGCCCTTGACGGATATAGGCTTGCACGCGTCAAAAAAATTATTAAGTCAAATATGACAAAGTCAATCGTTGTTCCAGCAAGAAGTTTGAACGAACTTTCAAAGATGATTGAAGATAGCGACGAGATAATCAACATATATGTTGGTGAGTATACCATTATGGCTGACCTCGGCGATACAAAAGTTACATCAAGACTTCTTGAGGGCGATTATATCAACTATAAACAGATTATACCTGTCAATTTTGAGACCTTCGTCATTGTCAATAAGGAGCAGTTTGAACAAGCTCTTGAAAGAGCAACTCTTCTTTCGCGTGCTAGCAGTAGTAACTATGTCAAGTTTGATATTAAAGAGAGCAATCTTTGCATAACCTCTAACTCAGAACTTGGAAACTTAAAGGAAAATATACCTGTTTCTGTATCTGGAAAAGACCTTGTAATCTCTTTCAATCCTAGATATTACCTAGAGAGTTTGAGAGTCAATACAAATGAATTTGTTAAACTCTGTTTCAACAACCCATCCACACCTTGTGTCATCGTTCCAACCGAAGAAGACGAGTTTTTATACCTCATCTTGCCAGTAAGAGTTATTGGATAAAGAGTTTTAAATATAAAGTTTATGATGTGGGTCAGTGACAATAAAATTTATAAAAAGTTAAATTTTAATAAGTAAAAAAAGATACTTTTATAACAACTAGATACACTTAAAAAATCGTTGAATATTTGGTTTTTGCCGGTGAGTGTCAGCGGAATAAAAATATCTTAGAATAATATTTTAGTAAAATACAATTTGTTGAGAAAGATAAGAAATATAGTTTTCTTATCTTTTTTGAAAATATAAAAACTTAAAACCGATTAGTAGATAAAAAGCCAGTCTAAAAATTATTTAGTATAAAGAATTTGTTAAATTAGTTTTGTTTTTTATGACAATTATATTATAATCTTACTAAGAAAACTTTAAAAGGGTGGAATATGAAATACTTTTTATGCAAAAGAAATGTTTACTTTGCAAAGGTAAACGAAAAGGCAATCTTGCCAAACAAAAAAGAAGAGGATGCAGGGTATGATTTGTACGCCTGTTTTGATGATGACTATATTGAAATCAAGCCGACTGAAACAAAACTTGTTCCAACTGGTATTGCTTGGGCGTCAAGCCCGAAGTTTTATATGCAGATTGAAGAGCGCTCAAGCACTGGCTCTAAGGGAATAAAGCGAAATGCAGGTATTATTGATAGCGGATATAGAGGGGAGATAAAAATTGCAATCTATAATTCTACCAAAAATACTCTTATTATATCAAACATAGAAGAAAAAGAACTTAGAGATAAGTATGATTTGCCAAAAGAAATACTTTTATATAGTACAAAAAAGGCAATTGCTCAAGGCGTTATTCATAGAGTTGAGAAAATGAAAGTAAAGACACTAAGTTATGATGAACTTTTAAAAATACCATCATCAAGAGGTGATAAAGGTTTTGGTAGCACAAACAAAAACTAGGATATTGTTTTTGATAAATAGTTTATAAATAAATTCTTACTAAAATGTAAGGAAATAGATTATAAAACCTTAATAGAATTGTTTAGACTAAGTGATAGCGTTAAACTAATATCGAAAGCCAAACCAAGCACAACTTTAGTTGTTTTTGAGTGAGGCTGGGGGTTTTATACTTTTTGAAGAACGGGCAACGCACGCAAATTTATTAGAATTTATAAAATTTCATACTAATAAAATTTTAAAAATCGCAAAATAGGACTTGCTTGCAAGGGAAAGTTGATGGCAATAAATACTATATTGTTGTATGGATTAGTTTACAAATTAATTGCAAGTTTGACTTCATATATAAAGACGAGATAGTAAAACTTAAACAAATTGAATTTTATGATTGAAAGAACTGTTATATTATCGGAAGCCGAACTTGCTTGCAAGGGTGAGGCTGGGGGTTTTATACTTTTTGAAGAACGGGCAACGCACGCAAATTCATTAGAATTTATAAAATTTTATGATAATAAAATTTTAACATCACATAGTCTATAAT